>JAAYKO010000061.1 GCA_012522345.1 Acholeplasmataceae bacterium | reverse complement strand
GTTTAACTTTTTGGCTATTAACAAAAATAAGTTCTTCTTGAAACATTTTTTTAACTTGACTTCTAGAAACATCTTCTAAATAATCAGCAATAAAAATATCAACTCGTTTCGACTCTTGTTCAGTAAAAGTAATTTTATAATTCATTTTTAAGTCCTTTTAATTTTTGACTTCTTTTCGGTTCTAGAAAAAGGATATCGATACAAAAAAGTGCGACTCCAATTACTAAGCTTGAATCTGCTAGATTAAAGGTTGGGTAGACATATGTCCCAAAAGTAAAGGAGAGAAAATCGATTACATAACCAAGAAAGATTCGATCTAATAAATTGCCAATTGTTCCAGCAATCATTAAGCTTAAACCAATAGAATAGGTCTTCATAGTTTTTAAATTACCTTTATAAAGGAGATAAAAAAACATTGCTAAAGCGAATATTGGGACAATATAAAGCACAAAAAACACTCCTTCAAATTGACTCCAAGCCACCCCTTCGTTGTGGTGTTCGACTAAAAAGAAAAACTTTGGGATTACTTGTAAAGGATCTTCATAAAAGCTATCGAACTGTTTTGGTAGGTAGAGAGTTGTCAGTAATTTAGTCAATTGATCAGCTATTATCCCAACGAGTATTATTGATGATGTAATAAAAGAAAATCTTTCTCTTGCAAACCAACCTTTCATAACAGCCCTCCTATTATATACGCTATTGGCCAAATAATTGAACTAGCAATCAGTGAATAAAGAATTGTTTTAACAATAACAATCATTAAAAATTTCAACGCTAAAAGATATTGCTGAAAATAATTTAGTAAAAAGATAAAGCCAATAACAACTATGTTAAGTAATCCAATTAAAAAATAATATAACTTCAAATAAATAAAAAGATTTACAATTAGAAGTAAAAAAGGTAGGCAAATAATAAAACTTAAGAGAGAGGCATTAAGCCAACTTTTAAGTCTTTGAGCTTTAGGTATCGCTTCTAAAACTTCATTATATTTTTTATACTGATCAACTAAGGTAGAGAATAGCTTCATCGACATCACCTACCTTTACTAACTCAAAAGTTGGATTTGACAATTTATCATAAATAGCTTTCGCTTCTTCATAATGCTCTTCGGGACAGAAAAACAAATCGACTTTACCGTTTGCGGTTATTAGTTTTTGTTTAATCCCACCGATGGGACCAACTTTCCCATATTCATCTATTGTCCCAGTTCCGCTAATAATTAAGTTATGTTCAACCTCAATTAAAGTATAGTAAATACTTAAGGTTTGTAAAAGCCCGCCTGAAGGACCAACCTTTTTATCGTCTTGATAATAGGTTTTATAATTTGGTGCAGCTTCATTGATAATATAAAAAGGAAGCAAACTAATCCCAAAAAGACCATCTTCACCTTTTGTTATTGTGATTTGTTTAAGTTTCTCATCTCTTAAGATCTCAAGTTGTGCCTCTTGTTTATCTCGTAAATAATCAGCAAGTGTACTTAAAGTAAATGTTGTTGTGTTTTGACCATCAACTTTAACTACAAGATCAGCAATTTTTAAGTCTTTGTTTGTATTATCGATAATTGTGAAACCTTTTAAATCATAGTCAATCGAGATGGTCTGATCAATTAAACTTGCTTTTTGATAGGCCGTAATCAAAGAGTATTGGTAACTCAACTCTTCGTAGAGCGACCCCCGCTTGAATGCGAGTTTATCAGCTGTTTTAACTGGTTTATAAACTCTGGTTTCTTTTGATAATCTCGCCGTAAACAATTGAAACAAAGTTGGATTTTTATAATCCAAGATATAAATGCTATAAAACTCCTCTGAGTTTTTTTTATCGGTTATTTTTATTTCAGCAGCAATTGAACTTATCCCCCCGGGTAATTCGATTGCTCTTTGTTTTATCGGAATTGTGAAACAAAGTATTAACAAAAGGTAAACTGCACTTAATAAACTAAATAGACCTTTTCTTTTTTGAATTAAAGTTTTCATAATTTTAAATCAATACCATTAAATTTACGATAAGAGATTTTAGCTGCATCTAACATCTTTTTAGCAGCAATCCCACTTTCAGTGTTATTATACTTATCATCATAATATACAACTTCAGTGATTCCACTTTGAATGAGCAGTTTAACACATTCATGACAGGGAAATAAAGTTACATAAAGAGATGCACCTTTTAATGGTGTTGTCGCATTTAAAATCGCATTTGCTTCAGCGTGAACGACATAGGCGTATTTGGAAGTAGAAAGCTTATCACTTTCAGACCAAGGAAAAACATCGTCATCAATGTGACGCGGAAAACCATTATAACCAATCCCAACGATTCTTTTTTCTTTATTGACTAGTGTTGCTCCTACTTGAGTGTTGGGATCTTTACTTCTTTTCGCTGATAAAAGTGCTACTCCCATAAAATATTGATCCCAAGAGATATAGTCTTTTCTTTTCATTTTCGTTCCTCCGGTCTTAAAAGCGACAAATCAACATGGCAATAGCCTCTTGTATTTTTGACTAAATAATCCTGATGATATTCTTCAGCTTTGGTATAATTTTTTAGTGGCAAAACTTCAACTACTGTTTTTTTTGAATGTTGGGCTTCAAATTCTCTTATAACCTTTTTAATAATTGGCAAATCATCTTGATTTAGATAATAGATTCCTGTTCGATATTGAATCCCAATATCATTGCCTTGGCGATGTAAAATAAAAGGGTTAATAATTCGAAAAAAATGCTCTAACAATTTATCAAGTTTAATTTCATATTTTACTTTAACAACTTCTGCGTGGGTCGCAACTCCATTTATTAAATCTTGATAAGTTGGATTTAAAATATTGCCATTGGCATAACCAACTTCTGTTTCAAGAACCCCTTTCAAATTAGAAAAATAAGCTTCAACTCCCCAAAAACAACCTCCAGCTAAATAGATTTCTTTACTCATCTTTATTGCCTTTCTTTAAGCCTAATTCAAGTTCTTGCTCAAGATCGACATAATTTGGTGAGCCCATCATTAAATCGCGAGCATTTTGAGTTTTAGGAAAGGCTATTACATCACGAATATTTAAGGTGTTTGTCATAATCATCACGAGTCTGTCAAGACCTAAGGCAATTCCTCCGTGAGGTGGGGTGCCATAACTTAAAGCTTCAATTAAAAAGCCAAATCTTTCTTTAATTGTTTTTTCTTCTAAACCTAAAAGTTTAAACATCTTTTGTTGTTCATTACTATTATGAATTCGAATTGAGCCGCCACCGATTTCATAACCATTAATAACAACATCATAGGCATTTGCGAGAATCTCGGTCAATGGGCCAGTAAAATCTGCATCTTTTTTCGCTGAAGTAAAGGGATGATGTCTTGCGACTAAGCGCTGTTGATGTTCGCTATATTCAAAAAGCGGAAAGTCAACAACCCATAAAAACTCAAACTGATCAGCTTGAATTAAGTTAAGTTTAGCTGCTAATTCCTTTCTTACAGCTCCAAGTGAAATTGAGGCCTTTTCATATTGATCAGCAAACCCGACTAATAAAAGATCACCAACATTTAATTTAAAGTCTTTTACTGCAGTTTCATAGTTGAAATATTTACTTAATGAACCAGTTAATTTATCAGTCTCGCACTTTAAAAAAGCGAGTCCTTCGCCATGGTTTTTCTTAGCAGTATCCGTCAATTCAGCAAGTTCTTTTCTTGAAAGCTTAGCACCATTTTCAACTTTTAAAAAGCGGACAACTTTAGCTTCTAAAAAGTCAATATTGAGTTTTTTATCATAATCAAAAAGTTCTAAATTGTATCTTAAATCAGGCTTATCGCTACCATATTTTCTAAGCGCTTCTTGATATGTTAAACGTTTAAAAGGTACTCTAACATCGATATTTAAAACAGTTTTAAATGTCGTTCTTAAAATATCTTCAGTTAGTTTTATAATATCTTCTTCGCTAACAAATGATGCTTCAATATCAACTTGGGTAAATTCAAGTTGACGATCGCTTCTTAAATCTTCATCGCGAAAACATTTTGCGATTTGAAAATACTTCTCAAAACCGGCTACCATATAGAGTTGTTTGTAAATTTGGGGACTTTGTGGTAAAGCATAATACTGACCGTGATAAAGTCTTGAAGGCACTAAAAAATCCCGCGCCCCTTCGGGAGTGCTTTTACCTAAAATAGGTGTTTCAAATTCATAAAAGCCTTGTCTTAAAAGTTCTTTTCTAATTGCTTGTGTAATCTCATTTCGTTTAATTAAATAGCGTTGCTGCTGAGGTCTTCTTAAATCCAAATAGCGATATTTTAATCTCGTTTCTTCTAATGAATTATCATCATAGGAAACTGCGATTGGAATTTGTTTAGCATCATTTAGTAGAACTAACTCTTCAACTAAGATTTCAATTTCTCCAGTTTTAAGCTGATTGTTTTTGCTCTCCCGTTCAATTACTGTTCCTTTTGCTTCAATAACATATTCACTTTTTAGGTTTAAAGCGAGTTCATAATACTTGTTGTCCGGTTTAATAACTAATTGCGTAATTCCAAAACGGTCTCTAAGATCGACAAAAACAAGTCCACCTAAATTTCGTTTTTTTGCGACCCAACCTTTTAAATAGACCTTTTCTTGTAAATTGGCAATCGTCAACGAATTGTTGTTGTGAGTATACTTTTTCATTTCACAGCTCCTAGTTTTTTAATCAATTGTTCATAAGTTAGTTTTTCTTGTTGTTCCGTGGAGACGTCTTTAACAGTATAATAGTCTTCTTTTAATTCATCTTCACCGATTATAATTAAGTATTTAGGATTGTAGTTAATAGCTTGTTTAAGCTGATTTTTAAAACTGCGCTCTAAGTGGTCAATATCACCCTTAAATCCTAAATCTCTTAATTCTATTAGGAGAGATAGGGCAGCTTTTTTCGTAGTTTCATCAAAATACAACAAATAAAAGTCTGGTCTTTGTTCTTTGGCAATAACTATTTTTTCTGCGTCAATAGCTTGCATTAGTCTCTCCATACCAAAAGCGACGCCAACTCCTGAAATCTCAGGACCACCTAATTCGCTAACTAGTGACTCATAATGACCACCGCCTCCTAAAATATTTTGGGCGCCAAAGCCTTTGATATGAGCTTCAACTTCAAAAACTGTATGACCATAATAATCAAGTCCTCTAACGAGGCGATCATCGATTTCATAGATAATGTCCATGCTATCCAAATATCCCAATACATCATTAAAATAAGCCAACGCTTCCGGTGTTAAATACTCAAGCGGTCGCGGTGCATTTTTAACAAAAGTCTGTCCTTGGTCGATTTTACAGTCCAAAATTCTAATTGGATTTTGAGTAATTCGATTTTGACAATCCGGACAAAGTTTTTCTTTATAGGGAAGGAAATAGTTGGTTAAAATTTTTTTATATTCAGTTCTTGAAGCGATATCGCCTAAGGAGTTAATTTTAACTTTAACTTGTTTTAAGTTTAGTGAGGTTATAATTTTGTAGCTCAAAGCGATTATCTCAGCATCAAGCGAAGCACTTTTAGCTCCAATGGCTTCAACGCCAAATTGATAAAACTGGCGATAGCGTCCCTTTTGTGGTCGTTCATAGCGGAAATTAGGTCCTAAATAAAATAGTTTTGTAATACCGCGATTAGCGTAGAGTTTGTTTTCAATATAGCTTCTAATAACACCAGCTGTGCCTTCTGGTCTTAAAGTTAAACTGCGATTAGCTTTATCTAAAAAGTTATAAGTTTCCTTAACGACCATATCAGAAAGTTCACTTTCACGATGAAAGACGTTCGAATGCTCAAAAATCGGAGTTCTAATCTCCTCGTAACCATAATTTTCTAAAAGTTTAATTAAGTGATTTTCTAGCGCCCGATATTTAATTGTCTCTTCCGGCAATAAATCATAAGTTCCCTTTGGTTTTTGAATCATAGTAGTCTTTCCTCTCTAAAGTGTAAATATATAAGTCATGGTATGTATTATGCTTTTCATAGTAATGAAAATGCGGTTTTATTTCAATCAATTTAAAGTCGTTTTTTTCACAAACTTTTCTTGAACCAATATTTTCTTTGACAGTTGTAATAAATAATTTGTTAAACATGAAATACTCAAAACCAACTTGTATTAGTTCTTTTAAAGCTCGGCTTGTAATCCCCTGATTCCAATAATCTTGATGCAGTAAATAACCGATATGGGCTGTTTTCGCAAAACTGTTTATCGTATGAAACTCAATAATTCCAATCATCTTTTTTAATTTAACATCAACTATTGCATAGCCATCTAGCTGGCCATAATTGGCTTTTCTTAAATACATTTGATTGAGCTGTTTTTTTGCATCCCTTACGCTTTTAAAAGGATACCATGTTAAGTATTCAATATTTTTACTATTTTTGCCGATTTGATAATAATCTTTAGCATCTTTAATTGTTAATACTCGTAGTTTAAATCCATTAAAAGATCTTTCTGGTAATGACATTTTCTCACCTTCAAAAAAAAACACCCTTAAAAACATTTTTAAGGACGTCATAAACGCGGTGCCACCTTAATTCTAATTTTCACTAGCTCTCATTTTTTAAAACTGTCTTCCAGACGTGTCTTTTATAAGATTTATTAGGCGCTTCCACCATCCGCCTTCGCTAGTTAAAAATTGCTTATAACTCGTGTCCTTCATCAGACTATTAACTTATAACTAATTTTATATTTTATCTAATTTATTGTCAAGTTTTATCACTGTATTAAAACAAGTTAATTGATTATTATCTAATTACTTCAGAATCGATCATAATTGAAAAAGGACCGTTATTTAAATATGTTACATGCATATGAGCACCAAAGACACCTGTTTTAACTGGAAACTCACGGCTTAAATCTTCAATCATTTTTTCATAGTAAAATTCTGCTTTTTCTTTGTCTGCTCCATCACTAAATGATGGTCGATTGTTGTTTTTTACATCGCCATAAAGGGTAAATTGACTAATCAATAAAATTTCTCCCTTAACAGCCTTTAAAGAGAGATTTATTTTGCCTTTTTGGTCATGAAAAATTCGTAAGTTTTTAATTTTTCGCAAAATAAACTCATAGTCTTTTAAAGTGTCATCATTTTTTACTCCTAAAAAAACAACATAGCCTTTTTTAATCTCCGCATAATGACCTTCACACTCAAGTTTTGCATAATCAACTTTTTGGACTAAAGCTCGCATTTAAATATATTTCCTTTCGATGGTATAGACATCACTTACATTCATTAGTCTTAACATCATTTTTTCTAGTTCATCTAAATTTTTCACTAAGACTTTTAAAACAATAATATTTTCAAGTTTTGGTGTCACAACCGCATTGATTTCTGCGATTGAGATACTTAAAGCGTTAATTGAAGATATCACATCAGCAACAATGTTTTCTCTGTTCACTGCTACAATTTGAACTCTTGTTGGATATCTTCTTTCAACATTGGTTGCCCAAAATACATCGATTAAACGCTTTTGCGGTAAAGCATTTAAATTGGGACAATTTTTATGGTGAACTGCAATTCCGGATCCTCTTGTTACAAAGCCAACAATTGGGTCATTTAAAACCGGAAGGCAGCAATTAGCAATTTTAATTTGAGGCATCGTAAGTCCTTCAACAACAATTCCGCTTTCATGGCTTGTTGTTAAAATTCTTTGAGCTTTTTCAATTTGACGTTGCAACATCTGTTCTTTGTCAAGCTCTTTTCCTAATAGCCTTGCGATAACCGTTTTCTCTGATAAGATTCCTTTACCGATCTCCACATACAAGGCTTCAACAGTTAAGATTTTATTTTTGGAGAAATGCTTTTTAACAAATTCATCATCGAGTTTTGTTAGTTCTGCTTTTTGGGAGATCGCTTCTCGCTCTAAAGCATCCTTTCCCATTTGGTATAATTTATCGCGATTCGCCCGATTTAAAAAGTTTCTAATTTTATGGCGAGCATGATTTGATTTAACTATTTTTAACCAATCTTCAGATGGTCCCGGTGAGTTTTTGTTTGTTCGGATATTAACAACATCCCCTGTTTGGAGTTCATAATCTAAAGGGACAATCCGGTTATTGACTATTGCCCCAACAGCTTTATCGCCAATGTCGGTATGAATTCGATAAGCAAAATCTATTGGAGTACAGCCTCTTGTCAATTCAATAACTTGACCACGCGGGGTAAAAACATAAACATTTGCAGAAAGGATATCTGCTTTAACCGATTCAACAAACTCACTCGCTGTCTCAGTATCAGAAAGGCTGTTATCTTCACTCATTTTAAGAAGTTCGCTATACCATTTTAGTTTTTGGGCAATTTCAAATTGTTCTTTTTCTTTTGAATAAGCTTTTCCCTCTTTATATGCCCAATGAGCAGCTACTCCAAACTCAGCAACTTTATCCATCTCTTCAGTTCTAATTTGAATTTCAAATATCGAACCATTATCAGTTAAAACTGTCGTATGTAAAGACTGATACATATTAGGCTTTGGCACGGCAATATAGTCTTTAAAGCGTTTTGGGATTGGGACAAAGTTAGCGTGAATAATTCCTAAAACTTGATAACAAGTCTCAATTTTATCAACAATAATTCGCATTGCTAAAATATCGTAAATATCTTCAAATGCCCGGTTTTGAAAGACCATCTTTTTATAAATTGAGTAAATTGATTTTGTCCGACCGCTAATTTCATATTTATTAATTTTGTGTTCTTTTAAATATTTTTTAATTGTCTCCGTCATTTGTTCAACAGCGATTGTCTGGATTTTTTCTTCATTTTCGACCAAACTCCTTATTCGATAAAAATAAGGGGGATTAATCGCTTTTAAACTGATATCTTCTAGTTCGGCTTTAATATTAAAGAGACCTAAACGATGGGCGAGTGGTGCATAAATGTCTAACGTTTCATTGGCAATTTTAATTCTTTTGTCGAAAACTTGATGATCGATTGTTCGCATATTATGAAGACGGTCAGCAATTTTAATTAAAATAACTCGAATGTCTTTACTCATCGCCAGCAACATCTTTTGATGATTTTCTGCTTGCGAAATCTCTTGGGTATAGCTTAATTTTGAGATTTTTGTTACACCATCAACTAAAATTTTAACATCATCACCAAATTTTTGGTCGATTTCTTTTAAGGTTGTGTCTGTATCCTCGACTAAATCGTGTAATAATGCCGCAATTAACGTATTTGGACCACTTGAAAGTTCTGCCAAGATATAACAGACCGCAACAGGATGGGTAATGTAGGGATCACCGCTTCGCCGATATTGACCTTCATGCTTAAAAAGCGCAAGTTGATATGCTTCATCAATGCGTTTTAAATCTTCTTTTTTATGAATGTAGGTTTGGATTTTCTCCTTTAAAACCGGAAAACTGATTAGATCCACAAAAAACCTCCTTTTTTAATATTTCAAGAGCACAAACAGAGGAATACCTTTGAGTTTTTCTCTTCCTTTTAAGTCTTCAAGTTCAATGAAAAAAGTTGCACCAACGACATTACCGCCTAACTTTTTAACAAGTTTTACGGTTGCTTCTACAGTGCCTCCTGTCGCTAAAAGATCATCAACAATTAAAACGTTGTCTCCCTTTTTTATCGCATCAGAATGAATGGTAAGTTCATTTGAACCATATTCTAAATCATATTTCACGCTGACAGTTTCGCGCGGTAATTTATCCGGTTTTCTAACTGGAGCAAAACCGATTTGTAAAGCATAAGATACAGGACAACCAAAAATAAACCCCCGAGCCTCTGGTCCAACAATAACATCCGCTTTAACCTCTTTAGCAAATTCAATCATCTGATCGCAAGCCTTTTTGTATGCCTTCCCGTTAAGCATTAATGGTGTAATATCGCGGAATTGAACTCCTTTAGTTGGAAAATCTGGAATTGTTGCTACAAAATCTTTAAAGTTCATTTTTTACTCTTCCTTTCATATAAAAATATTGTACTCCAAATGCAATGTTTTTTCAATCTTTAGGCGGAAAACTAGCTAAATCTTTTTTTTGTTTCTTCGCACCTAAAACAACTCAATCAAGTTGAAAATTAATTTAAGCAGTATGTTATAATTATACTATATAATACTTAGGAAGTGAAACTATGAAACCATTAGCTTTTCAATTACGACCGCAAAGTTTTAAAGATGTTGTCGGTCAAGATCATTTAGTCGGTCCAGAAGGAGCATTAACAAAACTTATCGCTGCAAAAAAAATTGTTAGTTTTATTTTAGCTGGTAACCCCGGAACAGGTAAAACGACAATCGCAATCATCACTGCAAAACTTTTAAATCTTGATTACTACCATTTCAATGCTTCAACAGATAATAAAGCGCAATTAAAAGAGATTTGTGATAAAACAATTTTTCATGATATTTTAATAATTGTTGATGAAATTCAGAGAATGAAATCTGATACGCAAGACTATTTATTGCCTTTTTTAGAGTCAGGTAAAGTTAAAATTATTGGTATTACTACTGAAAATCCTTATGTCGCAGTTAATCCGGCGATTCGCTCAAGATGTCACATTTATGAGGTTGCTGACTTAAAAACTGCTGATATCGAAAAAGCTTTAATCAATCTTGTTAATAATAACTTAATTGATTACGATGGGGTAATTAAAAACAATGTTTATAACTATCTTGCGATGATTGCTGCTGGTGATTTAAGAAGTGCAATCAATATGTTAGAAATTATTGTTATCTACGCCGAAAAAAGCGATCAAATTACACTACCAATTGCCAAAAGAGCTTTAGGAGATCGCTCTTTAGTGTTGGGAAAAGAAGATTTACATGATATTTTATCAGCTTTTCAAAAAGCAATTCGTGGCTCTGATGTCAATGCCAGCCTTCATTATTTAGCACGTTTAATCGCTTTAGAAGATTTAGCTTCAATTGTAAGAAGACTATTAGTAATAGTTTATGAAGATATCGGACTTGCAAATCCGCTTTTAGGAGTCAAAGTTAAGGCTTGTTGTGATGCGGCTTTACAAGTTGGCTTTCCTGAGGCGAGAATTCCCCTTTCGGTAGCCGTGATTGACGCTGCTTTATCGCCAAAATCTAATACTGCGTTTATGGCAATCGAGCAAGCTTTAGAACGTTATAAAAGTGGTGGTTGTGGTCCAATTCCAAAGCAGATTTTAAATCGGGAAATTTTAAAAGATCCAACAATTTATAAACTACCTCATGATTATAAAAACAGTATTGTCAACCAACAATACTTGCCAGATAATATTAAAGGGGATATTTACTATCAACCAAAAGCGGAGTCGAGTTATGAAACCGCCTTAAAAAAGCGTTTAGAAGCCCTTGAAAAAGCAAAAGCAACCACTTGAGTTGCTTTTTATTTAAGTCCACCGCGGGCTTTTATTTCTTGAATAATTTCTTTTCTTTGTTCAGATGAATATCTTTTCAAACCTAGCTTTGCAACCTCTGCTCCTTTTAAAAATAAAATTAGAGTGTCGTCCTTTGTCCGGTTTGTTTTAAAACGATATTCTGTAATGTCAGCGATTAAAAGTCGTCGATTGTATTTTTTTGTTGGATAGAAAAAAGCGATAAAATTAGCAGTTATTTCGACTTTATACATTAGATTTACAATTGACTTAAAGACGAAAAACAGAAATAAAACAAAAAGTAAGATTCCATAAAGAACGCGAAGATTAATTGTCAATTCAAGAAAATTAATTTCTAAAGCATTTAAAATAAATAAAACTAAAAAGATTACGCTTAAGATTGGATTGACAAAAAATTCTGTTTTAAATGTTGGGTTTTTTGGTTTAATTTTTTTCATCATTATCAACCGCTATTAAAACTGGAATTGTAACTGGCCTACGTCGCAATTCTTTGTAAAGATATTTATTGAATTCATCACGGATTGTGTTTTTAAGTTCATTCCAATTAACATATTTATTACCAAAATGAAGATTTATTTGTTCCCGACAAATCTTCTTTAATTCAACTTTAATACTCTCTTTATCTTCTTCAGTTATAAATCCTTTGGTTATTATTTTTATCTCACCTTTAATCTCTTTAGTTACCGGATTAAGGTGAGCAATACAAATTAAAACACCATCTTCACTCAAGAGTTCTCGGTCATGAATAACTATTTCATTTATATCCCCTAAACTAATCCCATCAATCATAATGTCTCCGGTCCGGTAGCGTCCCTTTTGAATCAGTGGCTTTTGATCATCGAGTCGGAGTGCATCGCCATTATTGAGCAAAAAAACTTCTTGGTCAGTATATCCCATTTGTTTAGCAATATTGAGAACTTGATATTGCATTCTATATTCACCTATTACTGGCATAATATATTTTGGTTTTAACATACTAATCATCATTTTAATCTCTTCACTTGTCGCATGATTGGCAGTTAAATATTCTTGATCAATCATCACGATATTTGCTTCGCTACGATATAGCAAATCAAATGTTCGCGCAGCCATTTTCTCAGTCCCTGGTATCGGTGCTGTAGCGATAATAATTGTGTCATATTCATTGACATGAATCAGTCTGTCAATTTTTTTAACCATTCTTTGGAGCATATAAAATGGTTCATGCCGCTCTCCAGTGACTAAACAGACCAAATCAGGGTCATCGTTTTTATTTTTCTCATCTATAAATCTTAAGTTTGTTAGCCGGTCTGGCGGTATTGATAAATAGTTCATCTTAAGTGCGATATCGACAATTCTTTGCGCCCTTCTTCCAATTATCGCAATCCGTTTTTCATAACTTAAGGCGATATCAATAACTTTTTGAATCTTTTGCAAATCACTTGAAAAAAGAGAAACAATTATCCGTTCAGTCGCACTTGAAATCGCTTTGTTTAACTCAATCTCTAACATTTGATTTTTATTTCCATTTAAAACCTTATTACTACCGAGCGATTCATTCATCAATAATAAAACTTCTTTTTCCGCAATTTCATTAATCTTTTGAAAATCTGTTTGATAACGCTGATCCCCGGTTTGATTAAAAGTGTAGTTACTAGTGTAAACGATTGTTCCATCAAATGTTTGAACTGCAATTCCAATGCTCTCAGGAATTGAATGAGTCGTCTTAAAAAAAGTTACTTTTACATTGCCAAATTTAATTGTTGAGTTTTGATCAACAGTTATTAATTTTAAATCTTCTAACGGAACATCCTTCTCTTTTAATTGGTCTTTAATCAGTTCCATTGTAAAATCGGTAGCATAAACCGGTGCTTTAATTTCTTGTAAAATATGCGGTAAAGCTCCGATATGATCTTCATGTGCATGGGATAAGAAAAAGCCTCTAATCTGCTCTTTTCTACTCAATAAAACTTTAAAATCAGGAATGATTTCATCTATTCCATAAAGTTCTCTAGTCGGGTATTTAATTCCAGCATCTAAAACGAAAAGTTCTTTTTCAACATCAATAACATATAAATTTTTACCATTTTCGCCAAGACCACCTAAAGCGTAAACTTGTAACTTCACTTTAATCACTCCTCAAAGTGGCTTTATCTATTATATTATAACATTATTTTAAGATTTTTTGACACTTATTCTTTTTTAGTTTGTTTTTCTAAAGTTTAAAATCGTGTATAATAAAGGTGGTGATATTATGATAAAACATCCAATTCCCAAAAAAAGAGTTGTTAAAAAGACTTCGATGTCTAACTTAGGAATGACTTTAGAGTCTGATATTGAAATTACAAATCAGTTTTACCTCGAAACAAAAAGAGCGGTTATTTACAAAAAACCAACACCAGTTCAAGTTGTAAATGTCTCCTATCCAAGCCGAAATAAAGCTAAGATTACTGAGGCCTACTACAAAACCCCTTCAACAACTGACTTTAATGGGATTTATCGCGGTTATTATGTTGATTTTGATTGTAAAGAAACTCAAAGTGCGACTTCAATTCCACTCGCCAATGTTCATGACCATCAGGTTAAACATTTAAGACAAATTACTGAAGCAGGCGGAATTGGCTTTTTAATTGTTTATTTTAAAGCTCATAACGAATACTATTATTTACCTTTTGAAGTTCTTGAAAGATGTTATAACAATTCTTTGAAAGGTGGCAGGAAATCCATTAGCTACAAGACATTTCAAAAAGAAGCTCATTTAATAAGCTTCTCTCTTAATCCTCGAATTGATTATTTAACTGTTATTGATCATCACATTATTCCTAAGCTTAAAAAATAATTATTTGGTTTTTTTCAAAATTACATTTAAACTTGGATAAATTAAAATTCCCACAATTAGACTGACTAAATAAGAGATTCCTAAATAAGGCAAATTATAGAGGACAAATGAATATAAAATAACATTTTTCCCTTCAGCAAACTCAGAGAAAAAGATAACTCCTGAGAGGCTGTGCATTAAATATCTTATAACGGATGCGACTGTTAAGGCTAAGATGAACTTACTTATCTTCTTATCAAGAGCATCTTTTTTAAATGCTGCAGTAATGCCCACTAAACCAAAAGCTAAAATATAATCAAAGATTAACGATCCCCAATGAATGACAAACCCATCAAAGGTTGTAATAATAATACCAGCAACAATTCCTGATAAAAAACCATATAAATAGCCATGTCTTAAACTAACAATAACTAATGGTAATAAAACGAGGGAAATAAAACCACCTTGTGGCATTTGAAATAGTGGAACGAAAAGACCAATCATATGTAGTAATATCGCTAATGCAACTAAAATCGAAGTTTCAGTTAATTTTAATACTTCTTTGTTCATTTGGACCTCCTTTAAAAATGAAAAAATTCCTCTGGATTTACCCAAAAGAATAATATTTACAAAACTATTATTACTATTCCTCCGCTGGTATTATCCAGATCAGGTTTGCGGGTCGATTATTAATCCTCTCAGCATAATGCTCCCCGTAGTAACCATCTTCATTATATCATTTTATAATCTTTTTTCTACTCTTTTACTTTTTTTCTTCTTTGTCGATAATATGCAATTCTACCAATAAGAGCGCTTGGAAGAATTTTTGTTAGAAGGTGGATTGCTTTAGCTTTAAAGCCCGGAACAATCATCACCCTTTTGGATTCAACAGCTTTTCTGGCTACAGCATTTGGATTTCCGCGATAAGAAGTTGGTTTTGTACCAGCTGTTTTATAAAACTGTGTTTTAGTACTTCCAGGACATAAGACTTGGACCTCAACTCCTTGTTTGCGAGCCTCTATGGCAACCGATCTAGTTAAGCTTGTCACATAAGCTTTATTTGCAAAATAGGTTGCTGCATTTGGGCCTGGAAAGAGTGAACCTAACGATGAAACATTAATAATCCGTCCACTTTTTTGGTCATAAAAAATTTGATAATAATGTTTGAAAACATCGTGTAAAGCAATTAGGTTTAACTCAATTAAATATTTTTCCCTTTCTAAGTCGCCAGAATAAAAATCGCTTGAATAACCAATTCCAGCATTGTTTATAACTACACTAACATTGTAATTAGAGGTGTAATTAAACAATTTTTTGCGCATTTCTGGCAGTGTTAAATCGCAAATAAAGATTTGGACTTTATTACTATATTTTTTTTCAATTTCTTTTTTAGCTTGCGCTAAGTTATCAAGGTTTCTTGAAGTTAAGATTAAGTTATAACCGATATCAGAAAGAGCATTTGCAAAGCCCCGCCCAATTCCGGTTGCACCGCCTGTAATAAGTGCATATTTCACAAAACGACTCCTTCAATTAAATTGACTTTATTTTTCCTAGGACCAATCGTAATCGCATCGGCTAAAATTGCAAGGGCGCTATCAATGCCTTTTTCATTGGCATGAAGATAACAGATAACATCTCCTTTTTTAACATAATCACCAATCTTTTTCTTAAATTCTAAACCGACAGCCATATCAATTTCATCTAAAATAGTTTCTCTTCCCGCACCGAGAAGACTTGCGGCAATCCCAATGTTCTCGGTATTCATTTTCTCAATATAACCTGTCTTTGAAGCTTGAAAAGGGATGATTTTGTTTGCTTGCGGTAACAATTCTGGATTTAGAATTTGTTTGTGGTCGCCTCCTTGGGCTTTCACCATTAAAACTAACTTTTCCAAAGCTTCTCCGCTAGTTATTTTTTGATCGAGTAATTGTTCATAGTTGTCATCATCAGCAATATTTGCCGCTTTTAATAATTGCTTTGCGATTTCATAGACAACAATTTTCAAATCTTCTGGACCTTCACCTTTCAAGGCTGCGATTGCTTCTTTGACTTCTAAAGCATTACCGATATTATAGCCTAGTGGTTCATCCATATTAGTTATAATAGCTGAGACTTTTTTATTTGCAAGTTTCCCAATTGAAACCATCAATTCAGCTAGTTTTCTCGCTTCTTTGATTGTAGTCATAAATGCTCCTGAACCAACTTTTATGTCGAGGCAGATTGCATCTGAACCGCTGGCGAGTTTTTTACTCATAATACTTGCCGCAATCAGTGGTATTGAAGCTACCGTTCCGGTAACATCTCTTAAGGCATAAAGTAGTTTATCAGCAGGAGTTATATTCTCCGATTGTCCGATGACTGCGAGTCCAATCTTATTGACCTGTTCAATAAAGGCCTTTTCTGTCATTTCAATGTTAAATTTGTTAATGCTTTCAAGTTTATCTAAAGTACCTCCTGTGTGACCTAAACCACGACCACTCATTTTAGCAAATTTAGCTCCACACGCAGCCATTAAAGGCCCAAGCACAAGTGTAACTTTATCGCCTACACCACCTGTTGAATGTTTATCTATTTTAACCCCTTTAATCGCAGCTAAATTAAAAACATCACCGCTATGCATCATCTCAAGTGCCAAATTAGTCGCTTCTTGATCATTCATACCATTAAAATAAATCGCCATTAGAAGGGCACTCATTTGATAATCTGGGATGGTTTTATTTGTATAACCTTTGATAATAAATTCAATTTCTTTTTTGCTAAGCTCCCCTTTGTCGCGCTTTTTGATAATCAAATCTACCATTCTCATTCCAAAATTCACCTCATTCATATTATATCATGTAAGCTCTTTTTTTATAAAAAAAACAAATCATTCTTGGCAATTTAATCTTACCACAAAAAAACAAATATTTATTAAAAAAAGGGGTTGCCAAATCTTTGACGCTAGATTGTGTTATAATGGATAAGGTGATAATTTATGAATTTGGTTTTAGTTAGACACGGTCAAACAGAAGCTAATTATGAAAAACTTATTCAAGGTTGGACTGATAATCCCTTAAATGAATTAGGAATTAAACAATCGCATGAAATTGGAATTTTCTTAAAAGAAGGGCAATATAGTTTTGATTATGCCTATTCAAGTCCTTTAGTGAGGGCTGTTAAAACAGGTGAGGTTGCCTTATCATATTTAAATGACAAACTGCCAATAATTATTGATTATCATTTCATGGAACGGAATTTTGGTCCTTTTGAAGCAAAAATAGCCCATCCCGTTTTGAAAGAAGTTTTAAAAGAAGGATTCACTTACCCCGGCTTCGAAGATGATCAGATGTTGCTGGGAAGAATTGAAACGGGACTCCTAAAACTTTATGAAAAACATCCCGGTAAAAATATTGTATTATTTTGTCATTCACATGTTATAAAATCATTTTTAATTTTAGCTGAACCTAAAAACTATACTTACCGAACCTTTATTGATAATTGTTCGCTTCATCAGTTCGCTTATGATGGCACAGACCTTAAACTGTTAAAATTTAACTTGACCACCAAAAAAAAACACTTCTAGAGTGACTTTCCTTAACTATTACTTTTAGCCATTTATTTGGCTTTTTTTATTTTGCTTAAGGTTCTTGAAGTGTTTTAATTTGTAATTATGAGTTTTTTCTTAAATCATCATGCTGCTTAATCATATTGTTAATAGTATTGTGAACATTGTCAGAAATTTCTTTAGTTGTAAGATTTTGATAATCTGCAAATCGAAGTGGTTTTCCAATGATTACTTTTGTAACGGTTCTTCTTCTTATGCCATATTTTTGAAAGTTGCGAGTTCCAATAATTGCGACCGGCAATATCGGAACTTCTGCTTTGGTAGCCAGTTTATAAGAACCTGCTTTTGTGTCTGACATTAAAGAAGTCTCTGGATCCTGCCTTGTTCCCTCTGGAAAGACAACCATCGATAGGCCTCCTTTAATAATGTTAATCCCGCGAATTATCTCTCTTAAAGCTCTGCGGTCTTTTTCTCTATCAATACTTAAAGCTCCGATTGACTTCATCCAGCCTCTGACTATCGGAATTTTAAATAAACTATCCTTAGCTGCATAGGCCATCGGCTGTCTGATCGCAGATTCAACAACAAAAGCATCAGTACCGCTTTTGTGGTTTGCATAAACAACAAAATTGGTATCGTTTGGAATATTTTCTTTTCCAATTACTTGATCAATATGGACTCTTAATGCGAAAATGCGGAGAAAATCTGATAAACTTCTTACATAATAATGTTTGAAACGATTTGTTGGCTTCGTTAATACTGCATATGGATACAACAAAATAAAACTAGCCACAACAAATAAATAACCGCTTAAAAAACCACTTAATAACCATAGCGGAATATACCAAAAGGTTAGTCCAGTTAAAAAGGTAAGAAGATTAAATACTAAAATCCAAATTGTGAAGAAAAGAAAAATAATCATTTTTTAACACTTCCATAAACTGAAAATTTTAAAGCTTTATTTATTCCTTGTCTCTCGCTTAATAATTTGAAATCTTTTTCTAAATCAAACCGTTTAAGATAACTATCTCCTTGATAGGTTTTTAAAATCCAAGTAATATAAAGTCGATCTGCAAAGGGGAGAGCTAAAGAAAATATAGTTGCACCACCTAAAACCCATAACTCACCCTCAAAGGAGTCTAAAAACTGCGCTACATTGTTAATCACTTCGGCATCACTGTAGTGCTTATCAGCACTTCTTGAAGCGACATAAATCTTTTTAAAGGGTAGAGGTCTTGTTTTGTAGTAATGATTTTTTAAAGAAAGATAGGTGTTGTTTCCCATCAGCACAGTTTTATTGTGCGTTTTTTCTTTAAAATACGCTAAGTCTTCAGGATAACGCCAAGGAAGTTGGTTGTCTTTGCCAATTAACCAATTTTGGTCCATTGCCCAAATTAAATTTATCATACAGCAACAACTCCTTTAATTCTTTTATGGGGATTATAATCGACTAATTTAAAGTCATCATAGGTAAAATCTAAAATATTTTTTATTTCAGGATTAATAACCATTTTAGGGAGTTTTCGCGGTTCTCTTGAGAGTTGAAGTTGAATTTGTTCAAAGTGATTCGTATAAATATGGGCATCGCCTAATGTATGAACAAACTCACCGGGTTGAAGTCCTGTCACTTGCGCAACCATCAACAATAATAATGAATAGCTAGCAATATTAAACGGAACACCTAAGAAGATATCAGCACTTCTTTGATATAACTGTAATGACAGTTTATTATCGTTTACGTAAAACTGAAACATCATATGACAGGGTGGTAATGCCATTTGGTCAAGCTCTTTTGGATTCCAGGCATTGACAATTAAACGTCTCGAAGTTGGATTTGTTTTAATTTCCTCAATTACCGTAAGAAACTGATCATAACCAAAAAAATCACGCCATTGTTTGCCATAAACTGGTCCCAAGTTGCCATGTTGCTCAGCAAATTGATGATCAGCTTTAATTTTTTCAATAAATTCAGCTAAAGTCTCTCCATTATAAATACTTGCTTTCTTAAAAGTTTCATAAGGCCATTCATTCCAAATTCTAACATCATTATCAACTAAATATTTAATATTTGTATCGCCTTTAATAAACCATAAAAGTTCATGAATAACCGCCTTTAAATAAACCCTTTTAGTCGTTAAAAGCGGAAATCCTTCACTTAAATCAAAACGCATTTGGTAACCAAAAACACTTTTTGTGCCAACATTCGTCCGGTTTTTCTTAAATTTTCCCTTTTCTAGGACAAACCTACATAAATCTAAATATGTTTTCATTTCGCTAACTCATACAAACTTTCTGCATAAATCATTGTCATTTTTAAAAGATCTTCAATTTCAAGATATTCATTTGGTTGGTGAATATAGGATGGTTTTCCGGGGAAACCCGGACCAAACGCAACACTGTTTTCCATCGCTCTTGCAAATGTTCCTCCACCTGTTGTAAGAGGTTTTGCATCTTGGTCTCCAGTATGTTTTTTATAAACATTTAAAATTGTTTGAATGTTTTCATTGTCAGGGTTAATATAAAGTCTTTTTTGATGGGACAAGACTTCAACATCGGCATCTAAAGAATTAAACGCCTGAGTCAATCGTTTAATAAAATCTTCCGGATCAACTCCATTTGGATATCGAATATTTAAAACTATCTCATAGACATCATCAACTAAATTAAAAACACCAGCATTAACTGTTACCGAACCTGTTTCATTATCATAATGGTCCACACCCATTTTCTTGCCATCTAAACCAGCAATTAAATAAGTGTTAACAAGATCAGTAAATTCATTAGTAGTTTCATTTTCAATTAAAAAGTTAATTAGAAGATAAGCTGCATTAACACCTTTTTCAGGTTTTGAGCCATGAGCGCTTTGACCAGAGATTGTCAAACTAAGTTGTTCATCTTTTATCTCAGCAAATCCTTGATACTTATTTTGACTTAAATACCTTAAAAACTTATCTTTTAATTTTAAATCTGCTAATGTTACAGTTGCTTGATCAGGAACCATATTAGCTCTAAGACCTGCTTTAAAATCTAAAATATTGTTTTTTTCAACTTGAACATTAACTTTGACATTTAAAATTCCTTTTTCTGCATAAGTCAAAGGAAAGCCAGCATCAGGAATAAAACCAAAAACTGGTTGTTCAGGAAATTTTTTAAAATAATAATCAACACAGCGCCAAGCGGTTTCTTCATCAGTTCCTAAAATCAACTTTATTCTTTTAGAAAGCGGCAAATCGAGCTCTTTAATAATTTTCATCGCAAAATAGGCCGCCATTGTTGGCCCTTTATCATCCATCGCGCCTCTTGCATAGATTTTTCCATCAACTATTTTAGCTTCATAAGGCGGATAATCCCAGTTTGATCCTGCAGGAACAACATCTAAATGACCAATCATTCCGATATACTCGTCTTGATTCCCATATTCAATATGACCTGCATAACCATCAGCATTGAGCGTCGCAAAACCATCTTGAGCCCCTAAATTGAGCATTAACTGCAATGCTTCATTGATTCCTGGCCCAAAAGGAGCTTTACTTTCAAGATCAAAACCAGTCATTTCAGAATTAATTTTTAATAGTTCGACTGTCTTTTCAATAATTTCAGCTTTTCGCTTTAAAACTTCTTCTGTAAAATTGATTTTCATAACATCACCTAACAATTATTATAACAACTTTTATTTTTATTCACAACAAGCAAACCAATTATCTAAAATTATGGTTTAATCTTTTCGCTTTTCAGTAGTTTTAAAGTTTCAATTTGCTTTTAATTACCAATTTTTGTTTAATTCTCGTTTTAATTGCTAAGAAAATCGTTGTTAATTAAAAGAAAAAAACTAATCCAACTCACAATAAAGGTGTAAGTTGTCTTAGTTTAATTCGCTAACTAATTGTTCTTTAAACTCAATTTCATTTTTATTCTGTCTCTAGCTCTTTTTTGCCTGCTGAGAGATAAGTGATTCGCTCTCCGATAATCTCTAAGGTGGGGATTGATTTATCGTGAATAAATGAAGTTCTTACTTGGACTCTACCCCTAACAGCGATTAAAGTACCCTTTTGACAAAACTGACTCAATGTTTCAGCCAAACCTTGCCACAATGTAATTGGAATAAAGTCTGTTTCATATAAGCCATCTTGGTTTTTAAATGATCTTTGAACAGCTAAATTGATATCACAAACTTTTTTTCCGCTCTCTAATTCTCTAACTAGTGGATCTGCAGTTAACCTGCCAATTAATAGCACTTGATTTAACATAGTTCCTCCTTTTTAAAGCCATTATAACTTGTTCTCCCAGATATTCAAAATCGCCGAACAAAGCCGTTTTGAGGCCTTTTGCAAGATTTTATATAAAAAAAGAACTATTTTAGTCATAGTTCTTTTTCTTGATTGTTTATTTATTTTATTTTTTCTAAAATTTAACTGTTTTAGACTTTTTTTGGCATAATCGTAAAAGTCGCTATTCGGTCTCTTTTAATCTCTTTTGCTTGTTCGACTAAATCAGCTATTTCAATTGTTTGAATTAATTCTGGAATCTCAAAAAGGTTTATTCCATAAGGGATTGTGTTGATGAGTCCAAAACTAATATTTTCTAATGAATTTAAACTTCTAATAAAACTGCCATAATAGCTTTTTTTATAAATTTCAAATTCAGTTTCACTTATTTTTCGACGTTTAAGATTGACAAGAAGTTTACTGATTTCAGTTTTAAATGCTTCTGGATTAGCCGTCATTGAAGAGATGATTATCGCTTTAATGTTAGGTACAACAAGCGGATAATAAGAAAAGCTTTGATTAATAATTCCTGCTTTAAGTAGTTTTTGAATATCATCACTGCTGTTTGATAAATATAAATCAAGCAAAATTTGTAAAACAAGCGAAGTTCGATATTGTTCTTTTAAATCTCCTTTGGGCGGTAATTTAACTCCAACGCCAACATAAGGCATTCCAATTGACATTTCGATTGTCTCTTCGGAATTAGCCACTTTAAGCTGTTCTTTGGGGAAGATTTTTTCAACTGGTTTTTGAATTTCGTAATTTTTGCTCGCTTGATTAGCTTTGATTAATTCAAACATCTCTTCTTGATCAAAGTTTCCCGTTAAAATAAAATTCATATTTGAAGGATGATAAAAGCTATTGTAGGCTTGATAGAGTCGGTGAGGTGTAATTTTATAAATCGAATCCATCGTACCAATTCCTTCAATTCTAATTGGATGTTTTTTGTAGAGGTTTCTCAGTAGTCCACTTCTAATCCTTCGTGGAGGATTATCTAAATACATTAAAAGTTCTTCCGCAATAATGCCTTGTTCTTTAATAACACTACTTTTAGTAAAATAAGGTGTTTGAACATAATCAAGTAAATAGTTTACTGCCTCTTTAATGTTTTCTGTCCCACTAAATAAATAACTTGTTTTATCCATACTGGTAAATGCGTTGGCGCTAACACCAAAATTACTGAGTGTTTCAAAAGCATCAGTCTTATCTGGCATCGCAAACATTTTATGTTCTAAAAAATGAGCAATCCCCGCTGGTTGTGTAACCTTTCTCTCACTGCCGTGAGGAATAAATGATAAATCGATCGCGCCATAGTTAGTTGTAAAAGTCGCAAACACTTTATGATACTCTGGTTTAGGGACTAAATAAACATCTAAACCATTATCTAATTTTTGGTAATAGAGGTGTTCATTAAATTTTTTATAATAGGTATGTTTCATTGTTTTTCCTCCGGCCAAAGTAAATAGACTGTATCTTCTTCAAGTTTTTTTGCAACCTTTAACACCTCTTCAGGTTTAACTTGATTAATTAGTAAAATCCGCTCTTCTAAAGAGATTATTTCATCACTTAACACCTGTTGATATAGATTATTAACTGCAAATCGCTGATTGTCTTCAAGCTCTTTTAAACGGTTAATAATACTTTTTTTAGATAAGTTTAGTTCTTCTTCAGTCACAATATTTTCTTTTAAATCAGCAATTTGTTCATTGATTACTTTTAGAGCCAAATCCACCCTGTCTTTGTCAACACCAGAATAAATATAACTAATTCCTTTATTAGCATCGTATCTCGATGCAATATAGTAACAAAGCGAATGTTTTTCCCGGACATTAGTAAATAAACGCGAATGAACTGCCCCACCTAAAGTAGTATTAAAAAGGACTGCTGTGTAATAATCTTGATCACTAAATAAAACAGGAAAACGATAACCAATATTTAATTTTGTTTGGCTAATTTTATCGTATTCAGAAATATTTTTAACTGTTTCTACAAGCTTTGTCTCAAAATCTATTGAATTTAATTGTTTGTTGCTGCGCCCTTTAAAATGATTTTCAACGAGCTTAATAATTTCTGGACTGAGATCGCCAGATAATAAAACGTCACAATCATTACTAGCAATTGATTTTTTATAATAACTGTTAACATTTTGGTAAGTTAGCGGTTCAACATCTTCAATCTTGCCATTAACTCTCAAGCCATAACGCTCCTCTTTAAACATCTCTTCAAACATCCTACCAAGGGCAAAAGTTGTTTTATCGTTTTCATAAGCTTTAATCTTTTCAATTAAAAGCCGTTTTTCAATTTCAAACTCTTTTTTAGGTAAGTTAGGATGACCATAAATAATTTCATGTAAAAGTGTCAAAGCCTCATTAAATGTCGCAAGGGTAGTAAACGCGGGGTTAATAAACTCTAAAGAAAACTCCATAACTGAGAGTTTTCCTTGCTTAGTTGTTTTAGCGTCTATTGTTGCTCCATATAAATTTTCAAGGGCCAAAGTTAATGCTTTTCTTGTTTTATAAGTTGGTGTTGAACTAATCATTAAATTTGGCAAAATTGCTCGAAGCCCAATGTTTTCCTTTTTAATTTCTTCTTTAAAATAAATTGAAACACGAATTGTTTTAAACTTATTAGTATTATGAATTATCATCAGATGACCTCTAAAGCTACTTCCATCATTTTTGTAAATGATTTTTGTCTTTCTTTTGCAGATGTAACTTCATGGGTCACAAGTGAATCTGAAATAGTTAAAATGCAGGCAGCTTGTTTATTTAAAACTTGAGCATTAGCAAATAAAGCAAAAGCTTCCATCTCAACGCAGAGACAACCATGTTCTTGATACATTTTTTCATGAACAGAGCCTTGCGGATGATAAAACACATCGCTTGAATGAATCGTTCCTTTGTGAAGCGGAACGCCAAGTTTTAAAGCCGCCTTCTCAAGTTCTTGATTAAGCTTTTCATCAGCTTTAAGTCGCTTGGTCTTGCCTAAACCTAAAACTTCAGCAAAAGTTGATTCACTGTAAGCATCAACAGCCAAAACCACATCATAAAGATCTAATTTGTCTGTATAGGCACCAGATGAACCAACACGAATAATTTTTTCAACATCATAAAATTTAAAAAGTTCATACGAATAAATTCCAATCGAGGGCATCCCCATTCCGCTTCCCATCACGGAGACTTTTTTTCCCTTATAAAATCCAGTATAACCAAACATGTTTCTCGTATCATTAAATTTTACAAGATCAGTAAGGTAAGTCTCTGCAATATGTTTAGCACGAAGTGGATCGCCTGGCATTAAAACTGTTTTCGCAATTAGTGATTTGTCAGTCAAACTAATATGTGGTGTCGGTATCATTTTTCTTCTCCTCTGTTTTTTGGACTATTGCGACGCCTTTAGAAGCCCCAATTCTTGTTGCTCCAGCATCAATCATTTCTTTAGCTTTTTCATAAGTGCCAATTCCACCACTTGCTTTAACTCCAAGCTTTGAACCAACAGTCTGACGCATTAATTTAACGTCTTCAATCGTTGCTCCGCCGCCAGAAAAACCTGTTGAAGTTTTAACATAATCAGCTTTCGCCTTTACTGCTAAGTTACAGGCTATTTCTTTTTGGTCATCGGTTAAATTAGCGGTTTCAATAATAACTTTTAAAACCCGATTGCCGCAAGCCTCTTTAACCGCTTTAATCTCTTCGTAAACTAAATCTTGATCGCCATTGATTAAAGCATTTTGATTGATGACCATATCTATTTCATCAGCACCATCTTTAATTGCTTGTTCTGTCTCAAACACTTTAACACTTTTCAAATGAGTTCCTGCGGGAAATCCGACAACTGTGCAAACTAATACTGTGCTACCTTTTAATGCCTTTTTGGCATACGAAACATATATTGGATCAACACAAATACTTTTAAAATTATGTTTCTTTGCCTCTTCTATGAGTTGATCTATTTGTTGTTTGCTCACTTTGGGACCGAGTTTTGTGTGATCAATTAATCTATTTAAATTCATTATTAAATCCCCCTTTTCAAAAATCTATAATTTGACTTAAATCAATTCTGATTAAGGTCTTTTCAACTTGACTAAATTTAGTCCTCCTAATTGCTTTGCTAACTCTGTTATGTTGCTTTTTCGCTATAACTTTTGTATTTTGGATAAATCCTGGGACATTTGTCGTAAATTTTTCTATCTTTGCCATCACCTCATCGTAGGGGAGGATAACTGTTTGAAATCCTGTATGATAATAAATATATTTAATATGGGGCGGGAAAACCGTTCTTTTGTTTTCTTCCCATTCAATTGCGAAATAAACTTTCTTGCTTTCATCGACTACAATATAATAATTAGGAACATAAACGTTTTGTTCCTTATAGTAGCGTTGAAGATCATATTGTTCATTGACATATTTTAAGCAATCATTTAATTCTTCTTCGGGATAAAAATAGACATTTTCAAATTTGTAGCCATGCTTTTCTTTATAATGTTCCTTAGTCAATTCAAAAACGCGCTCAACAACTTCCATGCGGAAATTAAGCACGTCTTCAAATAGTGAGTTAAAAACTGCAAATTCAAATTCTTCTGCTAAATCTCGGGCAATTTTAAAAATAAACTTTGCGTTGAAGTTCGGTGTTCTAAGCGGAACTTCTAAGCGAAAATTTACATCTAAGTATTGCGGATCTAATTTATGAATTTCTCGAACTGTCGATTTTCGAGAAATCACAAAGTTAGCTTCGCTTTTCAAAACAGGATTGCGATATAAAATTCTCAATTCAGTAGAATCTTCCGTTGCTTCTTCAACTTCAGTCTCTGGAATCTCATCAAAAAAGGAAAGCAGTTTTTCATAATCAAATTGGCGTGTTTTAGCTTTAAAAAAGTGCAAAATAAAATTATTCATATCTTTTCCCCTATTTATTTGATTTTATCATAAAAAACAATTTCATTCAATTGTGTTTTATCTTCAAGTTCGCTTAAAAAAGACTTTTTAGAGCGGTCTTCAAAAATAGGCGTTAAGGAAATTATCCCATTTTGATAACAATAAACATCGCTATCCTCTGTTTCTTTTAAATCATAAAGTTCATAAAGAGCATAGTATTTGTTTCTGCCTACCTGTTTAAAGACTGGTTTATGTTTATGTAAACCTTGAGTAGTAAAACTAATTCCTTGTGGTTCAATAAATTTATGGTGAGGAAAATTAATATTAATAACATATTCATTTGAGATTATGTTTCTTTCAAACAAGTGTTTAATAATTTTTGTCGTATACTTCTTTGCCATTGAAAAATTTAAATAATTACTTGAGACCGCAACAGCAGGAACTCCTAAGCTGGCTGCAGCGCTAGCTGCTCCAACTGTACCTGAATGAAGCACATCAGCACCGAGATTGGCTCCTCTATTAATACCAGAGACCATAAAATCAAATTTGATATCTCTAAATATATGAAGCGCCAAACGGACACAATCAGCAGGTGTTCCAGCTGCAGAGTAAGCCTGTTTACTGCCATAAAGATTGCGATAATTTTTAACTTTCAAGGCTTTCCTAATTGTTAGTGATTGCGATTTGCCACTTTGATGATGCTCAGGAGCAAAAATATAAATATTGCCTAAACTGCGCATTTGGTCGACCAAAATTTCTAGACCTTGCGCTTTAATTCCATCATCATTAATTATTAAAATGTTCATTTACATTCCCTTTAATACTTCCTGGCACCGTTTGCAGAGATTATTTTCATCGACCTCATCAACGATATTCCAGCATCTTTCACATTTAAAGCCTTTTGCCAATGTTGCACTGACACTTAGGGTTTCGTCTACTTCAACTTTAGCGTGAGCGACCATCAATACTTGTCTTAAATTGACTTCTAGTTTATCAATCGCATCTTTGATCTTTTGAGGCGCTTTTATTACAAGGTCTGCTTCTAAAGATTTGCCGATAACACTTTCTTTGCGAAGTTTTTCAAGTTCGATTAAAACTGCATTTCTTAAAGTTGTAAAATCTTTAAAATAATTTAAAAGATTATTATCTAAATTTTCTTTCGGCTTGCTAAAACGCTCTAAAAAGATATCTTCTTCACGCAAAAATGGTAGTTCCCAATAAGCTTCACTTGTCGTAAAAGGAATAATTGGATTTAGTAAGAGTAAAAGCTCTAACAAATGATAATAAATAACACTTTGGGCGCTTCGACGCTTAAAACTGTTTTTTCCTTCGACATATAAAATATCTTTTGAATAATCCAGATAATATGCTGATAAGTCATTGATCACATAATTTGTTATCAAGCGATTAACTAAATCAAATCTATAGTGGTCATAGTGTTTAAAGGCCTCTTCTTTTAACTGCTCAAGTTTAATTAGCATCACTTGATCCATTTTATTTAAATCAGTATAATCGATTAGATTTGTCTGGGGATCAAAATCAAAGAGATTTGCTAGCATATATCTAAATGTATTTCTAATTTTACGGTAAGTCTCAGTAGCAAGTCTAATTGTTTCAGGACCTATTTTCACATCACTTGAATAGTCAACACTGGAGACCCATAACCTTAGGATATCCGCTCCGCTTTGACGTACTAATTGTTGCGGATCGATTGCGTTACCCATTGATTTACTCATCGCTCGGTTTTTTTCATCTAAAACAAAACCATGAGAATTAACTATTTTATAAGGGGCTTTGCCGGTAGCAGCAACACCAGTTGTCAAACTCGAGTTAAACCAACCTCGATATTGGTCTGAGCCTTCTGAGTAAATATCAGCTGGATAATTGATGTTGTAGTGTTTTAAAATTGAGTGGCTTGTACCAGAATCAAACCAGACATCCATAATATCTGTTTCTTTTCTAAAGATACCATTAGGGCTCCCTGGATGGGTATAGCCTTTTGGCAAAAGCTCTTTACTATCAAGCTCAAACCATGAATTGGACCCCTTTTCTGCAAAGATATCCGCCACATGACGAATTAAATCGCCATCGATAATCGCTTCATCATTCTCAGCATAAAAGACAGGAATTGGCACTCCCCAAAAACGCTGTCTACTGATACACCAATCACCGCGATCAACAATCATATTATGAATTCTAAGTTTTCCCCAACTTTGAACCCACTCTGTTTTTTCTATTTCAGCTAAAAGTTGAGTTCTAATTGGTTCTATTGAAGCAAACCATTGTGGAGTAGCTCGAAAGATAATTGGTTTTCTTGTTCGCCAGTCATGCGGATAACTATGTTCAATAAATGAAAGATCTAAAAGGGCATCCAAAGCTTTTAAATCTTCAACAATAACAGTGTTGGCTTTTTGATAAAACAAACCTTCATATTTTCCTGCTTCAGCAGTAAAATAACCTTTTTCATCGATTGGAACTAAAACATCAAGATTATATCTTTTTCCGACAATAAAGTCATCTTCACCATGACCAGGAGCGGTATGGACTAAACCTGTTCCATCATCAGCACTGACATGTTCACCTAAAATTACTGGCAGTGTTTTATCGTTAAGCGGATGATTATATAAAGTGTTTTCTAACTCCTCTCCAGAATAAACTGCTACAACGCGATAATCTTTAATGTTTAATCGCTCCATTACTTGCTTATAAAGTGATTTCGCGACAATATACGTTGCTTCAGCGGTTTTTACAGAAACATATTCCAAGTTTGGATGGACACTAATTGCAAGGTTAGCTGGAAGTGTCCACGGGGTTGTAGTCCAAATAATTAGTTTTTCTCCAGCAAATTTTCCGCTAACAACTTCAAAAGCAGCATAAACTGAAGGTGATTTAACATCTTGATAAATAATTTCTGCTTCTGCTAAAGCAGATTCACTTGATGGCGACCAATAAACAGGTCTCAAACCTTTATAAATTAAACCTTTGTCAACCATTGTCGCGAAAACCCGTAATTGGTCTGCTTCATACTGAGGCTTTAAAGTAATATAAGGGTTATCCCACTCACCTAAAATTCCTAATCTTTTGAATTGTTCTTTTTGAATTTCGACTTGCTCAAGCGCATAGATTTCACATTGTTTACGAAACTCAATTATACTCATGTTTTTGTGGCTAATTCCCTTTTTCTGCAAAGCTGACTCGATTGGCAGACCATGAGTATCCCAACCCGGAATATAAGGGGAATAAAAGCCTTGTAAAGTTTTATAGCGCACAATAAAATCCTTAATCAACTTGTTTAAAGCATGACCGATATGAATTGGGCCATTTGCATAAGGCGGACCATCATGCAAAACAAACGAAGGATTGTTTTGATTGAGTTTTAATGATTTTTCATAAAGTTTAATTTCTTCCCAACGTTTTTTAAATTCTTCCTCTCTTTTGCCGAGATTGCCCCGCATTGGAAAATTAGTTTTCGGGAGCAGTAACGTGTCTTTATAGTCCATATATCTCTTCCTCTCTAAAATAAAACCCTTAGACAAAAATCTAAGGGCGAATTGTTCGCGGTACCACCTTAGTTCCGTATAAATACGGCACTCAATTATTATTTAATATTACTCCTTGGTGATATTAAATGAGGCTTTATATTAGGCTTACACCATCCCTAACTCGCTGTTAATAAAGTTAATCCACTTAACGTGTCCAAATCATCGCAATTATTTAGTTTCTTTACTTGATTATTATAGCATAAACTCACTATATTGTATATAATAATGACTCTACTCTTGATACTCCTCAACAAACTTTTTTAACGTGCCGTCTTTAAACTCTTGATTGCGAGCAAATAAAAATACTCTTGAGTTAATTTTTTCAACTTGCCCATCACAAGCATAAATAACTCCTGATAAAAATGCGACAACTTTATTAGCTTCATCAACACCGAGTTGTTCGAAATTAATAACAAGCGGACTGCCATCTAAAAGCTCGCGAGCTAATTCAACTATATAAGCATCTTCATCAGTTACTAAATCTTCAAATATAATCCGATCAAATGCTGTTTGCACACTAAAATCTTGATAGCGCGGAAGCTCAGCTTGGGCTTCTTTTTTTCTTTTTCTAAACAAAACAGATGTCCTCCTTTACTTAACAAAAACTCTTCCGATTCTAATAAATGTTGCGCCATTTTCTAAAGCGATTAAATAATCGTCGCTCATTCCGATGGAAAGCTCTTTTAAATCATAGTATTTCGCTAGCAATTTAACTCGTTTAAAAATGTAGTCGGTCTCTTGGTGATTGCCTAACTTACCCATCGCCATTAATCCGATTAAGTTAATTTTATCATAGTTTTTCACTTTTTTTAAAAAATCTTCTAAATATCGTTCATCTAAACCAGATTTAGTTATTTCTTTTGTAAAATTTAGCTGAACAAAACATGAAAGTGGTTCGATTCGATATTTTTCAATAGTTTTAACTAATTTAAGCCGATCAAGAGAATGTAGATAATCGATTCTATTGATAATTGATTTTACTTTATTTGACTGTAAAGAACCAATAAAATGCCATTTTATAGCTAAATCAGTTAATTGTTGTTGTTTCTTTAACAGCTCATCTGCTCGATTTTCCCCAAAATGATGAATTCCCAAGTCGTAGAGCTTTCTCATCTGTTCAACTGTTAAATATTTTGAAGCACAGACAACAGTTACTGGATAATCTTTTATTTCTTGTTTTAATTTTTCAACATTTAACTTTAAATTAGACATTAAACCTAAATAGCAAAATATCACCATCTTGGACTAAATAATCTTTCCCTTCTAGTCGTACTTTGCCTGCCTCCTTACATTTTTGATAAGAACCGCATAAGACTAAATCTGTAAATTTAACTGTTTCAGCACGAATAAACCCTCGCATAAAATCACTGTGAATTAAACCTGCACACTCTCTAGCTGTCATCCCTTTTTTAAAGGTCCATGCCCTTGTTTCATCTGAAACAATAGAAAAGAAGGTTTCCAAGCCTAATAATTCATATGAAGCACTGATTAATTCATCTAAAGAGGATTGTGTTATACCGATTTCTTCAAGGAATAACTGCTTTTCCTCTGCACTGAATGTCTGTAAATCAGACTCGAGTTTTGCTGAAATTGCAATAACTTTTAACTCATTTTTCAAGCCATATTCAAGTAGTTTTTGATAGTTTTTATTGGTCGTTAAATTAGCGAGATCAGCTTCATCAACATTGGCAAGATATAAAACTGGTTTTTGACTTAAAAAATTATAGCTTTTAATTATTCTTACCTCATCTTCAGTAAGTATTATATTTCTAATCGGAATCTCGTCTTCTAAATTTTCTTTGAGTTTTTTAATTGTTTGATATTCAAGTCTTTCTTCACTACTTGCTCCAACTGTTACCTTTTTTTCTAAACGACTAATACGCCTTTCAATTGACTCCAAATCAGCATAATTTAACTCCAATTCAATAGTTTCTAAATCTCTTAATGGATTAATTAGGTCATAAGGATGGGAAATATTAGGATCTTCAAAGCATCTTACAACATGACAGATTGCATCAACATTTCTTATACTATCTAAAAACTGGTTGCCTAAACCTTCTCCTTTGCTTGCTCCTTCAACAAGACCTGGAATATCGACAAATTCAATACTTGTAGGCACAACTCGTTTTGATTTATTTATTTCAGCTAATGCGGTAAGACGCGGATCATTGATTATGACAACTCCTCTATTTGGTTCGAGTGTTGTAAACATATAGTTGGCGCTTAAAACATTATTGTTAGTAAGCGCATTAAATAGCGTTGATTTACCGACATTAGGTAAGCCTATAATCCCAACATATAACATTATTATCCCTCATTATTTAATTGGTCTAGCTCCAAAATGAAAAAAGGCTATTTCCAGCCTATTTTTTCTTTTGTAACCACGGTGGTAACTTGCGTGGTTTTTTCGTCTCAGGTTGAACTTCTTCATAACTAGCTGGTTGAAACCCAGTTGGAGTTAATTTAACTTGCTCATCGGTTGTTTTACGGAAAATTTGACTTGCAAAATCCTCGATAGCATCCTTCGCTTTTAACTCATAACCTGTCGCAATAACTGTTACAATCATCTCATCGCCAACATCAACATTTATCGTTGTTCCATAGATGACATTTAAGCTATGATCGCTAGCATTTCTAATTTCATCCAAAGCCTGTGATTGTTCAAAAAGAGTCACATTAGTTGATGCTGTAATATTAACGATTGCGTCAGTTGCGCCATCGATAGAAACTTCAAGCAATTTTGAATGAATTGCCTTTCGCGCTGCTTCAACCGCTCTATTTTCACCTTCGGCAATTCCAATTCCCATTAAAGCTGTACCTTTATTTTCAATAACTGTCCGCACATCAGCAAAATCAACATTGATTAGACCTGGGGCAGCAATTATTTCAGCAATTCCTTGAACACCTTGTCTTAAAACATTGTCTGCTTCTCTAAAAGCATCAAGCATCGGTGTATTAGGGTCAATAATTGAAAGCAATCTTTCATTTGGAATAACAATTAAAGTATCAACAAACTCTTTTAATTCAGCGAGACCTTGAATTGCAACTTGGGTTCGGGCAGGACCTTCAAAAGCGAACGGTTTTGTAACAATTCCTAAAGTTAAGCATCCCATTTCACGCGCTATTCTCGCGATTATAGGCGCTGCTCCAGTTCCTGTTCCGCCTCCCATTCCTGCTGTAATAAATACCATATCTGCATCAGATAAAAGCGCTCTAATCTCATCTTCTGATTCTAACGCCGCTTTTTTACCGATATCAGGTTTTGCACCTGCTCCTAAGCCTCTTGTTAAGTGTTTTCCAATTTGAAGTCTTGTCTGTGCCTTGGAAATTCTTAAGACTTGAGCATCGGTGTTTACAGCAACAAACTCGACTCCTTTGACATCATTTTCAATCATCCGGTTTACCGCATTCCCACCACCACCGCCAACTCCGATAACTTTAATTACTGGTTTTTGATTGAATTGGTCATTTTCTCCAAATACCATTTGCGATTCCTCCTCAAAGTTTTAAAAAAAACTACTATATTAAGTATACACTATAAACTTTATAAAATAAAGTTGTTTTCTGCTTTTTAAGTTTATTTCTTAAAGTAATATTTTTGATAAAATTCTTTTTTAAAATCTAACAAGCGATTTTCCAAAATCGCTTGGCGAATTTTTGCCATAAAATCCTTTAGAAATGCTAAATTTTGATATGATAATAACCTCATCCCCAAAATCTCTTTTTGGCGAAATAAGTGACGAAGATAGCTTTTTGAATAATTATTTACATGCGTATCCAAACCTGGATCAAGTGGACTTAAATCGGTTTGATAAATTTTATTTCTAATTTGGATTTTACCACTTGTGGTCATTGCTTGTCCATGTCTTGCATTTCTTGTCGGTAAAACACAATCAAACATATCAATCCCATGAATTACCGAATTAATAATATCATCTGGAGTTCCCACCCCCATTAGATAGCGTGGTTTATCTTGAGGCAAAATTGGTTTTAAAAATTTTACAACCTCATACATCTCCTGTTTTGTCTCGCCGACAGAAAGTCCCCCAATCGCATAACCAGGAAAGCCAATCTCAATCGTTTTTAAAGCACTATACTCACGAAGTTCTAAATCAAGACCTCCTTGCACAATGCCAAATAATGCTTGCTCAGTTTGATGACTGTTTTTCCCTCTTTTAGCCCATCTTAGTGTTCTTTCAATCGACTCTTTTAATTGTGTTTTTGGTAAGTCAATCGGCGGACATTCATCAAAAGACATCATGATGTCTGCGCCTAAAATATTTTGAATTTCAATGGCTTTTTCTGGCGATAAAAATAGTTTATCACCATTAATAGGATTAGTGAAATGAACTCCTTGTTCAGTAATTTTGCGCAAACTGCTCAAACTAAAAACTTGAAAACCGCCACTATCTGTCAAAAGCGCACCATCCCAGTTCATAAAGTTTTTCACCCCACCGTGAAGCTCTATAACTTCCGGGCCTGGTTCTAGCCATAAATGATATGTATTGGCTAAAATAAGTCCATCTGAGACTTGTTTTAGTTCTTCAACAGATAAAGTTTTAACTGTAGCATTTGTCCCGACTGGCATAAACATTGGGGTTTCAAACTGCTGTTCGCCAATCTGTAAAATTCCATAACGAGCACCAGATTGACTACAAGTATGTTTAACTTCAAATTTAATTGCCATTTTTACTCCTTTACTTGCCAAAAAATAACTAAGATGCTAAAATGAAAAGTGGTCAGATCCCGCAGTTCTAGTCTAACCTGCGAAATCAAAACTACGAGGTGTTTTAAGTGAAAAAATTTAGCATTTTAGATTTAGTTAGACAAGCCACTATTGCAAGTATTTATGTTGTGCTTGTCTTAATTTTTCAAATGATTAGCTTTGATGACATTCAATTCCGAGTTGCGGAAATACTATTAGTTTTAGTCTTATTTGATCCCAAAAGTAGCATTGGGATTCTTGTGGGAACTTTAATTGCAAATTTATTTTCACCAATAGTACTTTACGATTTAGGCTTTGGCCTTTTGGCAAGCATTTTAACGATTATTTTGATGCTTATTTTCCGTAAAAAGCCTTATCTCGCCTTACTATTTCCAAGTTTAATCAATGCTCCAATAATTGGCTTTATGTTATTTTTAGCACTTAAACTCCCTTTTTTATATAGTACATTGGGTGTTTTTATCGGTCAGTTTACTGTCACTTATATTTTTGGTTTACCCACATATTATTTATTGAAAAAAACTGATTTTGAAAAAATCTACTTCCCCGAAAAATAACTTCACAAAGCGCTTAAAAGGCGCTTTTTTATTTTGAAAACTCGACTTCTCTAACTCCGCAATGCTCGATGACATCATCGAAATGAGTTAAAGTTGTCATTACAATCCCATGACAAACAACAATTATCTTTTCATGTTTATCTACATATGGCAGCAAAGCATTTCTCACTCTTTTTTGCAAATCATCATAGTTTTCCCAATTGACAGTTTTATTAGGAATATTTAGACCGCGATACTTAATAAACTCTTCATATGCTCCGCTAACATCTTGGCCAGAAAAATCAACATCTGGCATCCATTCGTGAAGATCATTTTCCACAACTAACTCAATATTTAATAAGCGGGAAATAACTGCCGCTGTTTGGAGCGCCCTTGTATAGGGTGAACTAATAATTAAAGTTGCTCCTTTTAATCTTTTATCTTTACTAACAGCAATCGCTTGTTTAACACCTAAATCGGTGAGTTTTCCTAAATCATAACCTTGATTTGGATAACCTCTAGCGATTACTTCATCATATCTTGGTTCTCCGTGGCGGATTAAAATTAGTTTCATTTCGCTAGTGAACCGATCGGATCCCAAGGTTTTAAAACAACTGGTTTTTGATTATAAGCTGCTAGTTCTTCTTTTGTTAAATACTTTTGATGAACTACTGCTTGATAAGTATGTTCTAAAAACCAACTTTGACTCATTAAATAATAACCTTTTTCTCCCTTTTCTTCGCCCCACGAGTTTTGGATTTTCCACTTAGTAGGTTTTTCATCAATCAGATTCACACCAGTTATAACCATTGCATGATTCATAGCTCCTTGAAGATAATCAAGCCGATCTTCTTTACTCATTTGAAAATCAATTTGAAATGTCGAATCATAATCATAACTTTGATCATCCCAAATCCCTGTTTCACGATCATTATAAAATGAAACGTCACAACCAAACCAAACAACTTCCCCGGCTTTTAATTGGGCCAAAATAAGCTCTTCGACCCGCTCCATCGGTAAGTTTAAATGATTGATTAACTTCCCGCCAACAACATTTCCTAAATAGGCTACTGTATAGTTCTTCATAAATGGTTTATCCTTTGTTGGAGCGTGAATCACAGATGCATATTCATCTAAATCAATCTTTAAATCTTGATAAAAACTAATTGGATTGAGATCTTTAAGTAAATGATATTTTTTATCCTTATCAACATATTCAAAATTAAAGTTTTTAGGTGGTATTCCAAGCGCTGTACATAACAAGCCATAGAGTTCTTTTAAAGTGGTTTCTTTTAAAGTGGCGATTTGGTTTTCTTTGTTTTCAGCGTAGAGAGTTCGTGCTTCTTTAGCATATTTTCGAAGTCGGATATTGATTAACCTATTTAAGAAATAAGTGTTACTTGAACTGTGTGTTTCTGGCATTACATCTTTAGGGACAACACCATATTTATTGACTAAACTAACAAACATATCCCACTGACCGCCATCTTGAATTCCTTGTCTCAGCAAATATTTTAAAGTTCTATCATCATCATCATCACAACTTAAAAAATCATCCATTGCTTGTAAAAAGAAATTAATCTTTTCAAATTTATCCCAAAAAGCTTGATAATTTTGTGAAAACTCAACATTTTTCAAATTATAGCGTTTAGCAGCCTGTTCCCGAAGCACGTTAAGACCCGCAAAAAGCCAGCATCTGCCTGTTGATCTTTGATTATTTGGGCTCAAAGTATCTAAGTCAATTGAAAACTTATAATTAACGTTTTGTTGAGCTTCAAAGACTGTTGCGATATCTTTAATTGGGTTTTTAACGAGCGCCTTTCTTAAGACTTTTTGAACCGGGTTTTGTTGGTAATTTTCTTGAAATTCTTTAATAGCCTTTTTTGTTAGTTCTTTCATTTTTTTTCTCCTTGTAAAATAGTGGCGCTCCGAAAAGGATTCGAACCCTTAACCCTTACCTTAGGACGGTACAGCTCTATCCAGTTGAGCTATCGGAGCGTCTTGTTTGTATTGTATCATTTTATTTAGTTTCTAACAACTATAGCGAAAAAAAATCACTTGAAATTTCCAGTGATTTTTCTTTTACTTATTTAACCTCAATTATCCTAACTGTATTTGTTGATCCATGTTGTTGTGCGTAGCCACTTGTAATAATTATTTTATCGCCTGGTTGATAGCCTAATTCCTTAGCCACTTCCATTCCAACTCTATCATAACTCAAAAAATCAGTATAGTCTTTTCTAAAGACTGAAAACACACCCCAATAATATGATAATTTTGTACAAGTTTTAGGACGGTTAGTAATTGCAACAATTGGTACAGAAGGTCTAAATTTACACAATCTTTTTGGTGTCCCGCCAGTTTCTGTAAAAGCGATAACTGCTGCTACATTTGGAAGCGTAAGTGCGATTTGGCTGACGCTCACTCCAATCGCATCATTGACTGTTGGTTGTGAATTGTGAAATGACTTTTGTAAAATTGCATCATAATCAACTGCTGGTTCAATCGCTTTGGCAATCGCAACCATTGTTTCAACCGATTCAACAGGATATTCGCCAACTGCTGTTTCACCTGATAACATAATCGCATCAGAACCATCTAAAATAGCATTTGCAACATCACTTGTTTCCGCTCTTGTTGGCCTCGGGTTAGCCATCATCGATTCTAACATGTGGGTCGCAGTTATAACAGGTCTTCCTTTTTCAATCGCTTTTGTAATCATTTGTTTTTGATAAAGCGGGACAACCTCATTTGTAACTTCAACTCCTAAGTCGCCTCTTGCGACCATAATCCCATCACAAACATCTAAAATTTTTTCAAGCTCATCCATTGCTCCTTGCGATTCAATTTTAGCAATTAATTCAATATCTTCACCATTTAAAAAATCTAAAATACTTCTGACAGAAATCAAATCATTTGGTCCTCTCACAAAAGATAATGCGATTACATCGACATTCATCTTTACCGCAAAGGCTAAATCTTCACTATCTTTTTTTGAAATAAAAGGCATTGAGACATGAACGCCTGGAACATTAACCCCTTTTTTATTTTTAATTGTTCCCGAATTCATCACTTCTACCAGCAGATACTCATCGCGCTTCTCAATTATATTGAGCCGCATTTTTCCATCATCAATTAATAAATAATTACCAATTGAGACATCATCATATAATTCTGCAACAGGAATGTGAAAACCTGTTTTATTGCCTAACATCGCTTCACGGTAAATTTTAATTTGTTGACCTCTTTTATAACTTATACTACCATTTTCAAAATCACCCGTTCTAATTTCAGGTCCTTTTGTATCTGCTAAAATACCTACATGCTTTCCTAAGCGACTAGAAATCTCCCGAATTAAAAGGATTGTTTTTGAGTGTTCTTCTAATGTTCCATGAGAAAAATTAATTCTGGCAACATCCATTCCAGCCAGCATCAGTTTTTCAATAATTTCTGGTGAATTGGAAGCTGGACCAATGGTTGCAACTATTTTTGTTTTTCTTTTCATAAATTTAACCTTCTTTCATCAAAGTAAAAAACTCATTACTATATGAAATTATATCATAAAAACATCTAAAACAAAACCTTTTTGAGTCTTTTGCAAAAGAAAAAAGGCCCTTTTTAGAGCCCTTAATCTTTTAACGAATCTCAATTACTTTTTCTGTAGAAACCTTTTCCTCTTCTTTTGGAACCTCTAATGTTAATACACCATTTTCTAATTTAGCTTTAATGTCTTCTTCACTAATTCTTTCACCGACATAAAAGCGTCTTGTTGCACCTGTTTGAGTGCGTTCTTTGCGAAGATAATATTCTTCTTTAACCTCTTCTTCTTTAGTCTTTTTTGCAGTTATACATAGATAACCATTTTCTAAGGTTATTTTTATATCTTCTTTTTCCATTCCAGGAACATCAACAATCAGTTCATAACCCTTGTCTTTCTCTTTAATATCGGTTTTCAACAAAGAATGCCTTGTAGGTGTAAAAGCATTATCAAAAAGGTCATCAAAAATGTTAAAAGGACTTCTACGTCTTCTTTGAATTCTGTACATTTTTCTCTCTCCCTTCCAGATTCAACTATAGTATATCATATCAAATTGGCACTGTCAACTGTTAAGTGCCAACAAATTTTAAAGCAAACAAAAAAAGAGAGTTAAACGAATCAAAATCTCTTCTTTTAATAGCAAAAATCTTTAGGGTAGCAAAACAGGTTGGTGCGCTACCGATATAGGTATATAGTTTATAAGTAGCAAAAATCTTTAGGGTAGCAAAACGCCTCACCATGAATTTCGACTGCTCCTAAAGT
>JAAYKO010000060.1 GCA_012522345.1 Acholeplasmataceae bacterium | reverse complement strand
TGCTTACAATACTTTTTTAGCTCAAGTCTACTCGTAGTAGTCTTAACATTTTTAGTCGTAGTATAATTTCTTGCTAAACATTCTTCACAAATTAAAATAATTTTCTTTCGCATAAAAAAACCACCCTTGTGGTCATTCGCATAAAACATTTTATCAAATGCCAATGACTTAGTCAATATATTATACTACAGTTTTATCATTTTAAACAACAAGTCTCACTTATTTGACTTTTCAGCTTCAAAAAGATTAACTTTTTTTGTTTAATCTTTTCTTGCCAGAACAACTTTAACAAGCCAGATTTTTAAAAGTTAATTGTTCATTACAGTTTTCTCATTTTAAGCAACATAATTTACTTATTTATAGTTTTTGTCTCTTGCTGCTCAACTAAAAATTTAGTTAATTTTTGTTTAACACGATAAATAGTGTTATAGACTTGTTTACGAGTTAATTTTAGTTTTTTTGCAATAAATTCAATCTTTTTTCCTTCCACGAAATAATTATCATAGATAAACTGTTCCTTTTTAGATTTGAACACCATAACTAACTTGGGTGGGTCTATTACAATTGGCTCGACAATTTGATTTTTAGTATATGCCTCATTGATTAATAGTGTTAATTGTTCTTGTTCGCGTTTTTTCTTATGATAAATATTAATAAAATGGCGATCTAATAAAACTTCAAAATAGCGCATAAATGTTTTGTTGTATTTATCTTTAAATGTTTTTATTGCTTTAGAAAGGCAGTATAAACCTTCTTGATAATAGTCATCAAGATCATATTCACGAGGAAAAAATGAAATTATTTTTTTATAAATGAATTTTTTGTATTTTTTTATCAAAATCTCCAAAGCTACTGAGTCGAATTGTTCATTGACTAAATAAAGCAATTCGTAATCATTGTAGACTTTGTAAGACATTATTTTACTCCTTAAAAAGACCTGTCATTTCAAATATTAACAATGCTGCTGCGACGCTAGCATTTAATGAATTTATTTTCCCTTTCATGGGGATTTTAACTAAATAATCTGAGGCTTGTTTTAACATATAACTAATTCCAACACCTTCATTACCTATAATAAGTGCTAGTGACTGCGATTTTTCTACTTGGGAAAAATTTGCAGAACCATCAGCGGTTGCGCCAATAATAAAGAAATCATTAGCTTTCAGTTCTTCTACTGCTCGGTTTAAATTTGCAACTTCGATAATATTTACATACTCAACAGCACCTGAAGCAATTTTGCAAACTGTTGGGGTAATTTTTACTTGTGATTTTTTCCCAATAATTATTGCATCAATTCCAGCTGCTTCGACTGTTCGAATAATTGCTCCAAAATTATGGGGATCTAAAATTCGATCTAAAATTATTACTTTTTTTTGTTTTCCATCAAAAAGACTGTCTAAGGGTTTAGTTTGATAATCTGCAACATCGGCAACAATTCCTTGATGAAGACCATTATCAGTTAAAAGATTCAATTGATGTTTGCTCACACGTTTAGCTGTTAGTTTATATTCTTCGATTAAGTTTTCGATAGCCCGGTCTTTAAATTTGTTATCGATGTATACAATATTTACAGCTCGATTAGCCAAAATTGCTTCTTTTACTGGATTTTTTCCGTAAATAATCATCTTTAAATCCCTGATAACTTTTTAAGGGCATGCGATGCACCGCGCTTTATCCAACCCGGGAACTTTGCAAAAAAGTCAATTATAAAACTGCTTGATTGTAATAATAGAATCAATAATAAGACATTATCAAAAGGAAGTCTATCAATAACTGAGCCTGTCGTTGAGATATAAACTGGGAAAAGAGCGCTAAACTCAAAAAACTCTGGCAGTAAGACAACCGCTAAAAATGATGTTGAAAACATAATAATAAACAATACTCTTCTTAAAGTATTAAATGGTTTTAGTGAACGATAAAGAACGATAAGAGCTGTAAAAGTTGCAGTTATTACAATGATTGTTGATTGCTCTCTTAAGGTTAAACTCATTCGATTAGCAAAGTATAACATTACGATACCGATTTGTAAAACTATCGCTAGTGCCCCCGGCATTGCCCGTTTTAAAACGTTAGGTAAAAACTTACCTCTAACAATATCATGGTTGGGCTGCAAAGAGAGAATAAAGGCTGGAATTCCAATTACTAAAAAATCAATCATAAAGAGTTGTGAGGGAGTAATTGGATAGGATTTATTAGCCATTAATACGATTAAAGTTAGAAAGATTGAGAAGATTGTTTTTGTTAAAAACAGAACTGCGACTTTTTGAATATTATTAATCACTCTTCTTCCCTCATTGACAACTTTAGGCATACTGGAGAAGTCTGAGTCTAAAAGAACTAAATGACTCGCGTTTCTAGCTGCTTCACTTCCTGAAGCCATCGCTATTGAAGTATCGGCCTCACGTAGAGCTAAAATATCATTAACACCATCTCCAACCATCGCAACAGTTTTACCATAAGTTTTTAAGGATTTGATTAAAATCTTTTTTTGATGAGGGGTAACACGACCAAAAACTTGATATTTTGTCGCTGCTGCGAAAACTTCGCTATCATCAAAGCCTTCTAACGAAATATATCTATCTGCATTTTCAATTCCCGCTCTTTTAGCGATATGAGCTACTGTTATCGGATTATCACCTGAGATTACTTTCACATCAACATTATGTGTTTTAAAATATTCAATCGTTAAAATCGCATCCGGCCTAATTTTATCTTCAATTAATATCAAAGTATGGGTACGAATACCAGCTGGTAGTTTTTTATTTTTAATCTCTTCTTTACTGTGAGCATAAATCAAAATCCGAAGTCCTTCTTTAGCATAATTTTCGATTGTGTTTTCAATTTTATTATATTCATTTTTTACTAAAACAGTTTCTGGTGCTCCTAAAATAAATGTTCCTAAATCTTTAAAACTTACCGCTGAGTATTTTCTTTGCGAAGAAAAAGGAATTGTGTCAACAACTTCAAAATGGCTGGTCGCAACACCAAATTTGTCAATCATCGCTTCACTGGTTTGGTTTCGATCAGTAAAAATCGCCATCATCTGTGGAATAATTTCTTTAGCTGCAATTTTACTATCTTTGGAAATTTCAATAATACTTTTAACTTCCATCGTTCCATCGGTAATGGTGCCTGTTTTATCTAAACAAAGAGTATCAATTCGCGCCAACATTTCAATGCAATAAAGTTCTTGAACAAGAGTATTATTTTGGGCAAGTCTTAAAACTCCTACAGCAAGTGCTACACTAGTAAGTAAAATTAAACCTGAGGGAATCATCCCTATAATCGCTCCTGCGGTTGCTCTAATTGATTCTGTAAGTGGCATATTTCCTGCTAGCTTTTCATATTGCATATTAAAAAGCAACAAACTTATTGGAATAATAAACACCGCTACAGTTCTCACAATTATTTTTAAAGAGCGCATTAAATCTGATTTAGGTTTTTTATATTGTTTGGCGAGTTTTGTTAAATCTTCTATATAAGATTCTTTACCCACCTTAACTGCTTCTGCTAAACAATAACCACTTGAAACAAAACTTCCTGAATAAAGCTTATCTCCCACAGTTTTAACGATTAAATTTGATTCGCCAGTCAATAGAGATTCATCTACTTCAATATAACCCTCTCTGACAATCGCATCAGCAGTAATTTGTTTGCCATTTTTTAAAATCAAAATATCATTTAAAACAACATTCCCAACCGCTATTTCAAAGATTTCACTATCGCGGAGTACTTGAACGCTTGGCGCACTCAACAGTGAGAGTTTATCAATGATTTGTTTAGCTTTTATCTCTTGGATAATTCCGATTAAAGTGTTGAGCGTAATAATGACTAAAAAGAAAATGTCTTTATAAGCACCAACATAAATTAAAAGTGTCGCAATTCCGGCATTCAAAAGATTGAAAAACGTAAATATATTAGTAAAAATAATTCGTTTTATCGTTTTTGTTGAACCTTTTGGAGTTTTATTTGTTAAACCTAACTCAACTCTTTTTTCGACTTCTTTAGTTGTCAAACCTGTTTTAATGTCAACAGCAAAACTTCTAATTTCTTCTCTAGCTTTTTCTTTTTCCATTATTTTCCTCAATATGTTTTATCGCTAAATCAATGATATGATTTCCCCGTTTATAATCTTTAAGTGCTAAATAACCAATTAATGCTTCAAAACCTGTTGCTTCATGGTATTCTACCATTTTAAGATTTTTCCGGCCAGGATGTGAGATATTTCTGCCTCTTTTATAAATCGCAAGCTCTTCTTCGCTCAATAAATTTTCTTTAATTAAATAACTCATGATTAGAGCTTGGTTAGAGCCACTTGTATAATTGGTTGCTGTTTGGTGAAGTTTGTTAGTGTTAGTTATTCCTTTGTTAATTAAATAAACTCTAATTTGATGTTCATAATAACTATCACCTAGATATGCTAAAACAGCACCATTTAAACTATTCGCATTCACAATAAAATCCCAGCTTCAATCAGTCTTATTCTAATTTCATCAGCTTCTTGATAACGTTTTTCTCGCCGAGCTGTTTGCCAAGCATGATAATCTTGGATTTGTTCATCAGTCAATCTTTTTAAATCCGTTTGAATTCCTAAGACGTTGAGCATTAAAACTGTCGTATAATAAAGTCGCGCTTTTTCTTTTAAATCTTGAGTTTTATTAATCTGTTTAATTTGATCATAAATTACAGTAAAAGCGTTAGCGCAATTAAAATCATCATCCATCGCAACCTTAAAAGCATCTAGCGCTAAATCATTATACTCAACAACTTCATAATAATTAATTGAAATCTCAACTAGAGCTTGTTTTAAAGTTCTTTTTATTCTTTGCCATTCACTATCAAATTGATTCATCAATTCATATGAAAAGTTAATCGGTTGGCGATAATGATGCGACAAGATAAGCATTCTAAAACCTTGATATTCATACTCTTCTAATAAATCTTTAACTAAAATTATGTTACCTAAAGACTTGCTCATTTTAACATTAGCTAAATCAAGCCTGCCGACATGCATCCAAACTTGGGCAAGCGAATGGTTAGAAATTGCTTCAGACTGGGCAATTTCATTTTCATGATGCGGAAATATTAAGTCATTTCCACCGCCATGAATGTCAATTTTTTCGCCAAAAATTGCCTGATTCATCACCGCACACTCTGTGTGCCATCCCGGTCTTCCTCTCCCCCATGGAGAATCAAAATTTAAACCTAAATCGGTAGTTTTCCAAAGTGTAAAATCGTGTGGAGATTCTTTTTTTAAGTCTTCATCAACCCTCGCCCCAACACTTAAATCTGCTAAAACCTGATTTGAAAGTTTACCGTAATCTGCAATTTTATTAACCCGGAAATAAATGCTATCGCCACTTTGATATGCGTAACTTTTTTCAATTAAGTCATTAATATAAAAAATCATTTCTATTACATATTCAGTAGCTTTGGGCATTTTACTAGGTAAAAGACTTCCTAAACTTAAGGTATCTTTAATAAATTGTTCAGTAAAATATGTCGTAAGTTTGGTCTCGCTAATCTTAAGCTTTTCAGCTTCTAAAATAATTTTATCATCGATATCAGTAATATTAGAGACATAATTTACTTGGTAACCTAAATATTCAAAATATCTTCTTACAACATCAAAAAAAACTACCGGTCGAGCATTTCCAATGTGAATATAGTTATAAACAGTTGGTCCACAGACATACATCGACAAATGGTTCTTCTTTTGTGAAACAAAATCTTCCTTTTGATTAGTAAGAGAATTATAAATTTTCATCTTAGCATCCTTAATTATATTTATACTTATTATAGATTAATAAAGCCCTAAAAACAAGATTTTTACGTTAATTCACGTAAGCTTTTCAATATTTCTACCATTGCCCAAGTGTCTTGCTTGCAATACTCCAACAATGATTGATAGGTTATTAAAAACTCTTCTTCACTCAAAGTTGGGTATTTTGCATAAGCACTAAAAGCTTGCTCACCATCAGAAATATTTAAATCACCATAGGAGAGATTAGTAAAAAGCGGCAAAACAACTTTTATGGAATAAGATCCTCCTAAGCGCTCATCATAAAAGTTAATCTTTTTCGCTTCTCTTTCCGAATAACCCAAACGGCGATAAAGTGGACCATTTGTCTTAACAATATGGAGCAGATCAAATAGCCTATTTGCAATATCAGTAAGCCGGTTTTCATATTGTGGGAAAAGTTCACCCAACTCTCGAATTCGCGTCTTCTCAAAAGCGATATTGTAGACACAAACAGAGCCTCCATCGGGCTTTATTACCGCTAGCAATTGCTTAATTAAGTTTTCTCTATGGTCTTGATGATCAGACGCTAAAAAATAGTAATTGTCTTTTTCCTTATCGCACACCCCAGGTGCTTTTTCGATATGAACTGAAAACTGAAATAAACTTTGAGCGTAAGGTCTTTCACCCCTGTAGCGGGGTAACGGACATGGGAAAGACTCAAAATCTAAGTGATAGATTGGATATTTAAGTTCATTAATTCCTGCAGTTATTTTACCATAATTAAAATATGGTTTTTTAGTCTCTACAACTTGTCTTTGAATAAGATTATTTTCTCGTGTTAACCATTCAACTGGAATATCGAGCATATGATGATATCCGGCGTTGATTAAGTCGTAAGTTGAATGTCTAATGTTGTTTTCTTTGAATCCATGATGATTATCTAAATAATTTAAAAGACTGACCTTCTCAGGCAAAATCGCAAAACAAACATCGGTAAACTTACATTCTCTATTTTTATTGTATTGACAAAACTTCCCCAAAGGAACAGGATTAGCGTTCATCGTATCTAAGTTTTTAATCACTTGCCTCATATCTCGTTCAATAATTGGCAAATAACGTTCCGTAATTGAAGTAAAATCGATAAACATAATTATATCTTCGCTATAGATTGGCTCATTATTCTCATCATATCTACCATCAAAGATATAATCATAATTTAGTAAAGCCAAATAATATTTGTGATCTTTTCCTTGAATAAAATCTTTTGAGTTTTCCATCACAAATCTTTGAAATGCTAAGTCATAAACATAAGAGCCAACATCAGAATATTTATCAAAAAACTTTCTTTCTTGGGCCTCATATTTATTATCAGTTTCTAAGTTTAAATCCTTTTTTAACCTTAAAATGTTATTTTCATCAACAACAAAAATTGATTCTTTATTCGCTTCCATTTTAAGATATTTCCTTGATGTTGTCGCCTTCGTTTCAAAGACAGAATATCCCTTTTCACCTTTAAGCAAACCATCTAAAAAGCAATAAAATTGATAACCATCTTTTTCCATTGAAAAACTCGCTTGTTTAAAAGTATCACTACTATAAATAAATTCTCCTTTAAAATGTTTTTTTACTGCTTTTGCAGTCAAAAGTTCAACTTGATTATAATAAGGTTGCATCACTTCAAAGTGGAGATCTTTACGATCTTCACTATCGTCTAAATCATAAATGCTATCTAATAAAACATTTCGTTTGGCAATGTTTTCTAAGGTCATTAAATCTTCCATGTTGTCAGTAAAAGTAACTAAACTTTCTTCTTTATGGCGATTAATTTCTTCAAGTGCTGCAAATCTATTACAACGAATTAAATTAATAAAGCCCGTTTTACTGATTTTCATTTTTTTCCCACCTCATTAACATCATTATACTTAAAAAAGGCAGTTATTTGCAACTTAATTTTATAATTACTAATTATATAATTAATTTTAAGCTCAAAAAAAAGCCTTAAATCAACTA
>JAAYKO010000059.1 GCA_012522345.1 Acholeplasmataceae bacterium | reverse complement strand
GGCATATATATTATAATACATTTTTTTTAAATAATAATAAGAGCTTGAAAATTTCATTTATAGGCCTTGTTGTCGTGTTAACTAAAATGCTAACAACAATTGTCGCCAAAGCCCATTAAAAAAAAGAGTTTATACAAATTAAGTAAAACTCTTTTTTATTAATCTAAATTAATTATTCACATGAACCAGGGTGATTTCTTCGAGCTTGTTTATTTTTATTGCTCTTGCCTAACATTTTTCCAGCTTTTTCGGTTATGTTTTTTCTTTTTTGAAAACCACTTCCTTTAACAAAGGTTCCATTTAAACGACTAGTAAGCATCTCAGAATATTTTGTTGATTTTAAAGCAGCTTCTTCTTCAGTTATTTCACCTTTTTCAACTAATTCATTTAAATAATATGTTTTTAAGGCAATCAATTCTGCAACTTTTTCTTCTGTCAAATCTTCAAATTGCTTTTTACCTTTTTGTCGAGTTCCTTTATTATCACATGCTCCTAAAAGTTCTTGATAATCATTGATGCTGGTTTCTACTTCTTCAACTGTTACTTCTTTAGCGAGCAATTTGATTTCCATTGTTTCTTCATGCTCAGCTAATAAAATCAATACCTCTTCTTTATCTAGTTCAACAGTACTACCTTTAATGTATGAAAAACCTAAAAAAGTTACGACTGCTAAAACTGCTAAGACTAGTGTTCCTTTTAAAATTTTACTCATTTTTTTTACCTCCTTTCTTATCTAACAACTATATTTTACAATATTATTGTGGAGATATTATGGAGATTTAAAAGCTTTTTAATTTAATGATAAATTTGCTTCCTTTGTTCTCTTCGCTAATGACTTCAATAGTACCTTCATGTTGTTCAATAATTTCTTTTGCTACTGCAAGCCCAATACCAAATCCTTCAATTTTTTGACTTCTCGATTCATCGCTGCGAAAGAGGTGGTCAAAAATATAGGGGATATCATTTTGACTGATTCCTACGCCAGAATCTTCTATTGTAAGATGGATAATTTCATCAAGCTTTTCTAATCTAATTTTAATAAAACCTTTATTAGTGTATTTTACAGCATTTGAAACTAAATTTGTTATTACTTGGGCAATCATATCCCGATCAGCCTTAATAATTACTTCATTTAATTCTATTATTAATTTTAAATCTTTTGATTTGATTTTAGTTTCGTAACTACCAATTATCGATTTAACCAATTCAGATAATTCAAATGTAGTTTGATTAAGAGTTTTATTATCATTTACAATAACAATTTTGTTAATTTGATCAACTAATTTGTTTATTCTTATTGTTTCGCTTCTTAATACTTCAAGTTTTTCATCATTGATAGGGATTACTTTGTCAATCATTCCTTCAATATTTGACTGTAAGGCTGCCAATGGTGTTTTTAATTCGTGAGCATAATCTCGGGCTAATCGTTTCTTAATACTTTGCTGTTTTTTTAACTTCATTGATAAATCGTTAATACTGTTTGCAAGTTCTTGAATTTCAAAAGTATTAGTTTTACTATGAACATTAATATATTTTTCATTACTAATTTGAGCTGTTTGATTCTTTAATTGATTGATAGGGTCAGAAATATGTTTTGCAACAAAATAACTTACAAGAACACTGATTAAAACCATTCCTAACCCAATGAAAATAAGTGATTTATTTATTGTATTTAGGTAATTCAAATCTTGCATTTGATAAATATAATTACCTCTTTTTCCTAAAACCACACTACCCAAATTATCTTTCAAACTGTATGTTGTCTCAGTATATTTACCACCTTTTCCACGTCCAGTATTACCCTTTGTAGTATGAAATAATTCATTCATATTTTCATCATATATTTTGATTGTAATTCCAATTGATGAAGCTTCTTTGCCGATTTCTTCAAAAGAATTAGTTGTTTCACGTTCAATATTTATTTTTTCAATAATTTCATTGATATAATTGCTTTGATTATTACGAATATAGATTTGAAATTTATTTGTTATTATAACAT
>JAAYKO010000058.1 GCA_012522345.1 Acholeplasmataceae bacterium | reverse complement strand
TTTTGAAAGAAGTCTGGTGATGATGGCAAAGTGGTTCCACCTGTTCCCATGCCGAACACAGAAGTTAAGCACTTTAGCGCCGACGATAGTTCTAAGGAGCGAAAATAGGTCGTTGCCAGACTAATTTTATTTTTAATTGTTCGTATTTTTTAAAATAATGTATGATATAATAAATCTGATGGTTGCCTACATAGCTCAGTTGGTTAGAGCACTTGACTGTTAATCAAGGAGTCCCTGGTTCGAGTCCAGGTGTGGGCGCCAAAAAACTAATTAGCTACCTTTTTTGGTAGCTTTTTTTGTCCACAATCAGCGAAGTATTAAACGAAATAAAAGAAAACGAAAGACAAAAATATAATTATACGATAATAAATAATAAAACTTACTTTTAACTTTTTTTTATAAAACTAATTGTCATTATTTTAAGCAAAATAAAAAAACTAATTCAAATTTAAACTCTTGAAAATACAACAATAAATTATTTTGGTAAATAAGTATACAAAGCAATTTTATTATTGTATAATCTTTAGTATACAGGAGGAAAGAAATGAAACAGTTTAAAAGGATAGCACTAGTACTGATGATATTTTTAGGAATAGTGTTTTTAACAAGTTGTGATGGATTATTAGGGAATCAAAAAGAAGAGTTAGAACTGACCAACGAAGAAAGATTTTCTCTTTTTGAAGAGATTGATTATGGTAAAGTAACAGATAGTGTTGTTTCGATAAAAGGTTCAATTGATTTAGATTTGAACGTAAAAATGGAACAGGAAGAAGCAGAAGAAAATTTCGAGTTACCTTTTGAGTTAAGAGGAAGTGTTGAGTTATATGCTAGTTTAAAATCTTATGAAGAAATGTTTGTATATCTCAATATTGAAGGTTCATTAGATGGTGATCTTTCGATGATTACAATGGCAGGGTTGCCCAAAATGAGCATCGATGCAAAAGTTTATATTACAAATGGTAATGTTTATGTAGATGGGACTGTAGTTCAAGGTGGAACTACGGTTACAGTTCAAAATAAATATTTAGATGTCTTTGATGAAGATGATTATGATGAACTCGTGGCTGGTCTTGAAATTGATTTTTCTGACTTTGAAATTGATTTTGAAGAAATTCCAGAAGAATTAAAGATTAAAACATATAAAGTAGGGGATTCATATGAATTTGAAATGGTTGTTGATACTGATGTATTGGATGATTTAATTTCTGAAATAGAAGAATTGTTGTTTGGCGCTTTTGGTGAAGAGGCAAGTTTTGTCGTTAATAAAAACGAAGACTTCCTTACTAAGGTTACTATTAAATTTTCTGACAGACTTGAAAAAATTACTTTAAACTCAAAAATAGATCTCGAATTAAAATCTGAGTTCGAAGATGAAGAAGCTGCAGAAGATAACGCTTCATTGACAATTAACTTATTTAATGATTTAAAACTCACAATCGATTTTAAAGACAAAATGCCAAGCGGACTTCCTTCGCTTGCTCAATTAGAAGAATTTGAAGAAGCAGATGATGATTTTGATTTAGGATTTTAAAAATAAAAACTAAATAAAACATTACTGGAATTGCTATTTAGCTTTTCCAGTTTTTGTTATAAAATAGAAATTGGGTAAACATGATTTTAAATGTTAGCTTAATTTGATATAATGCTATTGGAAATAAATGACAAAGGAGTATTTTTTTATGATAACAATTGAAAATCAAATGATTTATTTAAAAGAAGAAGGTTTAGTAATCGCATATGCAACATTTCCTCTTGTTGAAGAGGGAGTAGTGAATATAAATCATACCTTCACACATCCATCAAAAAGAGGCCAAGGTCTCGCAAAAAGAATTTTAGATGAGCTATATATTTATCTTAAGAAAAATAATTTAAAAGCTCTTGCAAGTTGCTCATATGCAGATGTTTATTTTAAAAGATATCCAGAAAAACAAGATGTACTAGTTGAAAAAAACAAGGAGAAAAAATGAAAAAACCTGTTATAATTGCTGTCACTGGTGGTTCAGCTAGTGGAAAATCAACGGTTGTAAACGAAATATTAGAGAAATTACAGTTAGAATGTGTGACAATTTTGATGCATGATGACTATTATAAGGATCAAAGCTCACTGAGTTTAGAATCACGAGCTAAAATAAACTATGACCATCCCAATTCTTTAGACAACGATTTATTTTATTCCCATATTTTAGAACTTTTGAAAGGCAATTCAATTGAAAAGCCACTATATGATTTTGTTAAAAATACTAGAAAAAAAGCAACCGAAACGATTAAACCTAAACAGATTATTATTCTTGAAGGAATTCTTCTTTTAACCGATCAAAGAATTAGAGATTTAGCAGATATTAAATTGTATGTAGAACTAGATGATGATTTAAGATTTATTCGAAGACTAAAACGCGATATTGATGAGCGTGGAAGAACAATTGAGTCTGTAATCAAACAGTATTTAACAACTGTTAAGCCGATGCATCATCAATTTGTTGAACCGACAAAACGTTATGCGGATGTAATTATTCCAAACAATGTTAAACATGATGTGGCTGTGGATATAATCGTTTCAAAAATAAAAATGATACTGGGTGAATAAAAATGATTTTAATTGTTTGTGCAATGGAAAATGAAGCTAGCGAAATAAAAAAAGTGATTGATAATATCGACGTTGAATATTTAACAGATTCAAAGTTTTATTATTATGGAACAATTAAAGAAAAACCAGTTATTTTGATTGTTACTGGAATCGGAAAAGTTAATGCGGCTGTTTTTACTAGTTTAATGCTAGCAAAACAAAAGTTTGATTATATTATCAACTTAGGATTTGCAGGTGCATTAAATCCATATAAAGTTGGTGATCAGGTTGTCATAAAAGATGCTAGTTATCATGATGTTGATTTGACAGAAATCTCAGAACTTTATGAATATGGCCAAATTCCCGAGATGCCACATCCCTTTTTAAGCGATTTTGAACTTGTTAGAAAAGCGACATTTAGTCTCGGTGTAAGTGATGATTCTTTATTTACCGGTGATCGGTTTATAACTCAAAAAGTTTTACCAACTCCAGGAATTTATGACATGGAAGGGGCAGCTATTTATCAAGCAGCACATATTTTTAAAACAAAAGTTGTTTCAGTAAAATTAATTTCCGATATTATTGAAAGTGAATCACAAACAGATGATTATAAAGATTTTAAAATAGAAGCACCAACGATTTTAAAAGATATGTTATTAAAAATAATTTAAAAGGAGGATTTTTAATGAAAGGATTATTATTGCTCGCAAATGATTGTGAAGATTTAGAAGCGATTGGAACTAAAGCGCTTCTTGAGAGAGCTGAACTTGAAGTTTTAACCGCAACCTTTAACAGTGATAAAAAAGTTAGTTGTTATTATGGTACAGTTGTTGAAGCAGATTTGGATGCCAATGAAATAGAAGTTGATGATTTTGATTTTTTAGTAGTTCCAGGAGGAATGTATGTTTCAAGAGAGATTAAAGAGGACAAAATTATCAAGCCTTTAATTAAACGTTTTGCAAATAAAAATAAACTTGTTGCGGCAATCTGTGCAGCACCAATGTTTTTAGGAGATTTGGGACTATTAAAAAACAAAAACTACACTATTTTCCCTGGGTGTGAAAGCGAAAGTTATCGTGGAAATCTTAAACAGCAATTTAAAGCTGTTACAGATGGAAATATTGTTACAGGTAGGAGTGTGGGAGGGGTTTTTGAATTTAGTTATGAAATAGTAAAATATTTAAAAGGAATTGAAAATGCTGAAGCTCTTTTAACTAAAGCAATTTATTAAGCTTCTTAGCAAAAGAATGTTGACAAATATAGCATCTATGCTATAATTAAAGGTGCGTTTATACGGCCGATTGGAGAAGCGGTTAACTCACAGGCCTTTCACGCCTGCATTCAGGGGTTCGAATCCCCTATCGGTCGCCAAGCGTACCCATAGCTCAACTGGATAGAGCGCTTGACTACGGATCAAGAGGTTGGGAGTTCAAATCTTCTTGGGTACGCCATCGCGGGAAGTAGCTTAGCTTGGTAGAGCGCTTGCCTTGGGAGCAAGAGGTCGCAGGTTCAAATCCTGTCTTCCCGACCAGTCGCGGATGTAGTTTAACGGTAGAACAACAGCCTTCCAAGCTGTTAGCGGGGGTTCGATTCCCCTCGTCCGCTCCAATTTTTTTAGAAACCGACTTGACAGTATAATGTTGGGTCTTTTTTATTTTTTAGGCAAAACGAATGATTTTCATTGAAAAAACAAGCAAAAACGTAAGGGTCAAAAACTAACACTCTATTAAATTAGGGTAAGCGTCAAAAAGTAACACTCCATCAAATTGGAGTGTTTTTTTGTATATTAATCTCGAAAGCGAGGAGACGAGAATGAGAAAAAGAAAACATTATACAGACAAAGAAAGATTTGATACTGTAAAACACTTTAAAACAACCGGTTATTCAATAGCCCGTTA
>JAAYKO010000005.1 GCA_012522345.1 Acholeplasmataceae bacterium | reverse complement strand
TCGATATAACCCCGATTGGTTTACAGTTAACAAGTGATAATGGAACTAAGTTTTCACTGCATAAAACAAGGACATCAAGCGGATCATCATCAGATGCATATGTTCTTGGAATAAAACCATAGTTAGCGGGATAGTGTGTTGAGGTGTAGAGCACTCGATCTAAAACAATCATTCCCAGCTCTTTATCGATTTCATATTTTGTTTTAGAGCCTTTAGTAATCTCAATACAAGTAATAAACTCTTCTGGTGAAACTTTATTTTTATCTATATCATGCCAAATATTCATTTTTTACCACTCCTTGATATATTTTATCATTTATTAGTTTGAAAAGACAGCCTATTTTAGCTTTGAAGCTGGGCTTAAAAAAAGAAAAAGGGCATAATAACCCTTTTTGTAAAATGCGTTTTTTAAAAATCTTTAAAGCGTTCACCAAACTGAAAAGCTAGTTCTTCTTCATCAGGTGATGGTGCTTCGTTTGCCATTAGTGGCTCTTCAAAAAGTTCAACATCAAAGTTTTCTAGACGTTCTTGCCAATCTTCCATCCATTCGCCAGAACCCCAGCTAAATGAACCAAAAATTGCTACCTTTTTTCCGTCTAAATAATCTTCTAATTGTTCATACCACTCAAAAAACTCTTCTGCTTCTTCGAAAGTATCACCCATCGCTGGACAGCCAAAAGCAATTTTATCATATGCCAGCGCATTTTCAGGGGTAATCTCATCGATTGTAAAGAGGTCTGCATCAGCACCATCAGCAATGCTTCTTGCCATAAGTTCGGTGTTTCCGGTCGCACTCCAGTATACTACTAAAACATCTTTCATTTTTTTAAACTCCTTTTTTTAAATTCTAATCAAACCCATTATATATAAGAGCTTTATTACTAGCAACCAAAACGCTAAACTGTTTTTTCGTGACTCTCTAAAAAGGCCTCAACAACATTGTGAATTAAAGCACTAATTGTCATCGGTCCTACTCCTCCTGGAACAGGAGTAATCATTGATGCTACTTCTTTAACATTTTCAAAATCAACATCGCCAACGATTTTACCGTTGACACGATTGATTCCTACATCGACAACTATAGCACCTTTTTTAACCATTTCTTTCGTAATTAAATTAACTACACCTGTTGCGACTACTAAAATATCTGCTTGTTTTGTAAAATAAGCTAAATCTGTTGTATAACGGTGAGCGATTGTCACTGTTGCATCAGCGTTTGTTAGTAGTTTTGCCATCGGACAACCAACAATATTACTTCTGCCAACAACAACAGCATACTTACCTCTAAACTCAACATTGTAATGTTCTAACAACATCATTATACCTTTCGGTGTCGCTGGAACAAGTCCTTTTTGCCTGTTCATCAGTTTCCCAGCGTTAAGTAAGCTTAATCCGTCAACATCTTTTTTACTATCAATCGCATTTAAGATGATGTTTTCATCAATATGTTTTGGTAATGGTAACTGAACAATAAAGCCATCCACTTCTAAATCACAATTTAGCCTATAGACCACTTCTAGTAGTTCAGCTTGGGTTGTGTGTTCATCTAAACGGATTGTCTCACCATTAATGCCCACTCTCCTTGAAGCTTTCTCTTTAGACCTAACATAAGAAAGACTCGCTGGATTGTTTCCCACAATTACAACTACTAGCTTTGGTACTCGCCCATACTTTTCCTTGAGTTCTTCAACTCTCACTTTTAAATTCTCTTCTAATAATCTTGCGGTTTTTCTCCCATTTAATAAATTCATCATTTCACCTACAATTTTCCATTTAATGTTCCATCAAGATTGATTGTTAGTTTTTCTGCATTTGGGACTTTTGGAAGACCAGGCATTGTAATAATTCCTCTTGTTAAAACAACAACAAAACCCGCTCCTCTTGAAACTCTTGCATCACTTATCGCTAGTTTAAACGGATAAATACTTCCCCGTTTCTTAACACTATTAGAAAGTGATAACGGTGTTTTAGCTATACAAATTGGTAAATTACTATAAGACTCATTTAAGTGATCTAATTTTTCTTTTGCTTCAGCTGAATAGGTAACATCGCTTGCACCATACATCTTAACAGCGATTGTCTTTACTTTAGTATAGAGGTCATCTTCTAGATTATATAAATGTTTAAAGTTGTTTTTATGTTCAGCAAGTTCTACAACTTTATTCGCTAAATCAACCGCTCCTACTGATCCCTTTAAGAAACTATCAACAAAAGAAATTGGATGATTTTCTTTTTCAGCCCAAGCGATTAAATAATCAATTTCTTCTTTCGTATCTGTCGCAAAGTGATTGATTGCGATAATATAAGGGATATCATATTGTTTAACATTCTTGGCATGGCGCTCAATATTTTTAAGGCCTTCTTTAAGCGCTTCGAGGTTTGTTTTACCTTGATCTTCAAAACCATGATATTTAAGCGCTCTAATCGTAGCCACTAAAACTATCACATCGGGATTTTCATCGATAATTCTAGTTTTAATATTCAAAAACTTCTCCGCCCCAAGTTCAGCACCAAAACCAGCTTCAGTAATTGTATAATCAGCAAGCTTTAAAGCTAGTTTTGTCGCAACCACACTATTACAACCATGAGCAATATTCGCAAATGGTCCCCCATGAATAAAGACCGGAGTGTTTTCTAAAGTTTGGACTAAGTTGGGATTGATTGCATCTCTTAAAAGTAATGCTAAGGCATCACTGACTTTAAGGGCGCCTGCAAATACAGGCTTGCCAGCTAAATTATAACCAATCAAAATATTTGATAACCGTTCTTTTAAATCATTTAAGTCGGTTGCTAAACTTAAAATCGCCATGATTTCGCTAGCGGCAGTGATAATGAAATGATCTTTGCGAGAGATTGTCGTAATCTTTCTTAAAGACCGATCATTGACATCTAAAGTTCTTGGCCAAACAATGTTATCTTTATCTAAATCTAATTCATTGCCAAAATATAAATGGTTATCAATCGCAGCACTTAAGAAATTGTGCGCTGCTGTAATAGCGTGAAAATCTCCCGTGAAATGAAGGTTGATGTTTTCTCTTGGCATCACTTGAGCTCGCCCACCACCGGTTGCTCCACCTTTCATCCCTAAGACAGGACCAAGCGAGGGTTCTCTTAAGGCAACCATCACATTTTTACCATTTCTTTTCATCCCGTCTGCTAAAGCGATTGACATTGTTGTTTTCCCTTCGCCTGCAGGAGTTGGGGTGATTGCGGTAACAAGTACTAACTTACCGTTTTCTTTGTCTTTGAGGCGGTTGAAAGTTTTTAAGTCAACTTTCCCCATCATTTTTCCATAAGGAATAAACTCATCTTCTAATAAATTTAAACTTTTTGCCACATCTTCGATTGGCTTTAACTGTGCTTCTTTAATAACTTTTAAATCAAAGTCCATAGTTTCCTCCCATATATTTTTATTTGCATAATTAGTATAACATAACTAATTTTAGATTTTAAAAGTTTTTTTATTGTTTAACTCGGTGATACTTACTTATCTGTTCTTTAATTAAATTACCGCCATGAATATCATAAGTTACAACAACAGGGAAATCTTCAACTTCTAAGCGATAGATTGCCTCCGCTCCTAACTCTTCAAACAAAACAACTTCTGCTTTAGTAATTCTCTCAGATAAAAGCGCTCCAAGGCCGCCCACAGCTTGAAGGTAAATTCCTTTTTCAGCAATCATCTGCTGAATAAACTCATCGCTACGTGAACCTTTGCCAATCATTACTTTAAGTCCGTATTCCATTAATTTAGGCGCATAAGGATCCATTCGGTAACTTGAGGTTGGTCCTGCAGAGCCAATAACTCGCCCTGGCTTTGCCGGAGCAGGTCCAACATAATAAATCGTCTGGCCTCTTAAGTCAACTGGAATTGGTTCATTTTTCTCAAGCATTTCAATTAATCTTTTATGAGCAGCATCTCTGCCAGTAAAAATCACTCCTGTTAAATAGACTAAATCGCCAGCCTTTAACATTGCAATATTTTCTTTTGTAAGTGGTGTTTTGAGTTTCATGATTTTTTCTTCCTTTAAATAATTACACTTTTATGTCTTGAAGCGTGACATTGAAGGTTGATTGCGACAGGGAGTGAAGCGATATGACAAGGATAAGAGAGAACCTTAACTGCTAGAGCTGTAGTAATTCCTCCAAAACCCATCGGTCCAACTCCAAGTTCATTAATTTCAGTTAAAAGTTCCGCCTCGAGTTTTGCTAAAATTGGATCAGGATTTGAGTCATCGATATCTCTTAAGATTGCTTTTTTTGCTAAAATTGCGGATTTTTCTAAATTACCACCAATCCCAACTCCAACAACTAATGGTGGACAAGGTTTTCCCTCAGCATGAAAGATTGTGTCAAGGACCAGTTTTTTAATTCCTTCCACTCCATCTGCTGGAATTAACATTTTCACTAAACTCATATTTTCGCTGCCACCACCTTTTGGTGCAACAGTAATTTTAATTTTATCGCCTTTTACTAAATCAACATGAACAATTGCAGGCGTGTTATCTTGTGTATTGATTCGCTGTAGTGGATGTGAGACTACGGATTTCCGGAGATAACCTTCGGTGTAAGCTTGTCTAACTCCTTCATTTATTGCCTCATACAAATCATCCTCTAATCTAACATCATAGCCCAACTCCACAAAAACAACCACTATCCCTGTATCTTGGCAAAGTGGTATTCTTCTTTTTTGAGCAATTTCGCTGTTGTCGATTATTTGCGATAAGACACTTTTTCCTAAAGTTGATTTTTCCGCTTCTAAAGCTTCTTTAATCCTTTCAATAAACGGCTTGCCCAAATCAATATTGGCTTCTAATAAGATTTCTTTTACCTTTTCGGTAATTGTTGCAGATTTTATTACTCTCATCTCTCTCCCTCTATTTTAAAGCGTAACGCTAATTATTTGATCATATTTAATCTTTAAATTTTTAACCTGTTCAATAAACTTTTTATCATTTCCTGTTGTATATAATTTAAACGTTCCTTTTCCCTTTTTAATTGGTTCAGTTTTTAAACTTAAATTTAGCTCTTTTGCGACTTCGTTAGAACCATCAACTAACAAAGCTTCAGGAAAGACTTTTTGAATTTCATTTTTTAAAAACCCAAAGTGAGTACAACCCAAAATAACAGTATCGATATCTTCAGTTACAAAAGGAGTTAAAAGTCTTTTTGTCAGCTCATACGATTTTGCAGTATTGTGCATTAGAGTTTCTACTAAAAAAACAAACTCAGGTGCTGGAAATAAAAATGGTGTTATTTGGAACTTCTTTAAACAATTTGAGTAAAGTTTTGATCTAACTGTCGCTTCTGTAGCGAGCAGTAAAACTCGTTTATTTTTGGTTGTTTTAACAACCTCTCTACAAGTCGGTTCAATCATTCCAATCAAAGGAATGTCAAGTTTTAAATGATTCATATTTGCTGAAGCAGTATTACAAGCAACAACTATCGCTTTAACATTTTCTTTTAATAAAAAATCAACTACAGAACTGACATAATTCTTAATTTCAGTATTAGTTTTTGAACCATAAGGAATGTTTTTAGTGTCAGCAAAATAGATGAAATTTTCATGGGGAAATTTGTTTAAAATCGTTCGGGCAATTGAAAGGCCACCTATTCCTGAATCAAATATTCCAATCGGTCTCTGACTCACATTTATTCTCCTTCAGCAATGAATTATTATTGTTTAAAAAGCACTCTAAAATCTTTTTTCTGTATTGTGGCATATCGCCTTATAGAGACAACATCTAAAATATAATTGTTTAGCTAAGCTTATTTAATTTTTGAATAAAATTTAAAACTTCTCGCCCATGATTTGCTGGTCTAACATTATCAAAGCGATGAATAACCTTCAGTGTTTCATCTAAAATAAATGTAATTCTTTTAGCTCCAATTCTCCGTTTTTTACTGAGGGAAACATTTAAAACTCCAAAGTAATTTATTACAGTTTTTTCTTGGTCACTTAATAGTGTAACACCTAGTCCATATTCTTTTGTAAACTTATAATGACTGTTGACGCTATCACAACTAATGCCAATAACTTCAACATTTAAATTTTTAAATTCCGCGAGCAGTTCATTAAAAGAACAGACTTCTTTTGTACAACCTGTTGTATTATTTTTGGCATAAAAAAATATTACTACTTTTTTCCCAATAAATTCATTTAAAGATCTGATGTTGCCAAAAGCATCATTTAAAACAAAATTATCAACCTTAGTTCCTACACCTAACATTATAATCTCCCTTTAAAAAGACCCTTATATTTATTGTTTTAAGCAATAATATTCTTTTATCTCTTTCCAATTAAAATAATAACATTTAGGCTGTTGATAGTCAAATCTTTAAAGTTGTTAATTTTAATATTCAAAATTTAATTTTTAAAAGTAAAGGAAAACTTTATTGTTAAGGACATTAAAGAGGTTTTTAGAGAGATTCAATTTTCCTTTTTAAAGTGAAAATAAATATTTATTTATTTAGAATAATTATCTTTTGGTGGTAAATCTTTGAAGCGTTTTCAAATTTTCCTGTTTTGCGGTTGCTTTTTTAGGTAGTTTACACTATGATAAGGGTGAAAATAGTGTCTGTACAATAATAAAATGGGAGGAAAGAATTGAAAACTATCGTTATCGGAGTGATTGGTGCTGATGTTCATGCTGTTGGTAACAGAGTTATTGAGTACATTTTAACTGAAAATGGCTACAACGTTGTTAATATTGGAGTCCTTTCAGCGCAAGAAGATTTTATTAATGCAGCCATTGAATCGAATGCCAACTTAATAATGGTTTCATCACTTTACGGTCACGGTGAATTAGACTGTATGGGAATGAGACAAAAATGTGATGAAGCTGGCCTTAATGATATCCTCCTCTATGTGGGAGGAAATGTTGTTGTGGGTAAACAAGACTTTGCTGAAGTGGAAAAACGCTTTAAAGAGATGGGCTTTAATCGAGTCTTTCCACCTGGTTTTACCATTGAAAAAGCACTTCCTATCATTAAGAAAGATTTAGGACAGAAATAAAATGGCCTGTTATTTGCTCGCTGATTTTGGTTCAACTTTTACAAAATTAACTTTAGTCGACTTAGTTAGTGAAACTGTTTTAGCAACCTCTTCTGCTCTGACCACTGTTTTAGATGATATTAGTATCGGTTATGAAAAAGCTTTAAAAGAGCTTGAGGGAAAGCTCAAGCAAAAAGTTAGTTTTGATTATTCTTTGGCTTGTAGTTCCGCCAATGGCGGCCTTAAAATGGCTGCGATTGGGCTCGTTGAAGAGCTGACTACTGAAGCTGCTAAAAGAGTTTGTTTAGGAGCAGGTGCTAAAGTAGAGCTTGTTTTCTCTCATCATTTAACAAATCAAGAAATTGCAAAACTTGAAAATAGTGCAATCGACATTATTTTGCTCGCCGGGGGAACTGATGGTGGTAATGATGAGGTTGTAATCTATAATGCAAAAAAACTTGCAGCCTCAAAAATAACAATTCCCCTAATCTACGCTGGCAACAAAAGCGCAATTGACACCGTTAGCGCAATTCTTACAAAGGCAAAAAAAGAATATTATATTTGCGAGAATGTAATGCCTAAAGTAAATAAACTAAATGTCGATAATGCAAAAGCGAAAATTCAAGAGATCTTTATTACTAAAATTATTGAGGCTAAAGGACTTAAAAAAATTGAAGAAAAAATTGATAAAATTGTTTTTCCGACTCCAACTGCAGTTTTAAACGCTGCTTCCTTGCT
>JAAYKO010000057.1 GCA_012522345.1 Acholeplasmataceae bacterium | reverse complement strand
TTTCTCTTTCGCTAAAATGAATCCTGCATCGAGATTAAAATAAGCACCTTGATATTCGAGTAAAGTTGTTTCTTCTGTTTCATTTATAGTCGCTAGAAGCGGATTGAAAAGCGAAAAATCAAGAGGGAGTTCATAAAGTTGAACACCGTCATCGTCCATTACTACTGAATAAGCGATATTAGTATCTTTACGCCAATAAATAAAGTCACCATATTCATAATAAAAGACAATTGTTGTATCATCTTCATAATAAAGCAGTTCATTATTGTCATGGGATAAGTATAAAACGCCATCTTCGATTAATAAAGCGAGTAATTGTTCGTAAGTTAAATTTTCTTCCCATTCGACATAAACATCCAAATTATCTGTTAGGAGATCATCGCCACTTAATGGGGTTGTAAAGTCAGCATCTAAATAAAGACCTATTGCATGATAACCTTTTTTGTAAGGCTTTAAAGAAGCGATTAGCATGTCCTGTGCCTCTATGGGAAGATCATCTAAAATTTCCTCAACGAGAGCTTTAGAAAGGATAAACTCTTCTACTTTATTTTCTCCTAGATGGAAGTTATAAGTTAAGCTTTCTAGTTCAGAGACATCAAATTGAGTTAAGTCAAAAGGTACTTCAATCGTTTTAGTTGTATAACCGAAGAAAGCATCGATTTGAAGCTGATTGTCTTCATCTTCTAAGAAAAGATTTAAGTTTATTGAATGAAACTTATGGTTGGCAAAAATTAATTCAAAATTAAATTGGAGTTCACCATCAATTTCTAATTCCAGTTCTTCAGGATCAAAGTCTGCAAACAGCTCTTCGAGCAAGATTTCTTGAATTAAATCAAAGATTGTTTGATCATCGAAGCTAAGTGTTAGTTTTAAGAAATCATCTTTTTTAGAAAATTCAAATAACTTTAAAATCTCAAGATCTTCAGTAATAAATTCAGTACCAAAACCGATTACTGTGTCAAGAAGTTCATTAATAGAATGCGGTCCGCTAGGCATAAAATCAATTTCCTCGCCTAAAGTAAACAATACAATTAACGGAACAATAGTTTCCAACAATTGGGCATTGATATTTAAGACAATTACCATCGATTCTTCACCATCTTCAATATCTTCACCAAAAGCTTCTTCTAAGTAATAAAGATAGAGACCATCATTATAAATGCCTAGTCGCCCTTGAAGTTCTTCTTCATAGAAACTATCATAATTAATAACAGCTTTGGCAACATTTAAATCATTATCAAAAAGAATTAAGGCTTCAGCTAATATTTCAAAATCCTCATCACCGAAACTAAGTTCAAAACCTAATGTTCCTGGTTGGAAAAATTCGCCTGAGAGTTGATTTAAAAACTCAACTACTTCACTAAATAAAGCTTCCTCCCAGCCATCATCATATTTAAACTCGACTTCAACGACAGTATCTTGAGTAATTGTAAAAGTATAACTGTTGTTGACAACATTAACTAACTCAGCATTGACTTTTAAGTAGTCTAAGCGATAATCAGTTGGCGCAGCAATTGCTAAAGTAATTGCAGTGCCTTCTAAAATTTCATTGAGATTAGTTACGTTTGCAGTAACACCACTCGGTAAAGTTAGTTCAAAGAATACGTCTGTTGGTGCAGGATCTTTGAAACTAACACTTACTGTTACATCTTTTAGTATTGTAAAGGTGTAGGTATTACCTGTCACAGCTACTTGATGACCATCAACAACTAAACTATCTAAGAGTTTGCCACTTGGAACGTTAATTGTAAGTGTTACATCACTACCTTTTAAAACCTCATCGAGATTAGCAACATTAGCAGTAACGCCACTCGGCAAAATCAGTTTTACGAACTCATCGGTTGGTGCTGGATCTTTAAAAGCTACTTCAACATCAGTATCTTTTGAGATTACAAATAAATAAGTGTTACCAACAACAGTAACTGCTTGCTCATTAACTTTTAAATAGTCTAAAAGTTTACCCGCAGGAACATCAATCGTTAAAGTTACATTACTATTTTTTAAAACCTCATCGAGATTAGATACATTAGCTGTAACACCACTCGGCAAGGTCAGTTTTACAAACTCATCGGTTGGTGCTGGATCTTTAAAGGCTACTTCAACATCAGTATTTTTTGAGATTACAAATAAATAAGTATTACCTGTAACTGTAACTGCTTGCCCATTAACTTTTAAATAATCTAAAAGTTTACCAGTTGGAACATCAATCGTTAGTGTTACCTCACTATTTTCAGCAATTTGATTTAAATCACTAATATTCGCTGTCACATCTGCTGGCAGTGTGAGTTTATAATAAACCGGTTCAGGTTCCGGATCTTTAAAAGCGACTTCTACGGTTGTGTTTTGTCCGATTGTAAAGGTGTATTTGTTACCGTCAACAGTAACTGATTGATTATTGACTTTTAAATAATCAAGTAGTTTTCCTTCTGGAACATTAATCGTTAAAACAATTTCGCTGCCACTTAAAATCTCAGCAAGTTCTGAGATATTAGCAGTAACTCCAGCAGGCAAGACTAGATTATAAAAGGTTAATGTTGTTTGATCCTTAAAGGTCACGGTAACGGTAGTGTTTTTAGTTATCTTGACTTTATAAGTATTGTTAGTAGCAACTACTTCCTCACCATTAACAACCAATTTATCTATTTCTTTTCCTTCTGGTACTGCAACTGTTAGGGTAACTTCAGCACCATCCTTAATTTTTGCTAAATCATCTAAACTTGCAGTTATTTCACTTGGCAAGTTTAAAGAATAAGTCTGTTCATCACCACAACTGACTAAAAAAACGACAAAAAACAAAAACATTAAAACAAATAAAAACTTTTTTCCTTGTTTAGCCATTACGACTCCTCCTTATAATTATTTATATATAAAAAAAGACATCAACAATAACTCTCTTTTTAAAAAGAGCAAATTGCCGATATCCGAGCTAAAAATTTAAAAAATCACAGCTTTCATTTTCCGGTCCTCTTGGAATTTAATGTATCTACATTTTAGCATATTACTTGTGAGAATAAAAGATATTTAATCATAATTTGAAACTAATATAAAAAAACGCCTTAATGGCGCTGTTTTATTAAATTAAGTTTATTTTGCCCAGGCAAGTTTTAATTGTCTTTTCATCCCAAACAGAAGACTGAACTTCTCCAATATGAGCCTTTTCTAACAATAACATACAAAGTCTACTTTGGCCAATTCCACCACCAATAGTTAGCGGTAGTTCTTGATTGATAATCATTTGATGATAAGGATATTTTAAATCTGCAAGTCTTTTCCTAGCTTCTAATTGGGTTTTTAAACTCTTTGCGTCAACTCTAATTCCCATACTGGAGAGTTCCATTGCACAATCAAGAGTTTGATGATAGTAAATTATATCACCATTTAATTTCCAGTCATCATAATCAGCAGCTCTTTTATCGTAGAGTGTGCCATCTCTTAAAAGTCCGCCAATTTGATAAACAAAAACAACCCCATGTTTTTTTGCAATTTCATATTCTCTTTGTTCAAAACTCAAATTTGGGTATTGATCAACTAATTCTTGACTACTAATAAAAAAAACTTCATCAGGGGCTAAATAATCAATTCTTTGATATTTTCTTTTGACATCAATGCTAGTTTGATGAATCGCTTCTACAATAGTTTTAACAACTTCTTTCAAATAATCTAGGTTGCGGTCTTTCTTTTCAATAACTCGCTCCCAATCCCATTGGTCAACATAAATCGAATGGAGGTTATCTAAAACCTCTTCTTTTCTAATCGCATTCATATCGGTATAAAGACCATTTCCGGGATGAAAATCAAAATTATGTAAAGCCATCCGTTTCCATTTTGCTAGCGAGTGAACTATTTCCGCTTTTTCTTGTAAATAAGGAATTAAAAAACTTACCGGTTCATCACCGTTGAGCCAATCATTTAAACCTGATTTTTCTAATACAAAAAGTGGAGCTGAAACGCGTTTTAAATTGAGTAGTTTATCTAAGTAGTGCTGAAAACGATTTTTAATAAAACCAATCGCGGTTTGAGTTTGATAAATATTTAGTTTTGAAATATAGTTTTCAGGAACAATAGTGTTGCTATTAATCATTTTTATTCACCCCAACAAAGAACTCTTTGTTTGTTATCATACAATGAAAAGCAAATTTTGGCAAGGATTCCTTTTTTAAGGGTTTAAATTTATTTTATAAAGACAGCCTAAATTAATAACAAGAAACAACTAAAAATTGATAAAAAACCTGCCTTTTTTTAAATGTTGAATCTTGACAAGTAAGGTCTTTTAGACTATATTAATAGTGTTGCAGATTATTGCTAAGCACTGCTTATAATTTGCTAATAAACTATGAAAAAAGACTAAAGGAAAACGATTTATGAACAATATCGACAACAATCAAATTACAAATAAAGTTTTTACAATTCCTAATATGCTATCTTTTATTAGAATTTTATTAATTCCAATTTTTATTTGGTTGTGGGTCAATGAGAGAAACTTTCCTTATGCGACTTTAGTTTTGTTCGTCTCAGGCTTTACTGATGTAATCGATGGCTTTTTGGCGCGAAAATTAAACTTAGTCTCACGTGTTGGAAAAGTCTTAGATCCAGTCGCTGACAAACTGACTCAAGCAGCAGTTTTATTATGTCTAATCTTTGAGTATGAGTATTTAATTGCTGCCTTCATCCTCCTTGCGATTAAAGAGTTAATCTTACTTGTGTTAGGAATTATTCTTTATCGCAAAGACAAAACTCTAATCGGTTCAGTTTGGCATGGAAAATTAGCAGCGATAATGGTCTATTTGATGCTCTTTACTCATCTCGCTTGGGGGATTTGGGCTGAAATGCCAGAGACAATTTCCTTGATTATCGTCTCAATAACAATGGGGATGATGACTTTCTCCTTATTCTTATACTTTAAACACTATTTAGAACTCATTATAAAAGCAAAAGAAAAGCCAGCTTCATCTTAGGAGCTGGCCTATTTTTTAAAATTGTCTATTAAAGTAAATTAACTAACTTATTTCTCAACCAATGGCAATAATTTCTTAGATATTTGACTAAGTTTTTGGTCATCTAAAAATACTTTAGGTTTTCTTTTCAATTTATTTAATATTTTAGCCAAATAATCAATAGTGCAGACAAAACTGCCTCTTGTGATGTTTATAAAACTTTCAATGATAGTATTATTTCCAAAAACAACAATACTTTTAAAATACTTACTGTCTAAACTTAACAAATTTTCTAAAAGCTGCTGCAGATCAGCATTTTTTATTAAGGGATTAACTAAGCTTAAAGGGCCTTTGTCTGGTTTCAAGGCAGTTAAATTTTCCTCTTGCCAAGTTCCTTTTATCCGCCCAGTTAAATTTATCGTTTCAACAATAAGGACACCTTTTTCAAAGATTACAATTAAATCAAGCTTTTGAGAATTATTTTTTAAACTAACATTTCTAAAAAACTTCGATTTTGGAAAGACATTTTTCACCTCAACTTCAACTCTTTTATCTAACAATGTTTTTCTAATGTAATCCAGCTCAAGATCAGTCTCTTCTTTTATTTTCGCTTCGACTTGCGATTCAATTTCAAGTTTTTTAAAGTTTGCTTGGTAACTTTTTAGCTGTTTTTGGCTCATATAGATAGCATAAACCAAATTTAACAACATAATCGTAAAACTCCCAAACGAAATAAAGAGATTTTGTTTAAAGGTTTGAATGCCAATTTCCAAAAACAACAGAACATTAAAATAGAGTACAAGATCAACAACTTTGAAAATTATATTTTTCTTCATAAAAGTTCTCCTCGGTTATTATGCTTAAATTATAACATCTGAAATTGCCTTGTAGTATTAAAAATTAATTTTTGTCTAAAGCAAATACATTAACTTTAAATCTAAAGCTTCTTCTTTAACAATAAAAACTTCACCTGTTGAGCTTAAATCAAAGTTGGCAACTAGTCTTGTTACAATCATTGCGTAACCAGCTTTTAAGAAATAATCTTGATTACTAACAGTAATAGTAGCATCACCACCACTAGCAAATAAAATCGTATAGGAGTTGTTTTGTTTAACCTTTATTTTTTTATGACTTTGAAGCTTATCAACTGTAAAGTATTGATTGGTTAGGAACCTTGTTATTGGGCCATAATTTAAAAAGGTTTGTTCTGTAAGTTTTGCCTCATAATCGATTACAGCTAAAGCATCTTTAATGTGAAGAGGGCGGAGGTTACCATCTTTATCGCGTCTTTGATAATCATAGAGGCGGTATGTTGTATCTGATGATTGCTGAATCTCTAAAATTTTAATCCCTCCTCCAATGGCATGAACAACACCAGCAGGGACATTATAAAACTCACCCTTTTTAACAATTACTTTTTGTAAAACATCATCCCAAAGATTTTTTTCTATCGCTTGTTGGAAGATTTCCTCGTTCGTGGTTTTAAGCCCATAAATAATAAAGGCATCTTTTACTGCATCAAGGATATACCAACATTCATTTTTACCAAAATCATTGTGGTGAGCTAAAGCATATTGATCATCTGGATGAACTTGAACACTTAAATCTTTAACCGCATCAATTATTTTAATTAATAAAGGAAAACGGTCATGATTTCGAACGTTAAAAAGATTTCTATTAGCTAAATAAAAATCATTTAAATTCATCCCTTTATGAGGGCCAGATAAAACTTTTGATTGGCCATTTAAATGGCCGGAGACTACCCAAGCCTCACCGACTGGTTGCTCAGTTTCCGTTTTATATTCTTTAGCGAGAGCATTACCACCCCAAAGATGGTTTTGTAAAACTGCACTTAAATAAATTATTTTCTCAGCCATTTTTATCACCGCCTTTCAAAATACTCGCTTATATCCATCTTATAGTTGATTTTTAAAAATTGCAAGTTAACAATAACTTAAATTTCACTTTTAAGAAGAGAAGTTTAAAAGTTTGAGTTGTCTCTTCTTATTAAAAAAAGGCTTCTGGTTTAAAAAGCTAATAAATGCTATAATAAAGGTGTCATTTTATTGACTAAAATAAAGTGTTTTTGATTTAATGAACACTAAATCAACTAAAAAACAGCGAGGAGTAAACTGATGAATTATTATCTTGGAATTGATGGTGGTGGCACAAAAACTAAAGTTATAATTATCGATGCGAATGAAAAGGTTGTTTTTGAAAATGAAGCCGGTCCTTCCAGTGTTGATACAGTTTCGCTAATTGAGGCTTACGAAAACATAAAAGCGGCTTTAAACCCTTTTATTATCAACCATCCTCAAATAACATTTAAGGCGCTTTTTGCTGGCTTAGGTGGAATAGTTTTTGCTGAAACTAAAAATAAAATTATTGAAAAACTAAAAAAATTAAAAGGAATTAGCAATTCAACAAAAATTACTGTTGAAAACGATATGCATAATGCCTTATATAGCGGTTATTTATCTGATGAGGGGGTTGTTTTAATAGCGGGGACTGGGATGGTCGCTTTTGGTAGAGATTTAACTGGTAAAGAAGCTAAATGTGGTGGTTGGGGTTATCAAGAAGGTGAATTAGGTAGTGCTTATCATCTCGGCAAATCAGCAATTAACTATCTAATTAGAGCGTATGATAAAAGACTTCCTTTAGATGAGTTTGCTAAAGAGGTGGCATTTGAAGTTGGTCTTAAGAAGGCGACTGATATTATTAAAATCTCTCTTGAACTTCATACTCAGCGAACAAAAGTTGCAAGTTTGGCGCCTATTGTTAATAAATATGCCAACTTAAACCATCCTTATGCTTTGAAAATAATTGATTGTGCTACTTCTGAGTTAGCGCTTGCGGTTAAAGGAGTTATCGAACAACTAACGTTAAAAGAAAAGCGGTTGGTCGTTGTGGGATCTCTCGGTAATGCCCCAGGTATTTTTAAAGAAAAATTACATCAGAAAATAATTCTTGATTATCCTAATATTAAAATAATCAGTCCACTAGTTGATCCAGCATTTGCTGCAGCTCTAATGGCAAAAAGATTATAAATTAAAGCATTTAAAAATTAAAAACTCTTGTGAAGGCAGCAAATTTTCTGCTGCTTTTTTTTCAAGAGTTTTAAGTATTTATCAACTGAACAAATGTTTTTAACACAATTATTTAACTGAATTTACTGATTCTTTTTCAACTAAATAACATTCGACATGTAAGTTCTTAAGCGTGGAGTTTGCTCTTGTTAATCTTCTCAATAACAGCCTTATTGCAATCTCAGCCATTGTTGAGCGCGGAACTCTAACGGTTGTAATTTTTGGATCGCAGAGATCACTATAAATTGTATTATCAAAACCGACAACACTTACTTGTTCGGGAACTTTGATCTTACGTTTTTTTAACTCGTTAATAATCAAACCAGCTACATAGTCATTATTACAGACAAAAGCTGTCGGTAATTCTTTTGGGAGTTCTAAATCAATTAAAACACCAGCATCAGTTCGGTCATTGATAATTAAACTATTATTAAACTCGAGATTATGCTCTAATAATGCTCTTTGGAAGCCTAAAAAGCGATCACGAATGCTCGCGGTTGAGCGGTAGTTACCGACAAAATTGATTTTTTTATGACCTTTTTTAATTAAATATGAAGTTGCATAATAACTTCCCATAAAGTTATTGGAAACAACACTATCGGATTTTAGGTTACTATATTGAAAATCAACAGTTATAATTTTTTTAGTAATCTTTAAAACAGCATCAATGAAGCTCTTTTTAATTTCGCCCAAGAAAATAACACCATGATAATTAGTTAAATCAACATTAAAATCATGTTGTTTTTCATCTCTTTCTTCTAAGACTATTAGGGATAAGGAAATATTATTGAGTTTTGCTTCACGGTTGAGTTTAGCAAAAAGGTTTCCATAAAAGCCATCGTGCTTATTGATAAAGATTTCCGGCATAAAAACAACTATATTATAAGCTGGCCGATCGTGATAAACATAGCCTAATTCTTTAGCTTTTGCTAAAATGTTTTTCCGCATTCGTTCCGAGATATCGGGACTATCACGCAAAGCTTTTGAAACAGTCATTGGAGAAATATTTAAAGCTTTAGCGATATCTCTCATCGTAACTCTTTTTTTCATCTTTGACACCTCAGTTTCTCAGGGTAAAAATAAATGTTGATAAGACAAGCAAGAAAATGGCTCCATTAATTATTAATAAAATTAAAAAGAAAATTTTCTGTCGCCAGGACTCTTTAATAGTCCGGTAAATGAAAAAGTAATAGATAGGAAGGACAATTAAAGTAAAAATAAAGGCTAAATAAGACATCATAACCGCAACTGTACTGCTGTTTTCAGAGATGTCTATTGCTAAGTATGTTATGAGATTGGCGACTGCAGCAAAGGTTAAAAATGATCCTAACCAAACCTTCTTTGAAATACTATTCCTCCTCAATGAAAAAAGGATTATCAATTAAAGCATAATGAACTTCGCAATCTGAAACTCCTGAATAAAGTTTAGCTTTATTGCCCATTAATATTATACCAGCACTGAACAAGACATCAATTAAATCTTTTCTTTTATAGCAACCCGGAAGAAAATCTTTTCTCTCAGCAATTATTTTAAAATTATCAAACTCTTTTGTTTCTGGATCAAGAATAAATGTAGCGGGATAATAATGTCTAATTTTATTACCTGAAAAACAAGCCACATGAGCTAAAACACCGATTTTGCCATCAGCTAGTAGATGAAGTTCATTAGCTCCAAGCCAGTCTTCAGCAATTATCATCTCTAAGAGTGGCGCGTCATAAATTATTTGAGCAGTCAAATCCTCGAGTTTATCGACAATTGTAAACCCAATTTTTCCTCTGCCTCCCTTTTTGCCTTGTGGTCGTGAAAAAACCCCAATTTTTCCGCTTTTCAGTTCAATCAAGCGAATATCTTTCATCCCTGAAGGTCCAGTTAAAAACCGCTTTAAAGTCTTAAGTGTTTTCCCGCGATAAAAGGCGGCTTGATAATGAAAAATTCCGTTCTCAAAACTCAAAAGTTCAGTTCCACCAAAAATAAACTCACCTTTAATTTTCGTAATATAGGGATCTTGGAGCTGATAGACCGGATAATCTTTTAATAATTGATACTCATCTTCTTTTGTTTGATAGAAAAACATCGCCCTTGAAAACTCTTCATTTCTTTTTTCAACTCGGGCAATGATAATTGTTTTTTCACCAACTTGAAAGGGGGCAGTTGGATTGTAGATGTCAACTCCTTCAACTCCTTTAAAAGTTAATTTTCCAACTTGGTAGTATTTTTTCTGAGAACGAAATTGTTTTAAAAGTACAGCAACACTAGTCATTTTTAAACCCTAATCTTTCATAGAGATCTGCTTTCTTAATTTTGGCAGCGGCAATTTTATCATCAGCAGCGCCATAATAAACAATAAATTCAGTTTCTCTTTCAATAATTCCATTTGCAAAAACGACATTTTTGAAAAAGCCATTTTGTTCATAGTCACGTTCCGGCTTTAAAAGTGGTTGATGAGTTTTTGCAATAATCTTAGCCGGATCTGTTAAATCCGTCATTAAAGCCTTTAAGTGATAATTGTTTGTTGCATCTGCAACATGATAGATTTGAAGCCAGCCAAAAGGAGTCTTAATCGATGGCGCACCTGCGCCTACTCTTCCTTTTGTTAAGCCTTCATCTTTGACTGTCAAAACTTTTTGGTGCTCACCCCAATGAATTAAATCAGGAGATTTTGCTAGCCAAATATTGGGAGTTCCGATGTCCGTAGGAACGGGGCGATGATATGTCTGGTATTTACCCTTTATTTTTTCGGGAAAAATTGCGACATCTTTATTATCTGTTACAAATAACGTACCCAATCTTTCAAAGGAGAAAAAGTCAGTTGTTTTAATTAAGTTGGTAAAAATACCTAAATTAGAAACAGCTGTATAAGTAATAAAATAATTATTGCTTATTTTTGTGATTCGAGGATCTTCAACTCCCCAAATCTCAGTAATATCATCACCTTCGATCCACGGTTTATCATCAATTACAAAATTTATCCCATCATCGCTATAAGCTCTTCTTAAATGACTTAAAGAAGTTAACGCAACTGTAGTTTTATGCTTTTTTATAACTCTTGAATCACTAAAATCATAGCGTGAGTCTGTCTTATCAAAACTAATCGCTATTGTTTTTTTAGTCTGAGGATCAATTTGAGGAACAATAACTTTTGTTGGATCATCTTGAATGTAGCTTTCTGCTACCCTCAGCAATAAAACAATTTGCTTATTATAAATTGTTGCGCCACAGTTAAAGACACCACAAACACTAAAATTAGCTTGAGATGGCGTTATCATCTGTTTAGTAATTAAAGGGTTTTCTTTAAATCTTTGCACTGTTTAACCTCCTAGCTAATCCTTAACCGCATACTGTAAGTATCTTTTAGGCCACTCTTAAAGTAAGCTGTAACTGTAATTAATTTACCGCCACTTGAAGTGGCTTTTAAGTTAATATTTGTTGTTAAATCGCTGTAAGTTTTACCTTCAAATAAAACATCACAGGAAATAATTTCATCATTTTCATAAGTCGAGAAAAAATCAATCTCTAAAGTAAATGATCTTTTCGCTTTGGCATTTGGCTTGTAGTTGCTAATAATAATATTTGCATAATCACGATCAAATACTTTGCCAGCAATTAAATAAGTTGTTTCTTCTTTACTAATTGTTGCAGTAGTGGGTAGTTCCACGATGACCATCGCTTGTTGAGCTTTTAAGGTGATTTGTATCTCTTCAGTGTTTTTAGCGAGATATTTTTTGCCCACCTTATCATAGAGATCTACTTTTGCTCCTGAATTGTAAGTAATTGTTTTTTCTTTATTATGAGGGTTGTAGATCAAATAACTTTGATAAGCTTTTAAGTAATCACCCTTGTTTAAATCAAACTTTAAAATACCTTCAACATCCGTTTCTTCAATTAGTGCTGCCAACATTCCCACATGAGAGCCGCTATATAATGAGATATCAGTTTGAGCCCAACCATGGGTTGTTGGATCGCCACCAAACCACGGAGTCCGGGCATTATGGACTTTTCTAATCCCTTCATAAGGGATGTTACTATTAGCAATCTCGTTAAACTCTAAAGCTTTATTAGAGTATTCTGTGTTATAAATCGATTGATTATGTTCTTTTGTTTGATCTTGGAAATAATAGCGCGAATTGCTAATTAGATGAGTTAACCATTTAGCAATATCACGGGCATAATTTGGTGCATAGTGAACTGTCTTACTAATAACATTAGCTGCGACAAAGCCATTCATTGAAAAAGCGTAGCCACCACCATCAGTAATACTGCCAATAAGACCATCCATCGGATAATCACCATATTTACCTACTATCATCCCCCAACCGCCGCGCGGAATTGAGTTGCCTTCAAATATTTTATCAAACATTTTTCCTACATTAAAATTAGTTGAAAATTGTTCATTATAAAGGGCAGCCAAATAAGGCCCATAAAAGAGTAACAATTCATACATTGGACTGCCAAAAAAGTCATTTTCAATAAATTTTAAGGTATCAATTGCCATCTGACGATATTTATCATCAGCGGTTAGTTTATAACCTAAATACATTAAGTAAGAAATTCCAACCGCACTATCAGGCTCCCGCCAAATATTGTTACGGTAAGGTTCCATTAAACTAAAATTAAAGTGACTATAATCAAAGCCAAATTCAGAATCGAGCATAACTAAAGCAGCTTGATACCAAGACTCAATCGTAGTTAAGCTATTAGCTCTTAAGATCGCTTCCTCGCTGTAGAGTAGCGAAACTTCAACAAATAAAATAGCGGGATAAATTAAATACCATAGTGATGTATGTTCTGAACTTCCGGCAGGATTATTGAGAACAATCTGTTCATCCTCACTGAAAAAAGCGTTTAACATCGCTACAAAATTAACACCATTTTGGTTAGATTTATCAATGCCAAGTAAACTCGCACTTAAAACGCTAGCGATATTAGTAACCGCTTCTTGGGAGCCATCAACACCATGGCGGGGATCGCCGACATAAGCTGCGATACCGTAAGTATTGTAAGTGTGATCATCCCAAATTAGAGGAAAATATGTTCCCTCTTTGTTAAAGTCATAGACTAGATTGTCATAGTTAAGAGCTTTTTCGCTATAATCTATTAATTTGTAATCTTTAGGAAAATCATCACTAAAACTAGCTATCCGGTTGATTTGCTTTTGGTCTGTCACGATAATTTTATCCTCTTGTTTACATGAAAAGGCGCTAAATAAAATTAGCGCCATCATCATGAATGAAAACAGCTTCTTCATCTTATTTTTTCATCAATAATAATGAAAGAGAACTAACGTCTACAGAAGCTTCTTCTCCCCCCGTTGCATAGACCCAAAGAACACCTTCAAACTTATTGCCATAAGCATCTGCAAAGTCTTTTAACGCTTCATTGACATTTACTGCAGCATATTTATTCCATTTGAAGTTGTTATCCTCAATTAGATAAAAGCCCCACTCATGGCCTTCTTCAGGATCACTAGGTGTAAATTTCACACCCCACTTAAAGCCGTCATGGCTTTCAAAAATTCGAATTGCCAAATAATGTGTTCCTTTTGACAAATCAAAAGTTACTTTGGTGGATTGAACTCCGCCCCAGCCGTCTGAACCAACAAAAATCCGGGCAAATTCTAGTTCATTGTTAGCCTCAGCGGTACCTGCTGGCCCACCACCTTCATCGGGAGTTTCCATCCCTGTCCATGTTGCAATCTCTTTGTAGTCAAATGTTTTAACTACTTGGATGCTTTTTTCTGAATTGCATCCGACAAGCGTCAGCATTGTTAAAATTACTAACGCAAAAGAAATAAATCTTTTCATTTTCTCTCTCTCCTTTGTCTGAATTTTTTTTTATTTCTTTATCCTTTAATACCAGTCATTTTAACTCCTTCAACAAAATACTTTTGCGCATAAAGCAGCAAGGCCACAATTGGAACTAAGGCGATAAACGATGCTGCCATCAGCGGTCCCCAAAGAATTTCACCGCTCATATTGTTGAACGAGGCAAGTCCGAGTTGGATTGTATATTTGGCTGGTGAATTGATATAAATTAACTGTCCCAATAAGTCATTCCAAGTTCCCATAAAAGCCCAAAGGGCAATAGTTATAAGTGCGGGCTTAGCAAGAGGGATAAAAATTTTGGTAAAGATTTGAAAATAGTTTGCTCCATCGATTAGAGCTGACTCTTCAAAATCTTTTGGCAAAGTCTCAAAGTACATTCTTAAGAAGAAAATAAATGAGGCTGCCCCAAAATAAGCTGGAAGTGCTAGAGGAACATAACTATCTGTAAGGCCAATGGCAGACCACATAATAAATGTTGGAATCATTGTAACCTCATATGGTAACATCATTGTTCCCAATAAAATCATAAAGATAGCATTTTTCCCTTTAAAATTAAAGCGAGCAAAACCGAAGGCTACTGCTGCTGTAATAAAAACTTCGCCAAAGATTTTTAAAATAGCTAACAGAGCTGTATTAAACATATAACTGAAAATTGGCACGATTTCCAAAGCTCTTTTAAAGTTGCCAAAATAAAACGATCTTGGGAAAAGCACCATTTCCGGATTCATAATTTCAACTTCGGTTTGGAGACTTGTTGTAATCATCCAGAAAAATGGTAACAGCATTACTAGTGAGCCTAAGATTAAAACAATACTGAGTAGAAGTTTTTTGATTCTGACATTAAGAAGATGATTTTTGTTTTTAGTTAAAGATTTAGTCATAATTTCACCTACTCTGTATGAACCCAATACTTTTTCGTAATATTGACAATCAGTGTTAAAGTCATAATTATTACGAATAAAATCCAAGCTAAAGCGGTCGCATAGCCCATCTTATATTGCGAAAAAGCTTGATTATATAAATGGACCATATAAAACTCGCCTTGGCCACCTGCACCTCCAAGGACATAAGCATCTGTAAATTTTCTAAAAGCGCTAATTATTCCCATTACCAAATTATAAAAGATAATTGGAGTCATCAAGGGAAAGGTAATTTTAAAAGTTTTTTGGAGATTACTAGCACCATCGATTTCTGCAGCTTCATAGAGTTCTCTTGGAATATCTTTTAAAGCAGCGATATAAGTTAAAATTCCTCCTCCTGCTCCCCACAACGCCATTATTAAATATGAAGGTAAAACCCATTTTTCATCATATAACCAATTAGGACCGGTAATATTAAATACTTTTAAAACGCCGTTAATCAAGCCGTGGTTTGGATCTAGTATCCATCTAAAAACGATTGATACAGCAACACCAGAGACGATCGCAGGCATATAATAGATAACCCGATAAACTGGCGTTAGTTTTAAATTTTTGGTCAATAAAATTGAAATTGTAAAAGATGTCGCAATTGTTAAAGGGATTGCTAAAATAGCAAACCTGACTGTTATCCACAAACTATGGAAAAATTCTTCTGAATTAAAAATCTGTTTATAGTTTTCTAGGCCAACAAAATTGATTTCAGTGCCGACTATATTCCAATCGGTTAAGCTAATAAAAACAGCAGCAATAATCGGTAGTGCTGTAAAAATGATAAAACCGATTAACCATGGTAAAACAAAATAAAATCCGACACGTTCTTTTTTCACTTTACTTCTCTCTTTCCTTCGCTAAATATTGGCGCATTCTTGCAGCCATATCTTTAGTCACACTCTCATAATCAAGATTATGGTTTTGTAAAAGAGGAAGGTAAATCCCTTTCCATAAAAAGCGGTCATTAATTTCGCCCCATTCAGGAACATAATTAGCTGATCTCGCAGTGTTTAAGACATATTGCATAGTCTCAGCTGCTAAAGCTTTTGAAGGATAAATACTGACAATATCATCGACTCTTCCCTTGACTGGTGGTGCAATTTTCCAATTGAAAAACTTTAAAGTTAAGGCTTCTAAAACTTCATAAGCTAAGTCTTTATTTTTAACTCTGCTTGAAATCATCGTCGAAGCGGTCCAGTCAAACGCATAAGAGTTTCCATCAGCAGCAACCGGCATCGGTGCATAACCAATTTCAAACTTATCTTCTTCCGCCATCAGTTGAACTTTCCGTTCAAAATCATCTTGAATCCCCCCGATATACATTCCAACCTCTTGGCGTTCAAACCAAACATTACGGGAATAAGAAATTTTACTAAACTTCGGTGTCACACCATTTCTTAACATTTTAGCTAAATTGCCAATACCTCTAATTGAACCTTCTGAATCGAGTAAAACTGTCTCTCCATCATTAGCGATAATATCGCCACCGCCACTCCAAATAAAGGTCTCAATGTTAGGATGACCTTCAATAATCGTTCCATAGATTTCTTTACCACGATATTCAGAGGCTGATAACTGCTCACCAATATCAATAAATTCTTCCCAAGTCCAATCAGAGGTCGGTCCTGGTGCGGTGATATCTAAGGCATCAAACATCGTTTTATTATAATAAACCATAAACGGATTGGCAATCCAAGGAATTCCCCAATATCTTCCATCCCACTCTGTTGAAGCGATTACACCCTCATAAAAATCATCAACGCTTAAATTTTCACTAGCATTTAAATAATCAGTTAAATCTACAACTGTCCCCATCTGAGCATATTTAGCAACTAATTCTTGCGTTAACCAAAATAGCTCTGGTCCTTTTCTTGAAGCAATTTGAGTTGCAAGTTTAAGATAGTAATCGGAAGGAATACTTAAAGTCTTAACAACATATTTACCATCTGCTTCTTCATTGACCTCTCTAATAATATCAGTAAACTCAATTAATTCAGTTCCTGCTGCCCAAGTTGCAATTGTAAAATGATTGTCTGGTTTCGTATCACAAGAAACCAGCAAAAAACTAAAAAACAGCAAAACTGCAGCTAGAATCTTTTTCAAAAACATCGCCTCCCTTAAAACTTTATAAATCGATTTGTAACTTTACTATACCTAAATTATAACTTTAAACTATTTATTTGTCAACGCTTTCATAAGATAAAATAAAAAAAACTTCTCAAATCAAAGAAGTTTCCTCTAAATTAACTTATTTAAATAACTATCAATCTCTTTTTCCGCTTTTTTAAACGCCAAAACTAATTCTTGCTGACTACTAGCGTTAAGCGAATAATAAACTTTTAATTTCGGTTCAGTTCCGCTTGGTCTAAAGGCAATCCAACTCTGATCAACATAAATAATTTTTAACATTTGACTTTGCGGAAATTGAAGTTTATTTACTTTCCCAGTTTTTAAATTAGTTTGAGTCTCTTTTATGTAGTCTTCTAAAATTAAAATCGTTTTATTTTCTAAAACTAGGGGCTCTTCTTTAAAGTAAGTCATCAGCTTAGTAATTTTTTCTTTTCCTTCAACCCCTTGGACAAAAATATTTTTAAGCCCTTCTTTGTAATAACCATACTTCTCATAAATTAAATCTAAATAATCTATTAAAGTTATTCCTTTACTTTTAGTAAAAGCTGCAATCTCTGCAAGCAATAAAGTCCCTTGAACAGCATCTTTATCGCCAACAAAGTCTTTAATCAAAGTTCCATAAGACTCCTCACAAGCAAAAAGGAAGGTTGTTGAAGCTTTATTTAAAACCGCAAGCTCACCAATAAACTTAAAGCCAGTTAAAGTAGTAGTTAACTTAACATTATACGATTTGGCGATTAAATCAATTAAATCAGTTGTCACATTGGTTTTATAAACAATCGCATCGCTAGGAATCTTCTCAAGAGTAGTTAGAATATAATATAACATTATAACAGCGATTTGATTACCGTCTAAGAGCTGGTATTTCCCATTATGTCTAACACTAACACCAAGCCTATCAGCATCCGGATCAGTAGCAAGAATAAGTTCAGCAGCAACAGAATCTGCATATTTATCAATGTTTAAATAAGCAATAGCATCTTCCGGATTTGCCGATTTAGTATTTGTAAAGTTAGGATTAGGCTTAAGATGAGGCTCATAGGGAAAAACTGGGTAGCCTAAATCGGTAAGTAGTTGCGGAATAACTGTTCCCCCAACTCCATGTAAAGGAGAATAAACTAGCTTTGCTTTAGTAGGATAGTCTTTTATTTGAACCTTTTTGACTTCTTTTAAATATAATTCATCAAAACTAGCATCAACTGTATTTATCAATGAATTCTCAACTACATCAACCTTAAAAACATCACTAACATCTTCAATAAATCCAGTTATCTCTTTAGCCTGCTCAAGAGTAATTTGGGTGCCAACATTATTATAAACCTTATAACCATTATATTCTTTAGGATTATGACTAGCAGTAATCATTATCCCAGCACTTGCCTTAAAATGTCTAACCGCAAAAGAAACAAAGCCAACAGGTCTTAAATTCTCAAAAAGATAACTCTTAATCTCGTTTGCAGCTAGCACTTTGGCTGCTTCTTTGGCAAAAAGCTTTGAGTCTTTTCGGTTATCAAAACCAATCGCAACCCCCGAATCTAACTGGTTAGCCTTTAAATAATTTGCCAAACCTTGAGTTGCCTTTCTTAAAGTATAAATATTAAACCTATTGGTGCCAACTCCCATTATCCCTCTTATGCCACCGGTACCAAAACTAAGGTCAGTATAAAAATGCTCTTTAATCTGAGCCTCGGTTAAATTATTTAATTGTTCTCTTAACTCTTGGGGAAGCTTCGCCTGCTTCCACAACTGATATCTTTTCTGATAATTCATCTAAATACTTCCTATCTCTTTTTATACTCACAAAAAAACCTTCTAACTAATTTTAGCATAAGGTCAAACATTTTTCTATTAAGTTATTTTATTATTTGCAATATATTTAAAAATTGAAAGTTGTTTTTACTTCAAATTTATATCGAGCACTAAATGTAACTGGATCTAGGTAAAAATTATCTTCGATTTGACCTTCAGCGATATAATACTTTGGCATTGTTGACATAATGTCATAAATTCTAAAGACTTTGTATTGCTCTTTTTTTTGTATAGAGACATCTAATTCATTTTTAGAAACATAAAAGTTTGTATCTTTAATATCTTTAGTAGTTTTTACTTCAATATAGGTTTTAATTATTTTACCATTTTTAAGTTCAACAGATTCAATATCATAACCGAAATTATCAGAGATTCCAGCGACATATTTAACATAAATATCTGGATCTAAATTAAGATTTTGAACTCTTTCTCGTTCTAACTTTAAAGCGACATTCTCACCCTTTAAGCCTGTTACATGATCTTCTTTCGCTTTTAAAAGATAATCTATTTTCTTATAACGTTTAGGCTGAGAGATTAAATGATATTTATTTGAACGTCTTTCTCCTTTTTCTACTTTAATTGGCGTTATAATAACATCTCTAGCCTCAACATATTCTGTTTTTAAAATGTTATCTATTTCTTCTAATGCCAAATCGCTTGTAATCAGGAGTTCTGATGGCGAGATGTTTTCGATTACATCATCATATGATTTGTTTCCAATGTAATCGACGATTTCATTGTATTCATGTATTAATGCAGCAAGTGAGCGATAAAAATCGTTTTGT
>JAAYKO010000004.1 GCA_012522345.1 Acholeplasmataceae bacterium | reverse complement strand
TGTTGAACGTCAAATTAATCCAACCCCTAAAAATCAAATAGTTTTAGTTTAAATATTGAGGAAAAAGGTGAGATTAAATAATTTGACTCGTGTAGATTTTCCAAAAAAGTCAAATTATTGAACTACAAAAAAGAGGCCATACAGCCTCAATGATTAAAATGGAACCAATTCTTCATAAAAACTTGCTATCGCATTAGCAACTGTAATTCCATCTACTTTTCCTAAAACACGACACAATTTTTTGGTGTTGTAAAAAATGTTATCAAGCTCAGACAAATGACAGCCAGCACCAAAATCCGGCATACAAGCAAAATTTCCATAAGAGGATTGACCTAAAATCACAAGAATTCTCGAACGGCTGTGAATCTCCAATTCATAATAGTTACCGTAATCTTGCCAATTAGAAATTTGACCATTCCAACACTCATTTTTGCGACTATTTTTTTTAGCTAATTCACATTTAAATTTTATCATATTACTCTCCTTAAATATTTAGATTTACTTCTTTTTGAGCATTAAAAATAATATCTGAGTCAATGCTCCTTGTTTGTTTAGCGGCACCTGAAATTAAACTTAACCTTGCAATTGAATTAAGTGGTCTTAAAAGACCATTAGTACAGGAAAATAATAGTTCAAGGGCATCATCAGTAAATATAGGCTCATGACAACCTGCAAAAGCTAATTTTGAAATTATGTATTCTTTTGTTTCTTCTTTAGTAAGACCATTAAGATAATAATTAACTACAATTCTCTGTCTTAGTGCATCATGATTTTGTCTTTGAAGCTGATTAATAAATGGCATTTGTCCAACCAAGAGAAGAATGGCATAATCCTTTGAATCCATATTGAAATTCAGAACAATTCTAAGGTCGTCAAGGATGGCATTCTTTAAAAATTGAGCTTCATCTAATATAATTACGGGAGTTATGTTTTTGTTGTAACTTAAGTTGTGAATTGCCTCCTGTATTTGTTTGTACATAGTTACCTTCTTAAATCCCGGATTAATACCAAGTCCATCACACAAAGCTTTGTAAAAATCCATTACGGTTAAAGTTGAAAGCGGTATATAAACACATTTGTAAAGATTAGAATTAAGAGTGCTTTCAAAATATCTTAAAAGTGATGTTTTTCCGGCACCGGGCTGACCGGTCATCAAGCCAATACCCTTAGTTGTTTTTAAAAACTCAAGCCTGTTTAAGGCTTCTTTAAATTCTTTAGATTTGTAAAAATGCTTAATTTCAGTCTCTTTTGTAAAAGGGTCAAAAGTCAACCCATAGTAAGCTTTAAACATAAATTCCTCCTTTTATTGTGGATTAAATGATGAAAAATCAACCGTTTTTTCTTTTGGAGTTCTTCTCACTTTAGTATTATCAATTTTATTAACTTGAAATATTGTTTCAGCAATATTACCGTTATCATCGAAAATATAGGCCTTATCCCTATTGGTAGGATCATATCTGATATTAATTTTAAACCCTGTATATTTTCCAGGAACTTCGTAAATAATATTGTCTATGGAGATTGTTGAGTCATTATTCACCTTGCGGGTAACTCTATACAAAAACATATAATCAAGTTCCTGTTTGGATTTTAAAAACCTTAAATTTTGAGCACTTTGAAGAAACTTCTCAATAGGTTTTTTCTTAATACCGGAATGATATGAGTTATTGTAGTGCTTCTCAATATAAGTGTTTAATGACTCATTTAATTCTTCTATAGAGGAAAAGGAGCTCCAATCTATCACATTACTCCATTGTTCGTGAAGAGTCCTGAACAAACGTTCAATTTTTCCTTTTGATTCCGGAGAATATGGCTTCGCAAAACAGAGGACACTTCCAAGCGATGCACATATATGCTGCATTTGTAACGATCTGTATATCTTTCCGTTATCTACGAAAATCTTTTTAGGAATTCCTCTTTTAGCAACAGCATCTTTAAAAACATGTAATAATGAAACTAAATTATCGCTGTAAAATGCCTTGCAGCTTAAAATTAGCCGGGAAGAATCATCTAGAAATGCAATAATATATGTTTTGTGCTTCTTCCCATCAATGGTAAGATAGGGTCCCACTGAGCAATCGCTCTGCCAACAATCATTAGGAAACTCAAATTCAAAAGCTCTTCTGTTAGTGTTAGCAGATTCAACCGGTAAATCAATTTTCGATATGTACCTCTGAATTGTTGATAATGATATTGTGTCTATTGTAATGTGTCCTTTTGCCAATAAAGTGTAATAAATAGATTTTGCTGTAGCCTTAGGGTTAGAGAGTTTTAATTCGACTATTAAGTTTTTAAGGTCTCCAAATATTTTCCTTGACTTTCCCTTATCACACCTGTTTTTAGGATATAGTCCGTCAATGCCATAAAGTCTGTATTGTCTAAGCCATTCCTTGATGGTGGCAGGGGCAAATTCCTTGGAACTACCGTTAGGAACTTCATACTTTTTAGCACAAATGTCTTGAAGATATTCTTTTACTGTATCTTGAGATACTGTACCTGCAATAATTGGTGCAATTAAAGAATATCTAAACAGTGCTATCTTTTGTCTTAAATTTTCATCCATAAATTATCCTTTCTTCTATAAAAATTAATATCATTTTAAGGATGCTCCAATATATAGGGGTTATCCCTTAAAGGTTATGTGGAATCAGAAATTTACACAAAAGAGCTTGTTTACAACAAAAAAGTGGGATTAGTTAATGTGATTTTTTACCAAGATTTGAAGTGAAACTACCAAGAACAGACGAAATATTAAAGAAATTCTTAAAAATGAGCATAAAAAGAAAAGCTGCATGGTTAAATTTAAGTTTTACACATAAAGTAGGTTGGCATATTTTTAAAGAAATGAAGATTGAAACTGTTGTTTGAAACCGATTCATATTCATTAATAAAAGTTATTAAATCCTTAACTGAAGTGCTTTCGGTGGAGTAAATTTCACTAAAGGTATTAAAAAATAATCTAATTTTTGGAACATTACTGATAAACCTTTTTATGAAAATTGAAATGTCAGATGCCGTCAGGTAAGAATTAATATTTCTACTTCGAAAGTAGTTCATGATATTGCTGTAAGAAGCGTTTTCTGCATATTTAAGTTCTAAGCATTTCTTTATAGTATTAAAACTATGTTGAAAATATGGAATGAGAAAATCAGGTATTAAAGCGTGTGTTTTATCACATATAGGGCATTTTACTCTGTAAATAGTTATAGGGCATGTATTATCTTCAGTAATCAAATTGCGTAAATATGAACCATGGCTGTAAAGCTTGCCTTCAAATATACAACTTGGACACCCATATATATGTTGTTTAAAAATATTTTTGTTTTTTTCTAAATTATTCTGTATAAAATCTGGAAATTTGATAATAATCATAATAGGGAAAAGATATATGGATTAAGGGAAGTTTTCACCTCAAATGGGGCTTTCCTTTTTTC
>JAAYKO010000056.1 GCA_012522345.1 Acholeplasmataceae bacterium | reverse complement strand
TAAAATAATATTGGTTATTTATTGTATTTGTCATACTATAATTATACCAAAAAGCCGCCCTGGACTCCAGAGCGGCTTTCTTGTTTTTGAGGGCTATTCAAATTTTTATTTCGTTACAGCCCCTTTTCTCATTAAATCATTTATTTTTAAAATAAGTTTCTAAATAACGAATTACACCATCTTCATCATTACTATATTCTGTAATGGCATCACTGACAGCTTTAAGTTCATCTGAACCGTTTGCCATTAAAACCCCATGGCCACTCATCGAAAGGAGCTCGACATCATTGGCACCATCACCAAAACTAATGATTTCTTCAAGTGCGATATTGTAGTGTTCAGCGATTTTTAGGATAGCTTTCCCTTTTGAAACACCGCTTGGTATGAGTTCGTAAACACCATTATTTTTATCTTTGCCCCAACATCTTAGACTAATTTCAGTTTGAAAATTTGTAGCTATGTAATCTTCAAAATGCTCATCAAAAGGTCTTTTTATCGCAAGCATAACTAAAGGGGCTTCAGGCAAGTGGTGTAAAAAAGGAGTTTCAATTATTTTAGTTTGTTCATTGAGATGGAAATAAAAATCAAGTCTTCTTTGAATTTGGTAAGCGTAAAGCTCATTTAAAACACTATAAAATGCAGTATTAATATTAGATTTCGCATAATTAAATATTTCTACTAAAACAGAATTATCAATTCTTTTTAAATAAGGTTGAAAGCTACTATCATTTTCTTGAAATATGCTAGCCCCATTATCAACAATTAAAGGAGTATTTAAATCTAATTCTTGATAAAAGCCTAAACTACCGCGATAAGGTCTACCGGTTGCGATAACAATTTTATGACCTTCTTGTTGAAGTTTTCTTAAAAAAGAATTTGTTTTAGCAGAAATCAGAGATTTGCTATTTAAAAGTGTTCCATCTAAATCGATTGCAATTAAATGCTTTTTCATAATATCACCAAACAACATTATCCCATAACGAACTATTTTTTTCAATGAAAAAGGGAAATCTCACAAAAAGATAATAACTTTATATTTAAGCTTTTGTTTGTTATAATTATTTTAAGGGGCGTGAAACAGTGATTTATTTCTTAGACGTTAGAGTTGTCTTAGATTGGAAATATCTTTTTGTTTTTTTAACAGGAATTTTATTTGGATTTCTATTTTTGTTATTAGTTTATTTATATAGTGTTATTTTATCTTTGAAAAAGAAAAGAAAATACCGCAGAAAACCAATCGAAGTAGATGAACTAGAAATTGAATTATTAATTAAAGATGCCCAAAACCAATTTAAAAACAAAGAGCTAAGAAAATCAATTGGTCTTGCAACTTACTTAAAACAAATTATTAGTGAACTTTCTGAAGATATTGCCAAAAAATATTATCCAACGAGCAAATATCCGCTTTTAGAGTTATCTGTCGAAGAATCATTAGAGTTAACCAATTATATTTCGCAACGAATAAACGAGTTTTTAAGTGCTAAAATTATTGCTCCCTTAAAGCGGAGAACAATCGCTCAAATTAAATCGATTTACGATGTTAAAACGAAAATTGAAGAGACAAAAATTGTTGAAGCGAGTAAAAAAGTCGGAGCCAAAAAGATTAGTAAAACGGTTTTTGGAGTTTTAAATGTCTTAAATCCTGCTTATTGGGTTAAAAGACTTACTGTTGATAAGCTGTATGATATTATAATAGTGAGAATCTGTTTAGCTAGTATTGCTATTGTTGGTGAAGAAACATATAAAATTTATTCAAAAAGTGTATTTAAAAAACCAGAAGAACTGGATGTTAATATCGATGAGTTGTATGAAGCGATTATTAAGGAGGAAGAACTTTGAGCTTATTTAATCGAAAACGGTTTGAACCGATTGATAAAACAGTGACTGAAGAATTTAAAATTCATCAGTTTATTAAAATTGAAGGACTTAAATCAAAACTAAAACCAAAATATAAACCATCAGAGTTTGTTTCTCCGATTTTTGGTTTAACGGTTAAAGATGTTACAGTTGCGCCTTATATTAATCGTGATACAGGTGATAAAGCTAAACAATTTGATTTTATTCGCGAAAATCCTTTAGAAGATCGTTCAACTTATCGAGAGTTTAAGTCAACTTTGGTAAGCGCTGAGACAAGGAAAAAGATGTTTGGCGATGAAGTAGTTATTGACTATAGCAGAAAATATGTTGACCCGAGAAAAAAGAAAAATGAAATCCATGTTCCTTATACGGGCAAAAAAACAAAACCGACTTTTTCAGAGGTCTTTGATTTTGAAGAAGAAAGATTTGTTCCGCCGAAAAAAGTTGAAATAGTTGAACCAGATGTGGAACAAGTAATTAAACCAGAAGAAAAACCATTTGTTTCTCCTGAAAAACAGGAAGAATTAAAGCCTTTTGAAAAGCCAACTATTGAACCTGAAACATATCAACCAGAGTTTACTAAAAAAACTTATCAAAGCCCTTCTGTCGAAGAAACATTGCGGCCAAAACCAGTTCACAGACAACAGCGAAGACCTTATCGTTTTCCAACGTTAGAAATGTTTTCAAAAGTTGAGCGTGACCAAGACTCACGACCAGAGTGGGTTTTACTCCAAGAGCAGGCAGTCAATGAAACTTTGGCTCAGTTTAACGTTCCAGGTAAAGTTAAAAATATTATTAAAGGACCGACAGTTACTCGCCATGAAATTGAACTTGAACCGGGAGTGAATGTAAGGACGGTTTCTAATATTAAAGATAATTTGATGATGAATCTGGCAGCAACTTCAATTAGAATTGAAGCACCAATTCCTGGCAAACCATACGTTGGTTTAGAGTTGCCAAACGCAGTTCCAGAAACGGTCGCCTTTGGTAGTGTTGTTAGTGATCCAAAATTCATCGACAATCAAGAAAATCCTTTAATGATTGCGCTCGGTGTTGATATTGACGGCGATAATATTTTCGCTGATATTAAAAAGATGCCTCATGGTTTGATTGCTGGGGCGACTAATAGTGGTAAATCGGTTTGTATCAACACAATCATTATGAGTCTTTTAATGAAAAATCATCCCGATGATTTAAAGTTTATTTTAATTGACCCTAAAATGGTTGAACTTTCAATTTATAATGATATCCCTCATCTAGCAACACCAGTTATTACAGATGCTAAAGTAGCTTCAATGGCTCTTAGTTGGGCAGTAGAAGAAATGGAAAGACGTTTTATTAGACTTTCTGATTCAAGAGCAAAAGATATAGATTCTTATAATGAAAAGGCGATTTCAAATCCAGAATTAGAGAAAATGCCACACATTATTATCGTAATCGATGAGCTTGCTGATTTAATGACAGTTAGTGCCTCTGATGTTGAAGAATCAATTCAAAGAATTACCCAAAAAGCACGCGCTTCAGGAATTCATTTACTTGTTGCCACTCAAAGACCAACGACAGATGTTGTCAAAGGGACAATTAAAGCTAATATTCCAACAAGAATCGCTTTTCGCGTCGCTTCATTTACAGATTCAACTACAATTTTAGATGGTGCTGGTGCGGAACTATTATTAGGTAGAGGCGATATGTTGTTAAAGACAACAGATCGGCCAATTAGACTTCAAGGCTGCTATATCCAAGAAAATGAAATTGAAAGAGTAACTGATTTCATTAAAGACCAATTAAGCCCTAACTATTTAATGGATCTTGAAGACTTGCAAAGCTTTTTCATTAAAAAAGAATCTTTAGAGACAGATGAATTATTAGTTCCGGTGATGCATTATATTGTTTTAGAACAGACAGCATCTATCAATGCGATTCAAAAACAATTTGGAATCGGTTTTAACCGTGCCCAAAGGATAATGGAAATTTTAGAACAACAAGGTGTTGTTTCAGCAAGTGAAGGGACAAAAGCGCGTCAAGTTCTAATTACAAAAGATGAATTGGAGCAGCTCGAAGATGAATTTTAAAGAGGCAGAAAGACTTCGAGATTCCAAGCAAATAAGTTCTGAAAATCAAGAAGAGGTTTACCAAATATTTCAAAAAAAAGTAATTTTTAAATTAAAAATAGCGTTCGCGATCTTTATTGTTTTATTAATTTTAACAAGTGTCGCAATTTTTATTGGTGGAGGTAGATTCTCAAGCGCTAAAATGCGCAATTTTTTAGTTATTACTTTAATTAGTGTAACTTTTATTAATTTAGCGATTCTCGCATATCATCTTTTAGCAAAGGTTAAACCCAACCACTATTTAAAGTTTTATAAAGCCTATGATATTGTTCAGTTTATTTTCTTAACGGTCTTAATAATTTTATTTGCCCAAGTATTTTTATTTAAAACAGCTACAATCGTCGGTTCTTCAATGGAACCAACACTTGAAGATGGTGATACAGTATTTGTTTTTCAAATTCATTCAACCTTTAAACGAGATAAGATTGTTGTAATGGATGCGACCTTTTATCCAGATATTAATTCAGAAACCTTTGACTATTATGAATCGAGTAGTACTGAAAAATACTATGTTAAAAGAATCCAAGCTTTACCGGGAGACACAATAGCCTATGTGGAAAAGGGGACTAATCTTGAATTGTATATCAATGATCAGTTTGTGCAAGTTATTAAAAATATTAACTATCAAAAAATAGTTAAACATCTGATTGCTGAGGTTGATGGAGTAATTCCGCACGGTAAGTATTTATTATTGGGGGATAATTCAGACGCTTCAAAAGATTCAAGGAGTTTTGGCTTGGTCGAAGAAAAACACATTTTAGGTATTGTTAATTTTAGATTTTCAAGAAAGTTTGGTTTTGTTAAATGATTCAATGGTATCCAGGCCATATGGCTAAAGCAAAAAGAGAGATTAAAGCGATTATCAATCAAGTTGATATTGTTTATTTCGTTTTAGATGCCCGAGCACCTAAAAGCTCATTGAATCCGGATTTTGCTGATCTAGTTAAAGCGAAACCGGTTTTGTTTTTGTATAACAAAGCGAGTCTTGTCGATTTAACTAAATTAACTGAGATAATTAAAAGCGGAAATCAAACAAATTATTTAATTATTGATTCGCTAAAAAAAACTAACATTAAACAAATTAAACCTAAAACAGAAGAAATCTTAAAATCATATATTGCTAAACAAAAAGAACGTGGCTATCATCGGGTTACGATTAAAGCGCTTGTTTTAGGAATTCCAAATGTTGGTAAATCAACTTTAATTAATGCTCTTGCAGGAAAAAAAATTGCTTCGACTAATAAAATCCCAGGACATACGAGAAGACTAAATTGGATAAATGTTGAGCAACAAATCTTTTTACTCGATACGCCAGGAGTTTTATGGCCTAAATTTGAATCGGAAAAGGTTGGTTATCATCTAGCATTATCAGGAGCGATTAAAGAAGAATTAATTCAGAAAGAAAAACTTAGCAATTATGCTTATAATTTTTTTATTACCAACTATCCAACTAGAATTGAAAAACATTATCAAATAGAAACAGAGTCATTTGAAGCTTTTTTTACTGAATTAGCAAAGAAACGAGGATTTTTGCGAGAAGAAGAACAATTAGATTTAAGACAAGCATATACGATTTTCTTAGCAGATATTAAAACAGGAAAGTTGGGGGAGGTTTGTTTTGACAGCGTCGAATGAATTTGAGAAAAAGCTTTATAGTTTAGGCTTTAAAGCTATTTGTGGAATTGATGAAGCTGGAAGAGGTCCAATTGCAGGTCCAGTTGTGGCAGCAGCCGTTATTTTAAAACCCGATTTTAAAGCGAAAGGATTAAATGATTCTAAAACATTGTCGGCAAAAAAACGGCAAAAAATGTTAAAAATAATTAATGATAATGCTTTAGCGGTTGGAATCTGCTTTGTTTCTCCGCAAGAGATCGATCAAATAAATATTTTAAGAGCGACCAAAAAAGCGATGGGTTGTGCAATAGAACAGTTAAAATTAAAACCTGACTTTATTTTAGCTGATTTTGTTGATTTGACAGGACTTACAAAAATTCCTTTTGAAAGTTTAGTTAAAGGTGATAGCCGTTCAATTTCAATTGCAGCAGCCTCAATAGTTGCTAAAGAGACAAGAGACTCATATATGAGTTTAATTGACAAATTTTACCCTGAGTATGGATTTAAAACCCATAAAGGGTATCCAACGAAAACTCACCTTAAGGCTTTAAAAAAATATGGAGTAACACCTATTCACCGCCAGACATTTAAACCGGTTAAACAAGTTATCGAGAAAACTGCTATTTAAAGTTAGAAAAACTTTTCAGCAGTTTTTTTAAAGTAAAAGCTTTTTTAAAATGATATATATTATTATGAATATATATAAAAACTTTCTACTTGACATCAAAAATAACACTTAATATAATGCTTATTAGAGGAAGTGCAAATAATGAAAACATTAATAATAGTTGAATCGCCAACTAAAGCCAATACAATTAAAAACCTAATCCCAAAAGATTATGAGGTAGTTGCCTCAGTTGGTCACATCAGAGATCTTGCGACAAGTGGCAAGGGTGGTTACGGGGTCAATATTGAAAAAGATTTCAAACCAAACTACATCATAATCCCGACTAAATACAAAACTGTTAAACAAATTCAAAAACAAGCTCAAAACAAAAAAGTTTTAATTGCTACCGACCCAGATAGAGAAGGAGAAGCAATCGCTTGGCATATCGCAACACTTTTAAATTTAGATGTTAATGAAAAGATTAGAATCAGATTTTTTGAAGTGACAAAAAATGCGATTAACAAAGCTTTAGCTAATCCGAAACCAATCGATATGAATTTAGTCTCTAGTCAGGAAACAAGAAGAATCCTGGACCGGATTATCGGTTTTGATTTGTCAAAACTTGTCCAAAGAAAACTTCACTCCACTAGTGCGGGACGAGTTCAAAGTGTTGCTCTTAAAATGATTTACGAGCGCGAAAATGAAATTTTAAATTTTGTTAAAGAAGCTTATTATTTAGTATTTGCAGAGTTTGCCGAATTTAAAGCAGATTATGAAAAAAACTCGCCAAAACAAAAAGATAAAAGCCTTGCAGAGCGAGTCTGTAAAGAGGCAGGAAAGGATTTTGAAGTAACAAATATTCAAATTAAAAATCAAAATCTTCATCCAGCTTACCCTTATACAACCTCAAGATTACAACAAGATGGTATTGTTAGATTGAAAATGAATGCTTCAACGGTGATGAGAACCGCTCAAAAACTTTATGAAGGGGTTAAAATAGATAATCAATTAGTTGGCTTAATAACATATATGAGAACTGATTCCACAAGACTATCGCAAGAGTTTGTCAGGGCAGCAACTGCCTATATTAAAACAAACTATGGGTCTGAGTATTTTGGCAGATACCGTGTGCCTAAAGCAACTAAAAGCTCTCAAGAAGCGCATGAAGCGATTAGACCAACAGATCTTAATTATACACCAGAAAAAGTTAAGCCATTTTTAAACAATCGAGAATTTCTACTTTATCAAATGATCTATAATCGAGCAGTTGGCTCTTTGATGAAACCAGGAATCGATGAATTAAAAACTGTAACATTAAGTTCAGGCGGTCACAATTTCTTGGCAACTTTTACTAAACAGATTTTCTTAGGCTACCGTATTCTTTACGTAAACGATACTAAAGATGAAGCAGTAACATTTAATTATAGTGTTGGCGACAAACTGGCTAGTAAAAGAGTTTATCAAGAAAAGAAATTTACTCAGCCGAGAAGACGTTACTCGGAAGCGACTTTAATTCAAGAAATGGAAAAGCTGGGAATAGGTAGACCTTCAACATATGCGGAGACAACGCGAAAAATTGCTGATGTCGGTTATGTTAGACGTCAAAAGGGATATTTTGTTCCGACTGAACAAGGAATGCTAACTGCTGCTAATTTAGTTGAATACTTCACGACATTTATCAATACTAGCTATACTTCTAAAATGGAAGAACAATTAGATTTAATCGCTGATGGCAAAGAAATGAAGACTGAAATTTTAAATTCTTTTATTACAACCTTTAAGCCGTTGTTAGAAAACGCAAATAAAAAAATGCCTTATCAAGCAATTAAAAAAGAGGTTGTCGAAGTAGGTGAAATGTGCCCTAGGTGCGGAAAACCGCTTGTCTATCGGGAAAATAAAAAAGGCGAGAAGTTTATTGCTTGTAGTGGATTCTCTTCAAAACCTCAATGTACGTACACAAGAAGTATTGAAGAATAATTTCTCTTCTTTACATCTTAGATTCTTTATGATAATATACATTTGTATATGTCTTGTAAAAAGACATGTGTTTTAAAGTCGTATGAGTACATCATACGATCCCCCCCCTTGATTTTCCCAAGTGACTCCAATCACTTGGGACTTTTTATTTTTATCGCCAAAAAATCTCTAGCAGTTATGATATAATGTTTAGTAGTGTAGAAAAGCTATTATAATAATAAATAAGAGGTGTAAAATGGGATTTTTTAAAATATTTAAATCACGAAAAAGAAGAAAAAACCCTCAATATAGTTTAGGTCTTCATCAATCACGTGAAACGCTTGGTTCTTTGAAAAGAATTTTGCTTGAAAGTAAGGATTTTAATCAAGATTTGTATGATGAAATTGAAGAGGTTTTAATCATGGCAGACATCGGTGTGGAGACAACTCTGCTCTTTATTGAGAGATTGCAACACCAACAAAAATTAAGAAAACTTAAAGATCCAGCAGAACTTCGAGAAGTGATTGTAGATGAAATGTTTAACTTATATTTAGAGGGGCAAATAGTTAAAACGGAGATTAACTATAATCGAGAATTAATCAATGTTTATTTGTTCGTTGGAGTTAATGGAACTGGAAAAACAACTTCGATTGCTAAATTAGCAAAAATCTTAAAGGAACAAAACAATAAAGTCTTACTTATTGCTGCTGACACTTTTAGAGCTGGCGCTATTGATCAATTAGATATTTGGGCGGCAAGAGCAGGTGTCGAGATTTTTCAAAAAGCTCAAGGTTCAGATCCCTCAAGCGTGATTTATGATGGTTTGATGCTTGCTAAAAAAGCGGGACACAATTGTGTCTTAATCGATACAGCAGGCCGTCTCCATAATAAAGAGTTTTTAATGAATGAACTTGCAAAAATGCGAAGAGTCATTGAAAAGGTTATTGACTATGGTCCGCAAGAAACATTTTTAGTAGTTGATGCGACAACTGGACAAAATGGGTTAAAGCAAGCAGAGGTTTTTAAAGAAGCAACCGCTGTTACTGGAGTTATTTTAACTAAACTCGATGGCAGTGCTAAAGGCGGAATTGTCCTTTCAATTAAACATAAATATCAACTCCCAATTAAATATGTCGGTTTAGGTGAGAAAATAACTGATTTGGTTCCTTTTGATATTGAAGAATATATTTATGGTTTATTTAGCGATTTTTTTGGTGATTGATAATGGATGAAATAAAAAGAATTTCTTACAACAATAAATTATTTGATTATTATGAACAGTTTTTAACCGTTAAGCAAAAAGCTTATTTTATCATGTATTTTCAAAAAGACTATAGTTTAAAAGAAATTGCGGATTATTATAATATTTCTCGCAACGCTGTTTATGATTTAATCAATATTACAATCAAAAAACTTACAGATTTTGAAACGAAACTTAAACTTTATGAAAAAGCGAAATTGCGTCAAGAATATTATTTAAAATACTTAGAAACAGAAGATAAAAAGTGGTTAGAAAAACTAATGGAGATTGATGATAATTATGGCATTTGAAAATTTAGCAAGTAGACTTCAAATGGCTCTGAGAAGAGTTACTGGGAGAGGTTCGTTAACTGAAAAAGACATTGATTTAATGATGCGTGAGATTAGACTTTCTTTATTGGAAGCGGATGTTAACTTAAAAGTTATTCGCTCTTTTTTAAATAATGTTCGAGAAAAAGCTTTAGGAGAGAAGATTTTAAAAGGGTTAAATCCGGGACAACAAGTGGTAAAGATTGTTCATGAAGAATTAACTCATGCAATGGGTGATGAAGCGGTTGGCTTAAATTACAAAATTAATGATTTGACGACAATTATGGTCGTTGGTCTTCAAGGAACAGGAAAAACCACCGCAATCGGTAAACTTGGACGATTACTTAAAACAAGCGAACAAAAAAAGGTCATGTTTATTGCCGCTGATATTTACCGTCCTGCTGCGATTGAACAATTGAAAACATTAGGCAATCAAACTGCAATCTACGTCTATGAAGAAAAGAATAAAAAAGCCCAAGATATCGTTAAAAGAGGCCTTGATTACGCAAAAGAAAATAAATATGATGTCGTTATTATTGATACAGCAGGTAGACTTGAGATTGATGAAGCGATGATGGAAGAGTTAAAAGATCTTAAACGGATTGCTAAACCCGAAGAGATTTTATTAACTGTTGATGCCATGACCGGTCAAATCGCTGCTGACGTTGGACTTACATTCCATGAAAAACTGGGATGTACTGGTGTTATAATGACAAAACTTGATGGCGACACTAGAGGTGGGGCAGCACTATCGATCCGCCACATTTCAAAAATTCCAATTAAGTTTGCCTCAAGTGGTGAGAAACTAGACTCTTTAGAAGTTTTTCATCCCGATCGAATGGCTCAAAGAATTTTAGGGATGGGAGATGTCCTAACTCTAATTGAAGAAGCGAGTGCTCAAATTACTGAAGATGATGCCCAGTCATTGATGATGAAGATGTTATCGGGAACATATGACTATAATGATATGTTAAAGCAGTTTAGAATGATTAAAAGAATGGGCTCTTTAACACGGATTTTAGGCTTTATTCCCGGGGTTAAAGCGCTTAGGAAACAGATGCAAGACGTTGATGATAAGCAACTTGTAAGAATTGAAGCTTTAATTCATTCAATGACTCCAGATGAGAGAAAAGATCCCGCTTTAATTGCCAAATCATCGCGAAGAAGGCAAAGAATTGCTCGTGGTTCAGGCCTGAAAGTAAGCGACGTTAACCGTTTAATTGAAAGTTTAGATCAACAGAAACAAATGGTTCAACAAGTCGCTAAAAACCCAACTCAACAAGGAATGCCAAGCCTTCAACCGCGCAAACAAAGAAAAGGAAAGGGTAAAGGACGGGGCAGATTTAGATACTAAATAGCGTAAAAAGTTATCCACAAAAATAGTGGGAAAATATTTACCTATTATGTGATAGAATAATACAAAGGAGTAACTATGAAAAAACTAATTTTAATTGATGGGAACTCTTTGTTTTTTAGAGCCTATTATGCAACTGCCTATAGTGGCAGAGGTTTAATGAAGAATAAAGAAGGCCTTTATACTAATGCTTTGTTCGCTTTTGTCAATATGTTTGAAAAGATTTTAGAAGAAGACTATAGTCATATTTTGGTCGCTTTTGACACTGATAAACCGACTAAAAGGCATCTCGCTTACAAAGAATATAAAGCTGGCCGTGAAAAAATGCCAGAAGAAATGGCAGTTCAAATCCCATTAATTCATGAATATTTAAAGCACAAAAAAATTGCTGAATTGGCAATTGAAGGTTTTGAAGCTGATGATATAATTGGCACATTTGCTGAAAAAGCGAAAACTGAAATGGCTGTAGAGATTTACTCATCAGATAAAGACTTACTTCAACTTATCGATGATAATGTGACGGTAAAACTGATTAGAAGAGGACTTTCTGATGTGGTTGAGATGACCCCTGAAAGTTTTTATCAAGAGTATGGTATTTCACATCAATATATGGTTGATTTAAAAGGGTTAATGGGAGATTCATCGGATAATATTCCCGGTCTGCCTGGGGTTGGCGAAAAGACAGCAGTTAGACTGATCAAAGAATATGGTTCACTCGAACAAATAATGAAAAATAGAGACCAAATTAAAGGTAAACTTGGTGAAACTTTAAGAAATGAAGCCGATAAAGCCTATTTGTCCTATGACTTATCAAAAATTGAAACTGATATTCAAACTGAAATTAACTTCGCTAAAATAAAAAAAGCAAACACTGATTTAGCAGGTTTAGTGGAGTTCTATCGCAAACTCGACTTACATTCTTTTATTAAAAGAATTGATAGCGAAGAATTAGATTTATTTTCTTATCAAAATCATGTTGAAGAAGAAGTGCCAATAACGAGCATTATCATTGAATCAAAAACGCAATTAAAAGCGATTATTAAAGATAACCTTGCGATTCATCTTGAGTACTTTGAAAATAACTATCATACTTCAGAACTACTTGGCTTTGGAATGAGCGATGGCAAAAAAAGTTACTATGTCAGTGCTGAACTAGCGTTAGAGACTAAGGAATTTACTGATTTCCTTGCCAGTGAAACACCCAAAATAACCTATGATTATAAAGCCTTTAAAGTTGGATTATTGTGGCGAGGCTTTGATTTAAATGGTGTTGTTTATGATATGTTGTTAGCAAGTTATCTTTCTTATTCTCAACTTACCAGTTCAGACTTTAAAGTTATTTGTGGTCATTTTAATTATAATGAAGTTAATTATGATGATGTTATTTACGGTCGAGGGGCTAAAAAAAGAGTTCCAGAACTAGCGGTTTTAGCTGAACATATTGCTGCCAAAGCAACCGCGATATATCGGTTAAAGAATCAAATTTTAGCTGTCTTAAAAGCTGATGATTTACTTGCTTTAAATGAGCTTGAATTAGAGGTTTCAACAACGTTAGCGCTAATGGAATATCGCGGTATAAAGGTTGATTTGACTGAACTTAAACAACAAAAGGGACAACTTTTTGAAAGAATTAAAATTCTTGAAGACCAGATTCATCAATATGCAAACAAGTCATTTAATATTAGAAGTCCTAAACAATTGGGAGAAGTTTTATTTGATGATTTAAAACTCAAATCGACAAAAAAGACAAAAACACAACGCTATTCAACTAACGTTGAGGTTCTCAATTCATTGATCGACGAACACCCAATTATTAAACCAATTTTGGAATACCGTCAAGTTACAAAATTATACTCAACATATATCGAAGGTATTGAGAATTCACTTTTCGAAGATCAAAAACTTCACACAATTTACGCTCAAGCTCAAACAGCTACCGGAAGACTTTCAAGTCTAGAGCCTAATTTGCAAAATATTCCTGTTAGAACTGAAGAGGGAAGACAAATTAGAAAGCTTTTTGTTCCTTCAGAAGGTTATAGTTTTATTAGTGCTGACTATTCTCAAATCGAACTACGAGTATTAGCTCATTTAAGTAAATCGCAAGCTTTAATTGATGATTTTAATCATGATTTAGATATTCACAGTCAAACGGCGATGAAAGTTTTTAACACAAAAGAAGTTAGTCCTTATGAACGATTTCGAGCCAAAGCAGTTAACTTTGGGATAATTTATGGAATTAGCGCTTGGAGTTTAGCTGAAGATATTAATACTTCAGTTAAAGAAGCGCAAGAGTTTATAGATCGCTATTTTGAAATTTATCCAGAAATTAAAATTTTTATGGATCAAACAGTTAAATTTGCCAAAGAAAATGGTTTTGTAAAAACAATTATGAATCGCAGAAGATATATTCCCGAGCTTAAAAACCCCCTCCATCATATTAAAGCTTTTGGGAGGAGAACAGCGATGAATGCTCCAATCCAAGGCAGCGCAGCAGATATTATAAAAAAGGCGATGGTCGATTTGCTAAAATATATTAAAGAAAACAAACTCCAATCAAAAATCTTACTCCAAGTCCATGATGAATTAATAATTGAAGTACCTCAAACTGAAATCCAACTGATGAAAAAGGTTTTACCAGAAATAATGAATAAAACAGTTTCTTTAGCAGTTAAATTAAAAACAGACAGTAAAGTTGGAAATACTTGGTATGAGTTGGATTGAAAATGCCTGAGTTACCAGAAGTTTTTGTAGTGAGTAAGTTTTTGAAAAAAGAAGCAAAAGGTCAGACAATCGAAGATATCGTTGTTCGATATTCGAAAATGATGGATGAATCGATGAGAAAAAAACTCATCGGTCAAACGATTAATGATATTGAAACACACGGCAAATATCTTATTTTTAAACTGACTGATTATGATTTAATTAGCCATTTGCGGATGGAAGGAAAATATTATGTTTCTGATCCAGACGTGATTAATAAACATGATCATGTAATATTTTATTTAACTGATAAAGTTTTAAAGTATAATGATGTAAGAAAGTTTGGCACTTTTGATTTAAGAGAAAAGAGTCAAACTTATAAAATACCCCCTTTATCAAAACTTGCAAAAGAGCCATTTGAGATAGATTTGGATACTTTTTATGCGGCGATTAAAAAGCGAAGAAGCCCAATTAAGACAATCCTTTTAAATCAAGGGATAATTGCGGGCATTGGTAATATTTATGCTGATGAAATTTTGTTTCAAGCAAAAATCCATCCGCTTAAGATTGCGAATACATTGACTAAAAAACAAGCCCAAACAATAATAGCTAGTAGTATTGATATTTTAACTCGAGCGATTAAAAAAGGTGGCACGACAATTTTTTCTTTTAAAAGTGATGAAGAGGTGGGTTGGTTTACCCAAGATTTAATGGTTCACACTAAGGCTAATGAACCATGTAAAATATGTCAAACAAAAATCGGAAAAATAAAAGTTAATGGCAGATCAACTTACTTTTGTAGCCATTGTCAAAGGATGTAACAAATGATTGTTGTGGGGATAACGGGTTCAATTGGAACAGGGAAAAGTTTAGCAGCTAACTTTTTTAAAGAAAAAGGTTATTTAGTAATTGATGCTGATCAAATCAATGATGAGCTTTTAAATGATAAACTAGTTGTTCAAAGTATTAATATGTTGCTATATAATGAAAATAGTGATATTTTGGATAAAAAAAGAATTGCTCAAACTATTTTTTCTAATCAACAAAAACGCAAGAGTTTAGAAAATTATCTTCATCCAATTATTTTTAGTAAAATGAAAACCCAAATTGAAACAAGTAAGGAAAAGTTAGTTTTTCTTGAAATCCCTCTTTTATATGAAGCTAAGTTTGATATGCTCTGTGATTATGTACTTTTAATTTACGCAAGCGAGGAGTCCCAAATAAAGCGGCTAATCTTACGTGATAAGATTGATAAAAAAGAAATCAAAAGAAGAATAAACAGCCAAATGGCGATGGAAAAGAAACTTTTATTAGCTGATTACATCATTAATAATGATGGTGAAATAAAACAAACAATAAACACTTTAAAACAATGGTTAGAGAGCTTTCTAAGGAGGATGGAAAATGGCTATTTATAGAACAAGTGAAAACGCAAAAGATGCACGTTTGGTCACTAATTGGTATCAAAATGATTACCAAAAATGTAGTGAAGCAGTCAAAAAAATCTGTGCTGCTTATGGTTATGAATTAATTCACCAAGACGATACTTATGGGGAGTTTATTTTCAAACGTCCTAAAGATATGTTAGATGTGAAAATTATTTCACTTACAAAAAGAGAAACAGCGATTGATTTTGTTTTAAACACAAGAAACTTTTTAGATTTTGGTCGCTCAAAAGCAGTGATTGAAGACTTGTATGAAAGATTAAAACGAGAACTAAGATATTTTAAAAAATAGGTGAACTATGGACCAAAAAAGTTTTTGGTTGATGAGTAACAGTTTAATTTCAAGCGAAGATATAAAAACATTAGCGCTATTGTATCAGCCTTTAATCGGTAGTGATGGATTTGGAACATATTTATTGATGTTTAATTTAATCAATCAAAACAATCTCCAAACTGATGTCTATCCAATCCAGTATTTACTTGATTTACTTCACCTAAACGAAGACCTCTTTACAGCTAATATTCATAAACTTGAAGCAATCGGCTTACTTACAACTTTTTTAAAAGATGATATTTATTTATACCGCCTCAATATGCCCTTAAAACCACGTCAGTTCTTTTTAGATGGCATTTTGGGATCATATTTAAAGAGCGAAATAGGCACGGAGAATTTTAACCGTTTATTTAGCTATTTTAGTGTTCCAGAAGCATCGAAAAAAGGTTATAAAAATGTCACTAAATCATTTGATGATATTTATAAAATAAAAAAACTAGACTTGCTTAAAAGCGAAAAATTTATTTTTGGTCGAAAAAATGGTGGCGGGATTATTATTAGAGATGCGTTTGACTTTGAAAGTCTCTTTGAGCAGTTACCTCCGCGGCTAAAAAAAAGAAGTATTTACACGAAAAAGGTTGTTTCTCAAATTGCTTCTGTAATGTATGTTTATAATTTTACGAGTGCTGAGATGATTGATATTTTAACGAACGCTTATGATAACTCAAGCAATAAGATTTTTATTGAAAAGATTGCAGTATTAGCTAATCACTATTTTACTAAGACCTATGGTGACAACCTTGTAACAATCGAAAAAAGACCAGAAGAAGATTTAGAAATTGATCTTTCAACAATTAGACCACAAGATATAATTACAGTTTTTGGTCAAAAGATGACAGACCAAAGTTATGCCCTCGATACAATCAGGCAATTTATTGAACGCAATGCGGTTGACATAGGTTTAATCAATGGGATTATTTTAGTCGCCCTAAAGTATCATGATCAACTTCCCTCATTAGCTTATTTAGAAAAAGTGTTGGCCGATTGGCTAGCTCGAGGGATAACTACTGCCAGCGATGCGATGTTAATATTAAAACAAGCAGAAAAACGACCTAAAAAAACCTATCGAAAGAGACGAAAGCCGGGAATCGAAGGAGAAGAGCCTGAGTGGCTCGATGAAATTATCGAATCTTTTTGGAAGGATGAGGTAAAATGAGTTTTAAAGAATTGTTAAAAGAGATTAAAGCTTTTGAAGAGACAAAGGATTTAGAGTTGAACTATCATGAGATAATGACAGTTTATCAATATGTTAAAAAGAAAAAAGCTTTTAATCCCAATGATCCTAATGAGCTTTATGAGCCAGTTTTAAAACTAAATCCTGCACGAATCGAATATGTACCATCAAAAGCTTATCAAAAAGCGCTTGATGAGAGAAGCAAAATGAAATTTATCGATACTACATATCATAATGATTATCTTCTGGATGCCAAACTTGCTGATTTTAAATTACTCAATGATGAGCGTAAAAAGGCTTTGGAAATTGCACAAACATTTATTGCTGATTATGAAAAAAAGAAGTTTTTAAAAGGGCTTTATTTATATGGCCAAAACAGGACAGGTAAGACCTTTTTGCTCTCCGCAATCGCCAATGAACTTTCGCAAAAAAACATTCAAATAGTTTTTGCTTATGTGCCAGATTTAATCCGCAGTATTTATTCAAGCATGGATGATAATACTTTAGAGATTAAAATTAAACAACTTAAAAACTGTGATTTATTAGTGCTCGATGATTTAGGGAGTGCCTTTATGAGTTTATGGTTTCGTGATCAAATCTTTGGACCGATTATTCAATACCGTTTAAGTGTCGGTTTGCCAATTTTAGTTTCATCTAATTTAGACGCTCAACAGTTAACTTCTTTTATGATTGATCCTGATGCACCAAACGATAAATATAATGCTGTTAGAATCACGGCAAGAATTGTGGAGATGACTATGCCAGTTAGCCTAAATCAGCTCCGTTATAAAAACAATTGACTAATTTTAGGAAAGTGATATAATTAATATTGAAATGCGTTGGTAAGGACAAAAAACAGTTATCAAACTAGCGATGTGGGATGGTGAAAGCCACAACATAACTGAATACTCCCTTACAAGTAGCCTGCAAAACAGAGCCGTAAATCTGCGTTAAAGATAATGAGTGCTGTATTATTACAGAACTAAGGTGGTACCGCGAAATTTCGTCCTTAGAATTTTTTTCTAAGGGCTTTTGTTTTTTAAAAGAAGGAGGGTGTAATGATGAATTTAATTTTACCTGATAAATCTGGATTAAAGGTGAGAAAAGGAATAACACCGGGTGAAATCGCAAAAGATATTTCTTTGAACTTATTTAAAAATGCGCTTGGAGCTTCGTTGAATCAACGACTTATTGAACTAGACTATCCGATTGACGAATCTGGAGATTTTAAAATTATCACAAAAGCTGATCAAGAAGCCTTTTACTTGCTAAATCACTCAGCTGCGCATTTAATGGCTGAAGCGATCAGAAAGCTTTATCCAAAAGCGCTTTTTGGTGTTGGTCCAGCGATTAAAGAAGGTTTTTATTACGATGTTGATTTTGGTGATGTGAAGATTAGCGATAGCGATTTAGAAAAGATTGAGGAAACGATGCGTGATTGTGCTCAAAACAATTCAATTATTAGTCGCAGAGTCGTTAGTTTTGCTGAAGCTCAAAAACTTTTTAAAAATGATCCTTACAAGCTTGAGATGATTGAAGAGTTAAAAGCTGAAGAGATAACTGTTTATCAACAAGGGGATTTTATTGATTTATGTCGTGGTGGTCATCTTGCCCACACCGGAATGATTAAACATTTCAAATTATTAAGTGTTGCTGGAGCCTATTGGCGAGGTGATTCTAAAAACAAAATGTTGACAAGAATTTATGGGGTCGCTTTTTTCAGCAAAAAAGAATTGACCAAACATCTTTTAATGTTAGAAGAAAGAAAAGAGCGAGATCACCGCAAATTAGGTAGAGAGCTAGGGCTTTTTATGTTATCAAGCGAAGCAGGTCCAGGACTGCCTTTTTGGCTTAAACAAGGAGCAACCATTAGAAGAATTATTGAAAGATATATTACCGATAAAGAAATATCTTTAGGTTATGAACATGTCTACACCCCAATTTTAGCTAATGCAGAACTTTATAAAACAAGCGGTCATTGGGACCATTATCAAGATAGTATGTTTCCGCCGATGGAGATGAGCGATGGCGAGATGGTTGTAGTCAGACCGATGACTTGTCCGCATCACATGTTAATTTACAAAAATGAATTGCGTTCTTATCGCGATTTACCGCTGAGAATTGCAGAACTAGGCATGATGCATCGCTATGAAAAATCAGGAGCTCTTTCGGGATTGCACCGAGTTAGAGAGATGACCTTAAATGATGCTCATATTTTTGTACGCCCAGACCAAATAAAAGAAGAGTTTAAAGAAGTAATGGCGTTGTTACTTGCAGTATATCGAGATTTCAATATTACCGATTACTCTTTCCGACTCTCTTATCGTGATCCAGAAAATAAAGAAAAGTTTTTCGATGATGATAAAATGTGGGAAGAAGCTGAAAAAGAGCTTAAAAATGTTATGGATACCTTAAATTTGGCATATGAAGAGGCAATTGGTGAAGCTGCGTTTTATGGACCTAAGCTCGATGTTCAAGTTAAAACTGCTTTAGGTCACGAAGAGACTTTATCAACAATTCAATTAGATTTCTTACTGCCAGAAAGATTTCAACTAACTTATGTTGGCGAAGATGGAAAAAATGATCATGTTCCGGTTGTTATTCATCGGGGAATTGTTTCAACAATGGAGCGGTTTGTAGCATATTTGACTGAAGAGTATAAAGGTGTCTTTCCGCTTTGGTTGGCACCAACTCAAGTTGTGGTAATTCCAGTTAATTTAGATTATCACCAAGAGGATGCTAAAAAAATCAATCAACTTTTAAAGGCGAATGGTTTTCGTAGCGAACTTGACATAAGAAATGAAAAGTTAGGCTATAAAATCCGTGATCAACAGACCCGAAAAATACTTTACTCCTTAGTGATTGGCGATCAAGAAATTGCAAATAACACAGTAACTTACCGAAAATATAACTCCAAAGAACAAATAACAATTCCAGTTCATAAATTTATTGAATTATTAAATAAGGAAGTAAAAAGTAAAAAATAATTGGAAATAAGAGAGAGAAAAGATGTTTTTTTAACATCTTTTTTTCTTTGAAAGGCGAATAGTAAGCCTTTATGTTATAATTAAAAAAGAGGTGAAAGTAATGACCAGTTATGATGAATTAAAAAAAGCAATTGAAGCTCTTCTTGACCCAAGTTATAATCTACCGTTAAAGGATGTCGAAGGTTTAAAGAAATTGACAGTAGGACCAACCGGAATTGTAGAAGTTGAAGTTGCGTTAAAAGATATCGGTGGCTCAGTCGAGCAAAACTTTAAAATTCAATTGATAAAATTAATTAAAGTGACACTTGGTTTTCCTGGAGCAAAAGTTAAGTTTGTCCGCAATCAATTTACGCCTAAAGGTGTAAAAAAGATTACTTATATCGGAGTGGCATCCGGTAAAGGTGGTGTTGGAAAATCGACAGTTACCGCAAATCTAGCTTACGCACTTACGCGACTTGGGAAAAAAATAGGGATTATCGATGCTGATGTTTACGGTGCTAGTATCGCTGATATTTTTAATATTCCTGATGCTAAACCAACGGGAACAAGTGAAGAAAAAATGTCTCCCCCCACCGCAAAAGGAATAGAGATTATTTCAACAGCTTTTTTTGTAGAAAAGGATAGTCCTGTCATGTGGCGAGGACCAATGTTAGGCAAACTTTTAAATCATTATTTCTATGGTGTTGATTGGGCTCCTAATATTGATTATGTTTTAGTTGATTTACCGCCTGGAACAGGTGATACGGCTTTAGATATTCAAATGTACGCCCCTCAAACAAAGATGTTGATTGTAACAACACCACATGTCAATGCCTCAAGTGTAGCTTTAAAAGCTGGTTTGGGAGCTAGAAAAATTGGTCATCAACTAATTGGTGTTGTTGAAAATATGAGTTATTATTTAAATCCATACAATGAGGAAAAAGACTATGTTTTTGGTCAAGGTGGTGGCCAATTAGTAAGTGAAAAACTAGAAGTAGAACTGTTAGCTTCAATTCCCTTAAATCGACCAGAAGAGGGTTTTTTATATGAAAAAGATGAAGTTAACGGTAAAATATATGATAAGTTGGCTTTAAAAATAATAGAACTAATTTAAGAAAGAAGTGTTTTCTAAACGTTTGGAGGTAAGGAGTTAGCAAACATTTTTTCTATTTATAAAATGCACAACTAAATAATAATAGTGCAAAAAATATGCAAAATTTCATTTTAAATTGGTTAGATAAATGATATAATAGTATTGGTGATTAAAATGTTAAAAAGAAAAGTTGAAACGGCATTAAAAAAATGGAAACAACAAAAATCCCGCGATGTTTTATTTCTTAAGGGTCCAAAAGGAGTTGGCAAAACAACTCTTATTGAGCAATTTGCGAAAGAAAATTATAAAAGTCTGATTTATTTGAATTTTGAAACAAACCCAATTCATAAATCAATTTTCTTTTCAAGTTTAGATATGGCAACATTGACAAAACAAATAACATTGAAATTGCGAACGAGCAAACTAATTCCCCATGAAACGTTAATTTTTTTAGATGAAATTCATCTCTCGCCGCGGGCCCGACTTGCAGCCAAAACTTTTATTGAAGGCAATCGCTTTGACTGTATCATTGCTTCATCTTATGCGGGAGCAGATATTGATAAGTTTGATCCGACACCTCTTGAACATGAAACTTTAGTTGAACTCTCGAGTTTAGATTTTGAAGAGTTTTTGTGGGCAAATGGAGTTAGCGAGAAAGCAATTAGCGATGTTTATGAACACTTTACTGCTAAAAAAGCAATCCCACCAGCACTTCACGATGAACTAATTGAACTTTTTAAAGAATACCTAGTCATTGGCGGAATGCCAGAAGTTGTCAATGCCTTTATTAATAATCATGATTTCCGAGAAGCGGGAAAAATCCAAAACAGAATTTTAAGAACATATGAAAAAGGTATTGCTTATCATTTGAAGAAAACTGATCGTAATAAAGTTAAAATGTGTTTTGATTCTCTCCCAGCACAATTGGTAAAAGAAAATAAAAAATTCCAATATGGCGTTGTTGAAAATAAAGGTAATGCAAGGAAATTTGAATCATCAATTTTGTGGCTTCACGATGCCGATATGGTTAATATTTCCTTTCAACTTGAAGATTTAAAAATGCCTTTTGTCGCTAATGCTCGCTATGATATTTTTAAAATATATTTCAAAGATGTTGGTCTTTTAACAGGACAACTAGGGCCAATCGCTCAACAAGAAATAATTGCTGGTCGCCTTAATGTTTATAATTATGCAATTTTAGAATCAGCAATCGCTGAGTTGTTAGCTAAAAGAGGGAGAAGACTATTTTATTATACAAAAAGTACTGCCTTAAGTATGGAGTTTGTTATTGATTACAACAACAAAGTAACAGCTTTTTCTGCCAATGATGCAGATAACACTAAAGCTAAAGCGATGATTTCCTTATTTGAAAACCATAATTTAGAGTTTGGAATTGAACTAACTTTGGATAATCTATCTGTTAAAGGAAATCTTCACCGTTATCCCTTGTATTGTATAATGTTTATATAGGAAGGAAATAAAAATGATTGATTGGTTATTGACACAACCGATTTGGCTTTTAGCCTTATATGGAGGATTATTTATTTGGGGAGCAACAGCCCTTGGCGCAGCTTCAGTTTTTTTCTTTAAAAAGATGAATAATGAACTTTACGCCTTGATGTTGGGTTTTGCTTCGGGAATAATGATTGCCGCATCAATTTGGAGTTTAATAATCCCAGCCTTAGAATTTGCCGAAGAACAAAACTTAATTCCTTGGTTAGTTGCTGGAATTGGTGTTTTAGCAGGGGTTGGTTTTTTATATGTTTTCGATAAAATCTTACCGCACGTTCACTTTGGAGATAACGAACCAGAAGGAATTAAAACTGGTTGGTCACGAATCAGATTATTGATTTTTTCAATTACACTGCATAACATACCAGAAGGTTTAGCGGTTGGAGTTGCGGTGGGTGCAATTGGAACAGTAGCTAAAATAGGAGGCGATGTCCATGCCGCTTTACTAGCAGCGATTGCAGTAACTATTGGAATTGGAATTCAAGATATTCCAGAGGGCGCCGCGGTTTCAATTCCGCTTCGTCAAGAAGGAGTCAGCAGGTCAAGAGCTTTTTTCTATGGTCAAGCTAGCGCTATCGTAGAGCCGATATTTGCGATTATTGGTGCTCTTTTAGTTCAACTTATGACCGCTATTCTTCCCTATGCATTAGCATTTGCTGCGGGAGCGATGATTTTTGTAGTAGTTGAAGAATTAATTCCCGAAGCAAGAAACAGAAGTACTGCTACAGGGGCTCACTACTCAACTTGGGGTTTTGCAGTTGGTTTTGTAATTATGATGATCTTAGATGTTGCTTTAGGATAAGAGGTTTTACAATGATGAAAATCAAGGTTATGTTATAATTGTTAAGGAGTAAAAGCGATGAAAATACTTGTAACAGGCGGATTAGGTTATATCGGATCACACACTGTAATTGAATTAATAACTGAAGGTTATCAAGTAGTAATTGTTGATAACTTAGTCAATAGTCAAATTGAAATGTTGGCGAAAATTGAAAAACTTGCCAAACAAAAAATTCCTTTCTATCAAGTTGATTGTACTGATGAAAATAATTTAGAGGAAGTTTTTTTAGACCATCAATTTTCAGGCATTATTCATTTTGCGGGTTTAAAAGCGGTTGGCGAGTCTGTTAGTCTGCCACTAAATTATTATTATAATAATGTTACATCAACAATAACTCTGGCAAAACTGGCTTTTAAATATCGAATTGAGAAATTTATTTTTTCCTCAAGCGCAACGGTTTATGGAGATCAAAAATCACCACTTATTGAGACAATGCCACAAGGAGTCACAACTAATCCATATGGTGAGACAAAGGCGATTAGCGAACGAATCTTAAGTGATGCGGCCAAAATAAACGAAAACTTTAATGTTGCCTTACTGCGCTATTTTAATCCCATCGGTGCTCATAAATCAGGTTTGATTGGCGAACTGCCAACGGGGATTCCTAACAATCTAATGCCTTATATTACTCAAACAGCGAAAGGGATTCGCAAACAGCTCTATGTTTTTGGTGATGATTATGACACCTTAGATGGAACAGGAGTTCGTGATTATATTCATGTTGTCGATTTGGCAAAAGGTCATGTAGCAGCTTTGAAATACAATTTGAGTGGCGCTGAAATTTTTAATTTAGGGACAGGAAAAGGAACTTCGGTATTTGAAATTATCACGGCCTTTGAGCGGGTAAACAAAATAAAAATACCTTATGTTGTAACCGAAAGAAGAGCGGGAGATATTGCAATCTCCTATGCTGATCCAACAAAAGCGCAGAAAAATTTAAATTGGCGAGCAGAATTAACTATTGATGATATGGTAAAAGATGCCTGGCGCTTTGAAAAGAATTTAAAATAAAATGAAAAAGCCAAATTATCAAAATAGTATTTTAAACCTTTCTTGTAGTATTTTAAAACATTATAATTGTTTTTGTAGTTACAAAAGTATTAAACTTGTCGATAATTTTTTAGCAAAAAATTATCAACATCTAATTTTAATGGTTTTAGACGGACTTGGCATAAATATAATCAAACAACATTTAACTCAAGAATCAGGATTAAAAAAACATTTAAAATCTGTAATCAGTAGTGTTTTTCCTCCAACAACTGTGGCAGCAACAAATTCAATTCTTTTAGCAAAACCACCATTTGCAAGCGGCTATTTAGGTTGGGTTCAATATAATAAACTTGAAGATGCAAATGTAGTTGTTTTTAAAAATGAAGATTATTACAATCCTAAAAATAAACTTAAGACGAACCTTAGGGAAGATATTTTAGCTCAAGATGATATTTTGACTTTAATAAAGGCCCAAAACCCCAATCTTCATGTTGAAGCTTTAATGCCCGCATTTGCTGTGGATGGTTATCATAGTTTTGATAATCAACTTGACCGACTTTTAATGATTACTAAAGGAAAACCGTCATTTAGTTTTTGTTATTGGGAACAAGTGGATTCTATTGTTCATAGTGATGGAGTAAAAGGTCTTAAAACCAAAGAGGTTGTTCAAAATTTGAATCGTTCATTTGAGCGGTTTATAAATGAAATCGACCGCGATGTCCTCCTTATTGTAACAGCAGATCATGGTCTTGTTGATGTCGAGGAAATTGATTTATTCCACTATCAAGATTTAACCGCAACATTTTTAAGAAAACCTTCACTCGAGCCACGGGCATTAACATTTTTTATTAAAGAAGGTTTACAAGAAAAATTTAAAGACTTATTCAATAAATATTTTCAACCGGGATTTCTCCTATTAAGTAAAGAAGAACTTCTTGCTTCAGAATTGCTCGGTTATGGAGTGAAACATCCTTGGTTAGATAGTTTTATTGGTGATTATATAGCAATTTCAATTAGCAACAAACTAATTAAAACTTCTCAACATTCTTCATTTAAAGCGCATCACGCAGGCTTATTAAAAGAAGAACTAGAAGTGCCACTTATTATTAAAGGTTAAAAAAGTTTATTAAGAAAGCGAGGATTTAAGATGGCTTGGCATGATGAATCAAGAATTATTGGTGAAAGAGTAGCAATTAAAAACGAAAAAGAAACTGGCGTTATTACCCGAATAGACTATGACCGTAAACTCGTTTATGTTTTGTTTACGAAATTAAGAGAAGAAGCATATCCTTATCCAGAAGCCTTCGAGCAAGGCTATTTAGTGATGAAATTTAAAAAGTAAATTACCAATTAATGATTAAAATATATTTTAGTAAAATAGTTAGTAATGCTCAAGAGTATTTAAGTAAATTAAATGAAAATATTCAAGCTAGAATTTTAGATAATAAAACTGAGCTTAAGCAACAACAGATGATTAGCGCTGAGTTGCTGCTTTATTATGCTCTGCGAAAAAACGGCTATCAAGCTGAGATTTTAACTGTTTATCAGCCAAAACCTGTTTTATTAAATAGCGATTTTCAGATTTCCAAAGCTCACAGTCATAACTATGTGATGGTCTGTCTCAGTAAAGCCAATCTCGGCTGTGATTTAGAGCGTCAACGAGCGATTAAAAACCCTGAAAAGATTTTGTCCAGTAGTGAACTTGAACACTACAATAATCTTGTTAACAACAAAAATGCTTTGCTCACCAATTTTTGGACTGCAAAGGAAGCTTATGTTAAATATTATGGAAAACTGGTTAAACCATACAAGGAGATTAGTTTTTCAATTGAATATCAAAAAGGGCAATTCAAAGCGGGCAAAATCGGAGAATTGTTTTGTTATAGTGGTGAATTTCAAGATTATAGTTTTTCTGTTGTTAGCAAAACATTTACAGCCCCAAGTGTAACATTTGTTAGTCACGATGAACTGTTGACAATAATTTGAGGAGGTTCTGATGAAAAAAATTAGTAGTTTTTTAATTTTAATCAGTTTGTTTATGCTTGCTGGTTGTGATAACCGGAAAACATATGCTGATTTTAGCGATTTACATCTCGACCGCAAAACAGCTTTTACTGTTGCTAAAAGCGAATACTATATTTATTTCTACCAATCAAATTGTCCAGCGTGCGACAATGTTAAAGCGAAAGTGATTGCCCAAGCAAAAAAAGGTAAGATTCCGCTTTACTTTATTAATTTAGATGATATTTATGTCGCTCCCGCTCCCGATAAAGAGTATTCTAACATTGGTGCTAGTAAGTTTTCAGAACTTAAAATCTATGGAACCCCAGAACTGTTGTTACTTAAAGATGGGATTGTAACAGCCCAATTTATCGGTTTAACAATTAACGAGCAGTTATAAAAAAAACGCCTTGTTAGGCGCTTTTGGTACAGCCTCGGGGGATCGAACCCCGGACCCACAGATTAAGAGTCTGTTGCTCTGCCGACTGAGCTAAGGCTGCATATTGATGATACAATGGTAGCATATTTTAAAATATTTTACAATAAATTTATCTGAGGTAAAAATGATTAAAACAATCGAAAATTACATTCCCAAAGATGATTTTGAAATAGCTGATAAAAAGTTCATGTTAAAGGCATATCAAATATTTGGCAAACAACTTTTTAAGCGCTTTTCTTTTTTTCATTTTTCAAGTTCAGCAGTAGTTATCAATGAGAATTTTGATAAAGTGCTTTTTATTTATCATAAAATTTACCGTTCTTGGGGTTGGATGGGAGGCCATATGGATGGTTCTCATAATTTTTTCCAAGTGAGTAAAAAAGAACTCTTAGAAGAATCAGGAATTAAAGAAGTCAAGCCTTTAAGCAAAGAGCCAATTAGTATTGAAATTCTCCCTGTTTGGAGCCATTATAAAAACGGAGAAGCTCTTTCGAGTCATCAACACCTCAATGTTACTTACGCTTTTATCGCTAATGAAGAAGCTGAATTAACAGTTAATAAAGCTGAAACTAAAGGTGTGAAATGGATTTTAATCTCAGAGCTCGACCAATATGTAAATGAAAAAGTGATGTTGCCAGTATACGAGAAAATAATTAGGAGAATTTTAGATGAAAAAGCTAATTATCTTTGATTTAGATGGAACAATCTTAAATACTTTAACCGATATTACAAATAGTGTTAATTATCTTTTAAAAAAGTATAATTTGCCGCTTAAAACAGAAGTAGAAATAAAGAAATATTTAGGAAAAGGACCGCGATATTTACTTGAAATGGCAGTTGGAAAAGCCTTATCGGAATTACAATATCAAACTTACTATAATTACTATGATGCTCACTACGATATCCATAAAATGGATAATACAGTTGCCTATGAAGGCTTTCATGAAGTTTTTCAAACTCTAAAGAAAGCTGGTTTTTTACTCGCGGTTTGTTCTAATAAACAACACTCGGCAACAGTAGATTTAATGGAAACTCTCTTTAAAGGCGTTTTTGATTATGTAATAGGTACAACGCCAAACATTAAAAGAAAGCCAGACAGCCAAATGGTTGAGATAATTATTGATCAACTTCAAGTTGCTAAAAAGGATACACTTTATGTTGGTGATACAGAAATTGATATGCAAACAGCAATTAATGCTCAAATAAAAAAGGTCGCTGTTCTCTATGGCTTTCGCGAACGCCAAGACTTAGAACAATTCCGACCAGATTATTATATAAATAGTCCTAAAGAACTGTTAGATATTGTTAAAGATGTGTTTTAATTACTTAAGTTTAATAACTAAATAGCCATAAGGATCTAGACTAATTTCTTGAAGTTTTATTTTTTGATTATTAGCTAAATTTAAACCTTCGATTTGATATTCAATTTGAGCAGTTTTATTATTTGGGTTGATGAAAACAACTATCTTTTCATCAGCTTTTTTTGTCATTATACCAATTGTATTAGTTTGATCAGAAGAGTGGATAAAACGAAAATTGCTTGCCCCAAAGGCCTTTTCTGTTTTTCTTAATTTAATTAGCCATTTGAGTGAGTTTTTAAAATTTAAATCTTGCGTTTTTTCATCCCAAGGCATCGCTCTTCTAGAATCTGGATCATGTCCGCCGCTCAAACCAACTTCACCACCATAGTAGATGTTTGGTCTCCCTGGATAAGCAAACATAAACAAATAAAACAAAAAGGCCAAATTTTTATTTTCGCTACTGCGATAAATTACTCTTTCTGTATCGTGCGATTCAACTAAGTTAAACATCGCTTCTGTAACTTGTAGTGGATAACTTGTTAAAAGTTTATTGATCAGTTTGCGGAATTGATTGGCTTTGATTGGTATCGAATGGCTTTCTTGGGCAAAATATTGCCAAAGAGGATAAACAAACTCATAGTTCATTACTGCATCTAATTGATCTCCTAAAAGCCAAGGTCCAGAATAATCCCAATTTTCACCAAAAATAAAGGCTTCTTTTTTTGAAGTTTTAACAACTTGCCTAAACTCGCGCCAAAAATCATGAGAAACTTCATTTGAAACATCTAAACGCCAACCATCAATATCATAGTTTTCAATCCAAAATTTCGCAACATCTAACAGATGTTTTCTCGCAATTGGATTGTTAGTATTCCATTTAGGCATAAAAGGAGTAAAAGCGAAAGTTAAATAGTTGGGGATAATAGCCTGGTTGTAAATTGGTTTTGCATTATGGTCAAGTTCAAAATTTATCAGCGGCTCATTTTGAATGTAGAAACAATCATAATAAATCGAATCCTTGCCATTTTTTATGACATCTTGGAAAAAGGGATGTTCATAACCACAATGATTAAAAACACCATCTAAAATGATTTTAATTCCTTTTTCGTGAGCTTTCTCGACTAACAATTTAAAATCATCGTTGGTGCCGAAATCAGGATCGATTTGAAAATAATCTTTAGTATCATATTTATGATTCGAGGGGCTTTTAAAAATCGGGGTAAAATAAATTCCATTACATCCCAAATCTTGAAGATAGTCAAGTTTTTCAATAATTCCTAAAATATTTCCGCCGAGTTTCATCTGATTAGTAACCTTTTGTTCAGGTCCAAACCAAGGGTGAGTTGGTTGATTATGATAATTTAAACTGCGGTTAAAGCGGTCAGGAAAAATCTGATACCAGACCGTTTGATTAACCCACTTTGGAATAGTGAAAAGATCTTCTTCATGGATAAAAGGATAATTAAAATAATTAAAAAGATTGTATTTCTTATCCCCTTTTAAATCAGTTTTTAAATCATATGTTTCGCGGGTGCCAAAAAGATAGCGATTATCTAACAAAAAGGCATATTTAACTCTTTTATAAGGTGGTTGAATGGCGATAAAATAATAGTCAAACTCTAAATCCGTTAATCGTTTTTCCATCTTAACATTTTTAGTTTCATTAAGCCAAACCCAAATTGTCATCTCTTTATCAATCGGTTCATAAAGAAAGGGATCGCCATAGAGAACGGAAGCTTCTAAAAAAGCATCTTTAGCAGTTCGTAGCCAAAGATGGATTGTCTTGTTGTCATAAGAATAAGAGTAACTACTTTTTGCTTGATGATAAAGTTTCTTTGCGTGCATTTTTCACCTCAAAAAATCAATTAGTTTTTTTAGTTGTTTTAATTAAAAAGAAGATTCCGACACTGCCGGCTAACACTAAAACAACTCCTGAAATAATAAGCAGTAAAACGGTATAATCTGGTTTAGTTGGAATATTTGGAATTGGTATTGGCTCGGCACTTAGATTAGACTTATTTAACCCGTAGTGCATAACTAGACTTTGATACTTGTAAAGAATAATCTCATCTTGACTATTAAACTCATCGCCGAGATTATAAATATCGCGACTATCAAAAGCGATTTGCCAATTCCATTCGCCATCGGTATTGTATTCTTCCTTGCCGGGCAATCCTTTAGGCACTTGAAAGTTTGTTTTACTATCTTCACCTAAATAATGGATAATCAAAAAATCAGGGAATAAATCATTGATGCTAATAATTCGGTAAACAACAGTATCATTATCGATGTAGAAGCTGACCTCTTTTTTAATTAAACGATGTTCAGCAAATTTTAAACTGGCATGTTCTTTGCGGAAAGTAATTAAGTCTTGATAAAGTTTAAACAAGTTTTTTTGTTGCTCTTTATTATGATAACCAAGTCTTAAAGTATCGTGTTGATTTAGCTCTTCACCACCTTTGATTACTGGTGTTCCATATGAGAGAAGTTGAATAACTTTTATTTGATGATTGATTTGTGGCGAGAGTTCTTCAAAATAATTTAAGCGTTTAAAAGACTGATATGGCTGCAAAGTATTATAGTTTGTAGTCCATGAAGATAAAATGTAATCTTTAATCCCCCGACTAGAAGTCGAGGTAAAAAAGCCCTCTTCTAAAGCGGTAAATCTTTTCTCATCGATAAAACCGATATATTTTGCTTGATCCATTATTTTGGGTGATATTTTCTCAGAAGTGCTCACTGTTTCGAGATCTTTAAACTCACCATAAAAAACAAACGATTCATCAAACTCATTTATACTGCGCCACAAAGAGTTGACTTGATCGACAGTAAAGACATTTAAAGGTGTTATTTTCAGACCAGAAAATCGAAACTCCTTAATTAAATAAATTATTGAATTGGCAAGATATTTATTGACCATGTAATGATCAGTATTAAAAAGGACATTAGTATCATCAGAACTTACGAGGTCCCCAAGTTTTTGCTCATAATAATAGCCTGGCATTAAAAGCTCTAGGCTTGCGATAGGTAAATTGTTGAGATTCAAATCCAAAATAACTCTAATTCCATTTTCATTAAGCCTTTGGATTAGAAGTTTTAAATCATTGAGTTCTTTTGTTGGAACAGCACTGCTTGCATAAAGTGAATTAATTGAACTTAAAGAATAATTAGAAGCAAGCAAATCACTCAATGCTAAATGAGTGATTCCAAGTTCCTTTAAATGACTAATTCCAGTCGAATATTTTAAATTATTAAGCTCAATAAAACTATTGTCATCGGCTAGATTTAAATAAGTAGGCTCAGCACCATTATCGAGTTGTAAAACAGAGGACTCATAAATAACTGCATCTCCATAAAATCCAGAAAAATTGGGATGGTGGAAAGTTTTAAATCTTCCAGGGTTGGTTTGATTGAGATTAATAATTTTCCCCATCGTTTTGTCGGGAGAAAGATATTTAGCATAAGGGTCAATTATTTCATATTCAATGCCAAAACGAGTAAAAGAAAAAGTATAAAAATAATCTTTTAAATCGCCTGATTTTTCATAACTAAAAATGCCGTAGTTATCATCTTTCATCGCATAAGTTTCTTTTGACTCGCCACGATAAAGATTTAAAAAAACTTCTTTTAGTGTTGGTGCCCAAAGTTTAAAATTTGTTGAAAATCTTGTATACACGACACCTAAATCATCACCATCATAAGCAAAAGAACCGCTAAAAAAGCCTTGATTATAAACATCATCAAAGCGGATATATTTCATCTGTGGAGCAAGGCCATCATTACCATCGATTATTAAAGTATATTCTTTTTTAAAATCTAATTCATCACTGTCTTTTAGCTTTAATAAATAATAATCACCGACATGTGAATGCGAAACTATTTCTAAAATTCGGTCTTCAACGAGAAGTGTAATTTCATCATTATCGCTTAGCGGATTGGTTAAAGAAAACTTAATAGTTGTGCGATCAATAAAAGTTGCGTAAGAAATATTTGTTGCGAAATCTTCAAGATTTGGTGCTAAGACTTCATCTTTTAAATAAAAAGTGTAAACTTCTTCAGAAAAAGCGGCTTCATTTAAATTTAGCTCTAACGAAAAACTCTTTTCAGTTCCTAGTTTAACTTTTAAAATGTAGGTTTCTTCAGCAAAAGAAAAATCTGTTAGCCAAAACTTTTGCCAAACAGCTTCATTAATTAAAAATTCAGATTTAGAAAAACTTCCCACAAGAGCATCATCGTCTTGCTTATGAAGAGTTAGTGTTGTGTCTTCGAGTTCATTATTGGGATTGAAAAAATAGATTTCTAAATCACTATTAACAGCAAATAAAAGCGGTTTTATGTTAATAGCGACAATTAGCAACAACAAACAGATGATTTTTTTAAGAGTTTTCATTTGACCACCTTTAGTAATATATTACCATATTTGAGTTTTTATTGTATAATAAAGTGGCACCATAAAACTTTTAAAACAAACTAAACAAAATAGTTGTGAAGTTTTATCCTAAGAATAGTTTTATTGCAAAGGAGTTAAGTCAAATGTCATTTTATGAAAAAAAATGGTGGAAAGAAGCCATCGGTTATGAAATTTATTTAAAAAGCTTTAAGGATTCAAATAATGATGGAATTGGCGATCTCAACGGCATTAGAGAAAAACTTGATTATTTAAAAGATTTAGGAGTGACTCTATTATGGATTTGCCCATTTTATAAGTCACCAATGGACGACAATGGCTATGATGTTAGCGATTATTTTACTGTTGATCCAGCATTTGGCACTCTCGATGATATGAAAAACTTAATTAAAGAAGCACACCAAAAAGGGCTTAAGGTAATTATCGATTTTGTTTTAAATCAAACAAGTGATGAACATCAATGGTTTATTGAATCTAGAAAAAGCAAAAATAATCCTTATCGTGATTATTATATTTGGGCCGACGGAAGAGTTGTTGATGGAAAACTTATTGAGCCAACCAATTGGGCTTCCTTTTTCGGTGGTTCTTGTTGGGAGTATGACAAGCAAACTGAGCAGTTTTACATGAAGATTTTTTCAAAAAAAATGCCTGATCTCAACTGGGCAAACAAAGAGGTTCGTTTGGCGATGCAAGAAACAGCAAGATTTTGGCTTGATTTAGGAATTGATGGTTTTCGGGCGGATGCTGTTGCTCACATTGGTAGAAGAAAAAGATTAAGCGACTCAACAATGAAAAGCACCGAAAAATACAAACCAGATTGGCGGATGTTTTCTAACTTACCAGTTCTCTTTGATTATTTAAAAGAGTTCAAAGAAAATGTCTTTTCAAAATATGATATTATGACTGTTGGTGAAGTTGGCGGTGGCGCAACTCCCTCAGAAGCAATTAGATATGCAGGAGTTAAAGAGGGCTCCCTAAGTATGGTTTTTAATTTCGATCACTGTTGGAGCAATAATGTTTGGCAGTTAACTGATCCCCATCAAGAAGTGAAAGTGGACTTAATCAACTTGAAAAAGGTGTTTGATAAATGGCAAAGAGGTCAATACGAAAAAGCTTGGGCGCCAATTTATTGGCTTAATCATGATCAACCGCGGTTGATGAGCCATTACGGCAATCCCAAAAAACCATATCTTTCTGGTTCAATGCTGGGAAGTGCACTTTATTTTATGTGGGGCACACCTTTTATCTATCAAGGTGAAGAAATTGGAATGACTAACTATCCTTTTAAAACAATAGCCGATTTTAATGATATTTCTGTTAAAAATCTTTATCAAATCGAAGTTGTTCAAAATAAAAGGTCGCAAACAGAATTTATTAATAAAATTAGTTTTACATCTCGAGATAACGCTAGAACTATTATGAATTGGGATGATTCAAAATACGCTGGTTTTTCCAATGTTGAACCATGGTTTAAAATAACACCAGATTATCGAGAAGTGAATGTGAAAAAAGCGCTTGAAAGTGAAAAATCAATCTTAAAACATTATCGGAAAATTTTTAGGTTAAGAAAAGATAAAAACTATCTTCCAACCCTTGTTTATGGCACCTATAAACAAATCCTTAAACAAAATCCTCATGTTTATGCTTATTTAAGAGAAGCTGATAAAACAATTTTAACAGTTGTCAATTTCTTTGACTTCGAAACGCTTGTTTACCTTAGAGGTTATAGAGTAGTTAAAATTTTGTTGTCAAATTATGATGATTCTTCAACCGTTTTAACAAAACTTAAATTAAGATCTTATGAGGCTGTTACTTATTTAGTAGAAAAGAGGTAGAAAAATTGCCATATATCATTGCTGGAATTGTTGTTGTAGCGATTATAGTTATTGCTTACATTATAATTTTGGTTGAAAAAACCAAATTAAAAACTAAAATAATTAAAGAGATAAGCCGTCATGGCAAACTTGAAAAATCAAATGAGACATCCCATGATTTTATTTTTAAATCTGCAGGAAGTGAGATTGCGCTGAAGATGGTTTATGTCGGTCATGCCAAAGAATTGAGCATCAACTCAAAGCGTCATTGGCAAATCCATCGCGGCAAAGGAATTAATTTCGTATCAACGCATGGTTTTGAAAAACTCCGAAGGCCTAAAGCGATAGTTGTTTATCCAACTCCAAAAAGAATTGTAAAATATATTAATGAAAATGAAGTTGACTTCGTAAAGCCTTTAGAGAAATGTTTTGATTTTTATTTGCTGACGGAAGAAAGCCTTGAAAAGTTAAAAAAAATTTCGCAATAAAACTAAAATTTAAGAAGCTTTAAGCAATAAAATTAAACTAAAACTAGCGATTTTTAACTAATGCTAGCTTTCGCGAAAAAAGAAGGCGTTAAATATAGTTGTTTAAAACTTGAAAAAACGGATGATGACAACTATATTATTGCAATTGAGTTTGTTAATAATCTCATGAAAGCCGTTCTCAATGATTTTTAGAATGCTACCTTACATTGTTACTTTAATTGTTTTAGCAGTGATAACCAAAAAATCACGAGCTCCAAAGTCTGCTGGAATTCCTTTTAATCCGCTATCATCTTAAAAAAAATAAGGGGCTGTAACGAAATAAAAATTTGAATAGCCCTCAAAAACAAGAAAGCCGCTCTGGAGTCCAGGGCGGCTTTTTGGTATAATTATAGTATGACAAATACAATAAATAACCAATATTATTTTAAC
>JAAYKO010000055.1 GCA_012522345.1 Acholeplasmataceae bacterium | reverse complement strand
ATCTTCTTTAAACATGCCTAAATATAGGCTTTTTCGGTGATTTATCCACATGATTGGTTATAGAAATAAAAAAAGGGACCATGTAGGTCCACAAGAATAATTAAATTCTCATTTCTTTACAGCCCCTATTTTTTAAAATTCATCTATCATTTTAGTTAGGACATCATAAACTTGATCTTCCTTAACTTTGGTGATTATTTTCCCTTTTTTAAAGATTACAGCTTCACCTTTGCCCCCGGCAACTCCGATATCGGCGTGCTTAGCTTCTCCAGGTCCATTTACACGACAGCCCATAACAGCTACTGTAATATCCTTTTTAACTTCGAGCAAGTAATTTTCAAGCCTTTTAGCAATATCCACCATATCATATTGAAGTCTACCACAAGTAGGACAACTAATTAAAGTGGGAACATCAGAAATTAAATTAAGATTTTTTAAAATTTCTTTGGCGGCTCTAATCTCCAATTCGGGAACATCGGTTAAAGATACTCGGATTGTGCTCCCAAGTCCCTCATGTAAAACAATTCCAATTCCCATGGCGCTTTTAATCGAACCACTAAAAGCGGTCCCCGCTTCAGTAACACCTAAATGAAGTGGGTAAGGAAAAGTTTGACTTGCCAAACGGTAAGCTTCTATCATTGTATTCATATCAGTTGCTTTTAAAGATAAGACAATATCATGAAAATCTAATGATTCTAAAATATCGACATGATACTTTGCGGTTTTAATCATGTTTTCTGGAGTCGGAGGTAAATCATCTTTCATCGAACCACTATTGACTCCAATTCTAATTGGAATTTGCTTAGCTTTGCAAGCTTCAACAACCTCTTTTACTTTAGCTACATCATTGATGTTACCAGGGTTTAATCTAATTTTATCGACACCTCTTTTAATAGCTTCAAGGGCTAATCTGTAGTTGAAGTGAATATCAGCAACAAGAGGGATTTTAATTTGTTGTTTAATTAAATCTAAAACAGTAGCGTCTTTTTGATTTAAAACTGCCACTCTAACAATTTCACAACCAGCTTTCTCTAAGCGCTTGATTTGATTAACGGTTGCTTCGACATCGCTAGTTTTAGTATTGGTCATCGATTGAATGTAAACGTGGTTATTTCCACCCATAATAAGATTGCCAACTTTAACCGGTCTTGTTTGATCCCTTTTCATTAATATCACCTGCCTAATTATAACATAATCTAATTACTGTCTATAGCAGTTTGATATATTTTAAACTATTGCCATAAAATTTTTAATTTAGCAATACCTCAAATAACTGCTTTAATTATGCGAAATGGATAATTACTTGGTATGATATTATGTTTAAGTATTTAAAATAAACCTTCTCAAAGAGATTAATAATAATAAATATATATAGCAGAGAGAAAGCCAAGAAGAGGATGCAAAAAGAAAAGCGGAAAAACTTACTTGCTATTGCCTAAAACTTTTGATATACTAATTTAGTAATATTTGGAGGGATTATAATGCGTGTTTTAGTGAAATTGGTATGTACTGAATGCGGTGAAGAAAATTATTATACGACTAAAAATAGACGAACAATGCCAGATCGAATGGAAATGAAAAAATATTGTCCGCGCGATCGCAAACATACATTGCATCGAGAAAAAAGATAAGGCTTCTTTAATAAACCGTTTTCTAAGCGTAAAGCAGGCACCTTTAATATTAGTTATTGAAGGTGTTTTTTTGTTGGACAAACACTTTTCTAAAATCGCAAACTTTTATTAGCTGTTGAAAAAACAATGATTTTTATTTAGATTATCGACAAAGTGTTATTTTATTTGGTTGAAAGTTGAAGTAGGGCCTGACTTTTTATTTTATTTGCACTTATTGCTTGACAGTGCCAACCCTTTACGATATAATCAAAATAGCACTTATTTAAGTGAAGTGCTAATTGAGGTGATTTGAATGCTATCTAACCGACAAAAACTGATTTTAAAGGCAATTGTTGAGATTTATGTTGAAACAGGAATTCCAGTTGGTTCTAAAGCATTAACTAATTGGCCTTATTTAGATTATTCTAGTGCTACTTTGCGATATGATATGCAAATGTTAGAAGAATTGGGCTTTTTAGAAAAAACACATAGTTCGTCTGGAAGACTTCCATCAACTAAAGGCTATCGCTATTATCTTGAAAATTTAGTCACTCGCGATAGTCAAATCAATCAACTTTTTCCAATGATTGACAAAGTTTTTGAACAATTTGAAAATAGTAAAGATTTAGCAGTTAAATCTGCGATTGATTTACTCAGCGAATTAACTAACTATACTTCAGTTGTTTTAGGTCCTGATGGCGGTCTTACAAGAATTAAAAAAGTTGATATAATTGAGCTTTCAAGTGATGAGATAGTAATTTTGATTGTAACAAATAAAGGTCATGTCCAATCACAAGTCTTTCGCTTGCCAGAAGGAGTTTCTAAACAATACTTGCGAAATACGATTAAATCTTTAGATGACTTATTAAGAAATCAATATTTAAAAGACGCTAATAGAATCCTAAATGCTTCTTTTGTCAAGAAGGATGTTATTGAATATATTGATTATCATGAAAAAATAGTTAATGCCTTTGTTAGAGCTTTTAAAAGAATGAGTAAAGATGACATCTATTTATCCGGAATTGGAAATATGATTGCTAAAACGGACATTGAAGATCCCGGTGAATTGCGAGATTTAATGCGTGTTCTCGATAATAAAGATCTTTTAAGAATTATTGGTAGAACTAACCGACTTTCCTTTAGAATTGGCAGGGAAGCTGAGTTTATGCCCACGGATCAATGTACAATTATTAGTGTGCCTTACGTTGTAAGCGAAGATGAAATCGGGACGATTGCAATTATTGGTCCGACAAGAATGGATTATGCAAAAGTTATTCCATTGATGGAATATATTGCTAAAAATATAACAAAATTATATAAGAAATGAGTGATTAGATGAGCGAAAAAGAAAAAATTCAAGTTGAAAAAGCAAATGGAAAAGAAGAAAAAGCGCAAGAGAAGCAAGAAGTAGCTGAAAAAAAGGTTAAAAAAAAGTCGCTTAAAGAGCCTTTAATTGATGAAAATGAGATTTTAAAAAGTGAACTTGCTGAACAAAAAGAAAAAGCATTAAGAGCGATAGCAGAGCTCGAAAACTTTAAAAAAAGAACCCTTCAAGAACGCGAAAACAATCTTAAATACTCAAATATGTATTTGATTGAAAAGCTTTTACCAGCATTGGATCAGTTTAATTTAGTAGTCAGTTATGATGTTCAAAACCAAGAATTAAAAAATTATTTAACAGGCTTTAAAATGATTAACGATCAAATTTTTAAGATTTTAGAAGAAGATGGCTTAAAATTAGTTGAAACAGAAGGAAAGCAGTTTGATCCAAAGTATCATTTTGCAGCTGAAAAAGAAAAAGATGAAACAAAACAAAAAGGAGAAATATTAAGAACAACTCAAACAGGCTATATCTATAAAGAAAGAGTAATTAGACCTGCGATTGTTGTAGTAAATGAATGGAGTGAAGAAAATGGCAACAACGAATAAGATTATTGGAATTGATTTAGGAACAACAAATAGTGTTGTATCAGTGATGGAAGGAAAAGATCCAGTCGTAATAACTAATGCGGATGGTTCTAGAACAACCCCTTCAGTTATTTCTTTTAAAGGTGATGAGATTAGTGTTGGTGAAATTGCGAAAAGACAAGCAATTACTAATCCTAATACCGTGACTTCAATTAAAAGAAAAATGGGTGAGAGTAGTTATCGAGTAAATATTGATGGAAAAAAATATACTCCGCAAGAACTCTCAGCAATGGTTTTACAAAACTTAAAATTAACTGCTGAAGCATATTTGGGTGCGACCGTTAAAAAGGCAGTTATTACTGTACCAGCCTATTTTAATGATGCCCAAAGACAAGCAACAAAAGATGCTGGTGTAATTGCTGGTTTAGAAGTAATGCGAATTATTAATGAACCGACTGCCGCTGCTTTAGCATTTGGAATTGATAAATTAGAGAAAGAACAAACTGTTTTAGTCTTTGACCTCGGTGGTGGAACTTTTGATGTTTCAATTTTACATCTTGCAGATGGAACTTTTGATGTTTTATCAACAGCAGGCGATAATAACTTAGGTGGAGATGATTTTGATGATCGGATTGTCGAATATATAATTTCTGAGTTTAGAAAAGAAAATGGAATTGATCTTTCACAAGATAAAATGGCTGATCAAAGATTAAAGGATGCTGCAGAAAAGGCTAAAAAAGAATTGTCAGGCCTAACTACAACTCAAATTAGTTTACCGTTTGTTACTCAAGGTCCAGCAGGCCCGCTTCACTTAGAGATGAGTTTAACAAGAGCTAAATTTGAAGAATTAACTTCGGATTTAGTTGAAAGAACAAGAGGACCAATCAGAAGAGCGTTAAAAGATGCAAAACTTGAACCTAAAGACATCAATCAAGTTTTATTGGTCGGTGGTTCAACAAGAACACCCGCTGTTCAAGAATTGGTTAAAAAAGAATTAGGTAAAGACCCTAATAAGAGTGTAAATCCTGATGAGGTTGTTGCGATGGGTGCAGCAATTCAAGGTGGAGTATTATCTGGTGACGTTAAAGATGTATTATTGCTAGATGTGACTCCGCTTTCACTTGGAATTGAAACTTTAGGTGGTGTTTTCACAAAATTAATTGAACGAAACACAACAATTCCAACTACTAAATCTCAAGTTTTCTCAACAGCAGCAGACAATCAACCAGCCGTTGATATTCATGTTCTTCAAGGTGAACGTCAAATGGCTTTAGATAATAAAACTTTAGGTAGATTTCAATTGGGCGACATTCCGCCAGCTCCAAGGGGGGTACCACAAATTGAGGTCTCGTTTGATATCGATGCTAATGGGATTGTAAATGTTTCCGCGAAAGATTTAGGAACAGGGAAATCACAAAAAATTACAATTTCGGGCGGTTCCGCGATGAGTGACGAAGAAATTGAAAGACTAATTAAAGAAGCTGAAGAAAATTTAGAAGCTGACCGCAAACGTCGGGAAGAAGCAGATTTACGTAACGAAGCTGATGGTTTAATCTTCCAAACCAATAAAGCGATTAAAGATTTAGAAGAAAGTGTCACCGAAGAAGAAAAAACTAAAGCTGAACAACTCATTAAAGATTTAGAAGAAGCTTTAAAAGGCGATGATTTTGAGAAGATTAAATCTGCAAAAGAAGAATTAGAAAAAGTCGCGCAGGAACTAGCTGTTAAAGCATATCAAAAGGCTAGTGAAGCCCAAGAAAAAGAAGCTGAATCAGATGCTGAGGCAACTGATGGTAAAACAGTGGATGCAGAATTTGAAGAAAAATAAAACAAGGGGCAAATCTTGCCCTTTTTAAAGGGAGTCCGTTATGGCTAAAAGAGATTACTATGACATTTTAGGTGTTAATAGAGAAGCTAGTGAAGAAGAGATAAAAAAATCATATCGAGCACTTGCGAAAAAATATCATCCTGACATTTCAAAAGAAGAGGATGCTGAAAAAAAGTTTAAAGAAGTTCAAGAGGCATACGATACATTAGGAGACAGTCAAAAACGAGCCAATTACGACCGCTTTGGTCATTCAGAACAATTCCAAGGTTTTGAAGGATTTAGTGATTTTGGCGGTTTTGGCGGCTTTTCTGATATTTTTGATTCTTTTTTTGGTGGAACTCGAGCCCGACAAAGCCCAAACGCACCACAAAAAGGAAACGATATTGAAAGAATAATTGAAGTTTCATTTGAAGAAGCAACACTTGGCTCCAAGAAAAATATTAGAGTAGAAATCGATGAAAACTGTCATACTTGTGGCGGAAGTGGCGGTGCGACCAAAAAAGATGTTACAACATGTGACCGTTGTAATGGAGCTGGGGTTGTTCACGTTGAGCAACGTTCATTTTTTGGCACAATTAGAACCCAGCAAGTCTGTCCAAAATGTAATGGCAGCGGCAAAATAATTAAAAACAAGTGCCGGACTTGTGGAGGAACAGGTAGACAAAAAACGACTAAAAATGTTGAAGTTAAAGTTCCAGCTGGAATAGATAACAATATGAGCCTTAGGATGACAGGTTATGGTCAAGGTGGCATAAACGGTGGTCCAAATGGAGATTTATATTTGAGATTTCGAGTAAGACCACATAAAATATTTAAGCGCAGTGGAGATAATATCCATTTAACTGTACCAATTAGTTTTGCTCAAGCGAGTTTAGGTGATTCAATTGAGGTTCCGACAATTTATGGTGAAGTTAATTTGAAAATTCCTGCGGGAACACAGCCTGGAACGGTATTAAGAATGCGCAACCAAGGTGTAAGTAATGTCAATTCCAATCGGAAAGGCGATCAACTTGTAACAGTTAAAGTGGAAGTTCCGACTAGTTTAAGCAAAGAGCAAACAGAAGTTCTCAAAGCTTTTAGTAAATTAGAAGGAAAAATGACCCCTTGGGAAAGATTTAAAAGCCGCTTTAAAAATAATTGATTGACTTCTAATAGGCTATACTTTACAAATGAGTCTCAATACTATATAATATAAACGGTTTTAAAAATATGAATGTGTGGAAGGAGGGCCGATATGCCAAAAATAGTAGTAAAAGAATCTGAAAGTATTGAAGATGCATTGCGCAGATTTAAGCGAAATGTTTCCCGTTCTGGAACCCTTCAAGAAGCACGTAAAAGAAAATATTACGTTAAACCTAGCGAAAATAAAAAGTTAAAACGAAAAGCAGCTAGAGGGAAAAGATAACAATTAAGTAAAAAGCACAAAAGTGCTTTTTTTCTTGTTAAAAAAACAAAAATAGATTTTATTATGTTATAATAAAACAAGGGAGTGATATTATTGAAAGTTGTCTATAAACTAAAGGATTTAAAACATGTTCATAATATTTTAGGAAACTTTGATGCTAATTTAGAAGTAATCAAAACCTATTTTGAAATTAACTTAATTCTTAGTGAAGATTCGTTTTATACCGATGCTAGTGAAGCAGTAAGAGTAATCTTAGCAGATGTTCTAGAAGTAATGGAGGAATTATCCGCTAAAATATCTTTATCTCAACGAGAAGTAATTTATTTAATTAAACTGAGAGAAGAAAACAAACTGAACAATAGTGTTGACTTTTTTTTACACCGCAAAACAGTTATTCACAAAGCCAGTGGAACCCCTGTTTATCCTGAAACTTTCACTCAATTAACCTACATTAAAACTATTGAACATGAAGAGTTAGTATTTGGGGTTGGGCCTGCTGGCACGGGCAAAACATACCTTGCGGTAGCGATGGCAGTGAGTTATTTGAAGCAAAATAAAATCAAGAAGTTAATTTTGACGAGGCCGGCGGTAGAGGCTGGAGAATATTTAGGTTATTTGCCAGGTGATTTAAAAGAAAAAATTGATCCTTATTTAAGACCACTCTACGATGCTTTATATGATTTTTTAGGCTATGAGACAACAAACAAATTGCTTGAAACAGGAGTTATTGAAATTGCTCCTCTAGCATATATGCGAGGAAAGACTTTAGAAAATGCTTTTATTATTTTAGATGAAGCTCAAAATACTACGACAATGCAGATGAAGATGTTTTTAACAAGACTAGGATTTCATTCGAAGATGGTAATTACAGGTGATCCTTCCCAAACTGATTTACCGCGTGGCCAAAAATCAGGTTTAATTGAAGCTTTAACAATTTTAAAAGAGATTCCCAATATTAAAGTTGTTGAGTTTCAACGCTTAGATGTGGTAAGAAATCCTCTTGTACAAAAGATTTTAGAGAGGTATGATTCTTGATTGAAATAACATTTTTTAATCAAACAAAAACTGACATTGAAAAATTAAAAGAGACAATAGAACAGGTCTTTTTGCCAATTAAAGCAGATTACATTTTTTCAATTATTTTTGTTGACAAAAGGGAAATTAAACAGTTAAATAAAAGATATCGCAAACTTAATAAAATTACTGATGTCTTAAGTTTTCCTAGTGAGGAAGAAGATTATTTAGGTGATATTTTTATTTGTTTACCACAAGCAATTAAGCAAGCGGAAGACTTTCAACATTCATTAGCAAGAGAAATTGGCTTTTTAGCAGTCCATGGCTATCTTCACCTCTTAGGTTATGATCATCAAACTGCTGAGGCAGAAAAGTTAATGCGAGAAAAACAAGAAGCGATTTTACAGCAAGCAGCATTAGAAAGGAATAGCAAATGAAAAATTTAGTGGCTGAGGCAATTAAAGCTCGAACAAAAACTTATAGTCCTTATTCTAACTTTGCGGTTGGAGCCGCAATCCTTGTTAAAGACGGGACAATTATTCATGGAGTAAATATTGAAAATGCTAGTTATGGCCTGAGCAATTGTGCAGAGAGAAGCGCTCTTTTTAGCACTTATAGTAGCGGTTATAAAAAAGAAGATATTGTAGCGATGGCGATAGTTGCTGATACGAAAAAGCCAGTTAGTCCTTGTGGGGCTTGTAGACAAGTTATTAATGAACTAGTTGAGAAAGACACTCCGATTTATTTAGCTAATTTAAAAGGCGAGATTAAGCAAGTTAAAATTGCTGATTTACTACCTTATTCATTTGATGAGCTTGAAAACAATGAGTAAAACAAAGTTTGGATTTGTAGGCATTGTTGGAAGGCCTAATGTCGGTAAAAGTACATTACTTAACTATATAATTGGGGAAAAGATTGCGATAGTTAGTGAAAAACCGCAGACAACGAGAACCCAAATTTTAGGGATTAAATCGACAGAAAACAGCCAGTTTGTTTTTATCGATACCCCTGGGATTCATCGACCGCGCCACGCTTTAGGTGAGTTTTTAGATGAACAAGCAATCAGCGCTATTTCCAGTGCAGATGTTATCTTATATATGGTTGATTCCGCTTACACAAGCGCTCAAGATTATGTGATTAGACATTTTAAACAGACTGAAACACCAGTTTTATTGATCATCAACAAAATAGATTTGTTGAAGTCCAAAATTAAAATTGATGAAATCATTTTATCTTACATCGATCAATTTGATTTTCATGGTGTCTATCCAATCAGTTCTTTAATGGGAACTCATATTAACCACTTATTAAAGGATATTGAAACTTTATTACCGGTTGGAAAAGCGATGTTTGCTTTAGAAGAGACAACAACTCAAACCGATTTTACTCGCATGAGTGAACTGATTAGAGAAAAGATCTTACATTATACGAAAGAAGAGATTCCCCATTCAGTTGCCGTAATAATTGAACACACTGAAATTTTTGAAGGGATTTATTATGTGTATGCAACAATAGTTGTTGAACGCGCCAGTCAAAAAAACATTTTAATTGGCAAAGGTGGTTCAATGTTAAAAAAAATTGGCACTAAAGCCCGAACAGATATTAACGAAACATTAAATACCCAAATCCATTTAAACTTGTGGGTCAAAGTCATCAAAGATTGGCGCAGAAGAAGAACCCATTTAAAAGGATTAGGCTATGATAACTAAAGCTTTAATTTATAAGGTACAGGATTATCGTGAATCTTCTAAACTACTTTTTGTCTTAACGCCACAAGGAAAATATACTTTAGTTGGTAAAGGAGTAAAAAACTATAAAAACCCTTACCATCATTTAGCAGACTATTTAAATTTAATTGAGCTTGATTTAACAGCCGATAAATCAATTCAAACCCTTAAAGGCGCCAAGTTAATTGCAAGTTTTGATGAAATTAAAGCAAACTATGAAGATTTAAAAACAATCAGCTATTTAACAAAAGTAATTGATGATGTTATTGTCAATGATGATATTTTAACAAGATTTTTTGATTTAATTATAAAGTTATTAGAGTTTGAGAATAAAAAAATTGCTTATTTAACTTTTTTAATTAAACTCACTTATGCTTTAGGTTTAAGGATGAGTTTTAATAAGCCCAACATTGTCGGATTTAATATTAAGACTGGCCAAGTTGTCAACAAAGGTGAAAATTTAAAAATTGATTTACAGTTAAAAGCGACAGTACACTTACAAATCATCTATTATTCATTAGAAGAACAAAAGCTTGAACCTGAAATTCAAAATCAATTATTTAGTTTTATTAAAGCGTATTATAATTATCATTTAGATTATAAAATTAAACAGTTTTAAAAAGGAGAAAACAGTGATGACATTAGAGAAAATCGTAAATTATGCTAAATTAACGGGATATATCTATCAAGGGAGTGAAATCTATGGGGGGCTTTCAAACACATGGGATTATGGTCCTTTAGGCAGTCTTTTAAAACAAAACCTTAAAGATGCTTGGTTGAAGAGGTTTGTCACAGAGAGTCCTTATAATGTGTTATTGGATTCATCAATTTTGCTCAACAAAACTGTCTGGGACGCCTCAGGTCATTTAAGTGGTTTTTCCGATCCTTTAACTGAATGTAGAAATTGTCACACAAGACACCGGGCTGACCATTTAATCGCCAGTTATGATAAGACACTTAATGTAGATGAACTTTCCAAAGAAGAACTCTATCAAATTTTGACAACTAAAAAGATTAAATGTCCTGTTTGTGGTCAGAGTGATTGGACTGAAATAAGACAGTTTAATTTAATGTTTAAAACAAATCAAGGACCTGTGGAAAGTGATCTCAATACTGTCTATTTAAGACCAGAAACTGCACAAGGAATTTTTATCAATTTTAAAAATATTTTAAGGACTACTAGAAAGAAAATTCCCTTTGGTGTCTGTCAAATAGGTAAAGCCTTTAGAAATGAAATAACACCAGGAAATTTTATTTTCCGCACCCGAGAATTTGAACAAATGGAACTGGAATTTTTCTGTCAGCCAACTACGGAATTAAAGTGGTTTGATTATTGGTTAGAAGAGATGAAAAGCTTTCTGTTTGATTTAGGAATTACCGAACAAAATATCGATTATCATCAGCACTCAGAAAAAGAATTGTCCCACTATTCTAATAAAACGATTGATATCTTATATCGGTTTCCTTGGGGTTTTGATGAACTCTGGGGAATCGCGTCAAGAACAGATTATGACCTCAAAGCTCATCAAGAAAAAAGCGGGCAGGCGTTAGACTATTTAGACCCAGAAACTAACCAAAATTATATCCCTTATGTAGTTGAACCGAGCTTAGGTGTTGAAAGATTACTTCTAGCAGTTTTGCTTGAGGGTTATCGCGAAGAGAAGTTAAGTGATGGCAAAACAAGAACACTCCTTAAAATCCATCCGTTTTTAGCTCCTTACAAAGTCGCAGTTCTACCTTTGATTAGAAATAAACACCAAGAGAAATCAGAGGAAGTGTTTAAACAATTGGCTAAACATTTTCCAACAGTTTATGATGAAACACAAACAATCGGTAGACGTTACCGAAGACAAGATCAAATCGGAACCCCTTTTGCGGTTACTATTGATGATGAAACACTAATAAACAATACAGTTACAGTCAGAGAGCGCGATTCAATGGCGCAAGTAAGACTTGAAATTGAACCAGCTATAGAATATATTAAAGCGCGAATTAAGTTTTAAATAGTAAAGGAGGAAGAAGCGTGGTAGATCGAAAAACAATTGATGAAATCAATGAAAAGACAGACATTGTCGCGCTTATTTCTTCGTATGTAAAATTAGAGCGACGAGGTAAAAACTACTTCGGTCTCTGTCCATTTCATGATGATAATGATCCGAGTATGTCAGTAAGTCCAGAGAAAAACATTTTCAAATGTTTTGCCTGTGGTGAGGGTGGAAGTCCACTCCGGTTTTATCAAAAAATTAATAATGTAAGTTTTAATGAATCTATTTTAGCGTTGGCAGAACCGCTTGGGATAAAGGTTGATTTAAAAGTTGACCAGCGAAGTCCAACAACAAAAGAACATGAGGTTTTAGAAGAGGTTCGAATTTTTTACGAATACTATCTTCATAATTCTGAAACAGGAACAACCGCGTTAAAATATCTTGAAGAACGGGGCCTCGATCAAGAAGCAATAGAGCACTTTAATATTGGTTTAGCACCACAAAAAGATGCAGTCTATCCGCTTTTAAAGGAAAAAGGTTTCACCGACACAGAAATTTTAAATAGCGGTATCGTTAGACTAAGCCAAAATGATTATCGTGATTTTTTCAATTACCGGATTATGTTTCCAATTACCGATGAAAGAGGAAGAACTACCGCTTTTAGTGGTAGAGCTTTAGGGGATGCAACACCTAAATACTATAACAGCCCTGAAACTAGTATCTTTAAAAAAGGCGAGACACTATACCATCTTTTTAAAGCTGCAAATGAAATTCAACGGGCAGGAAATGTAATTTTACATGAAGGTTATTTTGATTGTATTGCTTCCTATCTCTCAGGAGTTAAAAATACGGTTGCGACAATGGGAACAGCGCTAACACTTGAACAAGCAAAACTGCTTGCTAGTTATACAAAACATGTGATAATTGCCTTTGATGGTGATAATGCCGGAGTTAATGCGACACTTAAGGCGATTGATGTTTTAAATAGAATTAATTTAAAAATTGATGTTTTAATAATAGAAGATCAATTAGATCCAGATGATTATTTAAAAAAACACGGTAAAAAGAAGTATTTAGAACTTTTTAAAACAAACATTCAAGATCAATATCAATTTATTTATGAAACAACTAAAAAGACCTTGAATTTAAAAAATGCTAACGATATTATAATCTTGAAAGAAACTACGAGGAAGATGCTTACCAAAGCTTCAAGGCTCGTTAAAGAAATCTATTTAAAGCGATTAAGTAAAGATATAAATGTTTCCTTATCTAGTTTACAAGATGTCTTAAAGGCGGCACCAATTACACCGCCACCAAAACCGCTTAAAAAGAAGAAAACTCGACCCTTACCGCTAAAATATTATCGAGCTGAAAACTTTCTTTTTATCAATATGTTAAAAGATAAAGCAACAGCAAATCGGATTGAACAAGCTTTAGGTGGCCTTTATGTTTGCGATATGGATATGTTTAAATTAAGATCATTACTCTGTTTTAAGTTTTATGATAAATATGATGAGTTTGATGAACAAATCTTTAAAGGAATAATTGAACAAGAGAAAGACTACGAACCCTTATTAGATAAACTAAATGAAATTTTAACTTCAGTTGAATTTAAAAGCCAATTCATTTATAATGAAGAGCAAATTGATGGCTTTATTGAAGTGTTAAAACAAATCAATACAGAAAAAAAATACCGAAGTATTTTAAAGGAAATCAAAGACCAAAATGAAAGTTTTCAAAAAGCATTGCTAATTGGTCAACAAAAGGATTATAAGATTCAACTTACTAAAAATAAAAAATAGTAAAGAAATTATTTAAATAGAAAACAAGTTTGAAATGTTTTTGAGAAAAAAAGAGGTGAACGATTTGGATAAAGACAAAATTGTAAAAGAATTAATCAAAAAGGCACGAAAAAACGATTATTTTTTAAAAAATGAAGACATTAAAAAACACACTAAAGATTCAGTTGAACTATACAATCAAGTTTTTGATATGTTAGTTGATGAAGGAATTGAAATCGAAGACATTGAAGTCGATTTTGCAGACCTTGGAATTGCTCATGATGATGATTTCGATTCTGAAGAACTTGATGATGATGATATGGTTGAAATAAACCTCGATGAATTGAGTTTAACAAGTATGGATGTTGAAGTCATTAAAGAAGAGGAACTCTTAGACGTTGAAACGATGCCCTCTTCAGTTAGAATTGATGATCCGGTGCGGATGTATTTAAAAGATATTGGAAGAATCCCGCTTTTGACTGCTGAAGAAGAAGTCAATTTAGCAATGAGAGTGGAACATGGCAAATATGCTCAAGAACAACTAGAAGAATTTAGAAAAGAACTTCAAGACTTGGATGATGATGAACGTGTGATGCTTGAACAGATGGTAGAGGATGGTATTTTAGCAAAAAATAAAATGGTTGAATCAAACTACCGGCTTGTGGTCAGCATTGCGAAACGTTATGTCGGTAGGGGAATGCTTTTTTTAGATTTAATTCAAGAAGGAAATATGGGACTTATTCGAGCTGTTGACAAGTTTGATTATGAAAAAGGCTTTAAATTTTCAACTTACGCAACATGGTGGATAAGACAAGCAATTACCAGAGCTGTAGCTGACCAAGCAAGAACGATTAGAATTCCAGTCCATATGGTTGAGACAATCAATCGACTCGTTAGAACTCAACGTCAATTAGTCCAAGAACTCTCACGAGAGCCAAGCGCTGAAGAAATTGGCGAGCGAATGGGAATTACTGCCGAAAGAGTTCAACAAATTCAAAGAATCGCTCAAGAACCAATTAGTCTTGAAGCACCTATTGGTGAAGAAGAAGACTCAAGTCTTGGCGACTTTATTAGCGATACGACAACATTAAATCCTCACGATACAGCAGTTCAAGAATGGGTAAAAAGAGCGCTTGATGAAGTCTTAGAAACACTAACCGATCGCGAAGAAAAAGTACTTAGACTGCGCTACGGTCTTTTGGATGGTAAAACACATACTTTAGAAGAAGTCGGAAAAGAATTTGGCGTAACAAGAGAAAGAATAAGACAAATTGAAGGTAAAGCATTGCGCAAACTGCGTCAACCTTCTCGGCAAAAGAAATTACGTGATTTCAATTTAAATCGATGAATAGAATAAAACTAATCGCTTCAATGTTAAAAGGAGCAAATACAGTCCTTGATATCGGAACTGACCATGGTTTAGTAATAATTGAAGCATTAAAAAACAACTATATTAAAAAGGCGATTGGAACTGATCTTAGAGAAGAGCCTTTAAAGATGGCTTTAAAAAATATTGAGAGGTATAATTTAGTCGATAAAGTTCAACTCATTCAAACAGATGGCTTTAAAAACATCAATGCTGATTATGATGTGGTGGTAATTACAGGATTAGGTTTCATGTCAATTAAAAGAATTCTTTCAATGCCCCATAAAAAGCCTAACTACTATATTTTAGGCGCCCAACATCAACTAGAAGCTTTAAGAGAATTTTTAGCAGCCAATAACTTTAAAATTATTGATGAAAATATTATTTATGATAAAAAAGTCTACATATTTTTAAAAGTTGTTGCTGAAAACCAACAGTTAAGTTATGAAGATGTTATTTTAGGGCCAGTTTTAAAAACCAAAAAAGCAGCAAAAAAATATTATCAGAAAAAACTTCAAGAATTAAAAAAGACTGTTGATTTCCTAACAGGTGAGAAAAAAGAAGAAGTTAAAAAAAAGATAAATATTTACAAAAAAACAATCGCAACACTTAATTAAAAAAAACTTAGTATAATACTTTACAATACAACGATATAATTGTATAATATTTAAGTACTGAGAGGGGAGGATAATCATGAAAAAAGAACTTATGAGAGCGCAAGATTTGGAAAGACTTCTTTTCAATCTTAGAAAAATGGGCATTTATAAACATAAGAAATACAGTTTATCAAATGCTGACATTACATTACTCTTTTCTGTTTGGTTTGGTCCAGAAAACGGCATTAAACCATCATCAATTGCGGAAAGACTCGACGTTACATTACCTGCGATTACCCATAAAATGAATACTCTAGTCGAACAAGGGTATTTAACAAGAAGAGATTCAAAAACAGATCAAAGAGTTAGTTATGTCTTGCTCACTGAAAAAGGATTGTCTTACGTTGAATCAATTAAAGACGATTATTATCAGAGAATGCTCAAACTAGTGAAACACTTAGGAGAGCGTGACACAGCAGTTCTATTTCGCATTCTAACTAAGATTAGTAAGTTAGGCAAATTATAAGAAGTTAAGAAAAAGGTGACTAATGAATTATCACCTTTTTCTTTGACTGCTTTCCTAAAACAATTATTTTTCCCCATTACTAAAAGCAATTATGGCTTTACAAGAATACAGTTTTAAGATATAATAACAATGATTAAAATGGTGCAGTAGCTCAGCTGGATAGAGCAACGGCCTTCTAAGCCGTCGGTCGGGAGTTCGAATCTCTCCTGCATCGCCACTTTAAAGTTAAGAAAATGCTATGGTAAAACATAGCATTTTTTCATTATTAGGGGTTGTTTTGGTCAATATTCGACTAAAAACCTCTTTTTTTATATATTTTTCGAATCCCTTCTGAATGGTTGGGTATGTGTTTAGATAATGCATCACTTTTTCATTTAAGAGGCTATTCGAGTTTTTTAGTAGTTTTTAGCGTTTCATTTAAAAGGCTATTCGAGATTTATTAGTATTCAATTAAGAGGCTATTCGAAAATATTGCGATTTTTATTTTGAAAAGAATAATAAATTCAACAAATTAATAGAAAAATATAAACT
>JAAYKO010000054.1 GCA_012522345.1 Acholeplasmataceae bacterium | reverse complement strand
CTATTCTGGGGGGCGAGGGGTCGGAAGTTCAAATCTTCTCCCCCCGACGAATGAATATCAAAGAGTTAAGAAAATAAAAATCTTGACTCTTTTTTGTTATGTGACGTTTTTGTGACGTTTTAACATGAGATATAATCTTTTTAGTGCTTAAAAAGCTAATTGTAAACTACACTTACTTCATACTTGCATTTCATAGGTTTCTTGTTGTTTCAACCTTAATTATAAATTGATAAATTCTAGACATCGTTTACATTTTTATAGCAAGACATCGTTTACACTTTGCTGCTATTTATAACATAGATTATATTATACATTTTAATTGTATAAATATAGCAAGACATCGTTTACATTTTATTTTAGTTCTTTGAAAATTTTAGAACTTCCTATTTCAATTTAAAACTTGAAACATGGAAGAAATTAATAAGCGTAAAGAAGCAATTGACCTCTGGCTAAAAGGAAAAAAGATCAAAGAGATTAGCTTAAAACTTAACCGTTCCAGACAATGGGTCCACAAATGGATTAATCGTTATAATGCAAGTCCTGATCATGAATGGTTTAAATCATTTTCAAGATCACCAAAAACGAATCCTAAAGTAATAACTCAAGAACTTGAAGAGCAAGTAATTAATTTTAGAGAAAAACTTTGTGGGCAAAAATACTCTCAAACCGGGGCTACAAGTATCCAATATGAGTTTTATAAGTCAGGGATAGAGCCACCACCTGTTTGGACTATTAATCGGATATTAAAACGCAACAATTTGATATTTAAAAGCCTTGAAAAAACTAAAAGGAGCGTTGCATATCCAAATCTTTATTTTTCTTGCCATCAAATCGATCTGGTTGGGCCTCGATACCTTAAAGGTGGATTCCGTTATTATTTATTTAACCTTATTGATATTGAAACTCATTTTGCTATGGTTTGGCCGGTATTAGGGAAAAGTGCTGATCATTTAATACAAGGCATCATTACATTTTGGCGGGACTTTGGGTTCCCCGATTGTCTTCAAATGGACAATGAGTTGGCATTCAGAGGAAGTAACCGCCATCCACGAGCTTTAGGCATAATACTACGGTTTATACTTTCTCAAGGTGTCATTCCGCTTTTTATTCCACCTGCTGAGCCTTGGAGGAATGGTATTATAGAAAAGTTCAATGATATCAGTCAATCGAAATTCATTACCAGTCAGCTATTTGATAATTTTGAGCAATTAAAAGGTGAGGCTGTTAATTTTTCATCCTTTCACAATCAAAATCATCGATATTCAACCCAGGGGAATCGAACACCTAACGAAATGATCCGGTATATGTTGCCGCCGATTAAGCTGTCAAAAAAATTTATTTTACCAGAAATAATCCCATTGGAAGAAGGATCAATTATTTTCATCAGATTCATCAGAAGTGATTTGAAAATTGTAATTCTGGGAACGACTTTTCAAGTTAAAAAAGAATTGATGTACAGCTATGTGGTTGCTGAGTTAATTATCCATATTCATACGTTACTAATAAAACAGGATAATATAGTCCACCATAGATTCTATTTTGAAATGCCGGTCAATTTACAATAAGACAAGTGTAAACGATGTTGTGCTATTTTGCGTTCCTTAAACGGCGCGCACCACATGTGGTGCAAATTATCTTAAGTGTAAACGATGTTGTGCTACAAGATGTCAAAGAACTGTAAACGATGTATGCTATTTTTAATTTACTTAAAAGTGTAAACGATGTTGTGCTATACGACATTTAATGTTTAATGTTTAATGTTGAGTTGCTGCTAATCTGTGGGCTTCTGACAATAGCAAAGAATAATTTTCAATTAATGCAGCTAACTAGTTCTGTGCCTTATCCTTTGCCGTTCACTGAAGTGAATGGTTTAAATCTAATTAACACCCCCTCCCCTAAATCAGTGCGCTATCCTTT
>JAAYKO010000053.1 GCA_012522345.1 Acholeplasmataceae bacterium | reverse complement strand
GATTTACATGTTGGCCAATATAATAAAGGTCAAAATTATCGTATTGACTAAATTTAGTTTCATAAAATCTGTCAATCGCCTTTAAATACTTAATAATTTTAAATCTTTTGGGTAAAAATATATAAATAATTAAGCCAACTATTGAAATTCCCGCAATAATATAACTAGTAACACTTGAAAAAGGTTTCTTGCCTCCTATTAAGCCAATCAACAAAAAAATCGAAGCAGCAACAAACAAAATAACTTGTACGAATGTTCGCATAAAAGAGGGAATAATTCCCAGTTTTGCAGCTAGCCATTTTTCTTGTTTTTCCGTAAGAACTTGCCCAGTTTCAATTTTTAACAATAAAGCTCTAAACCACATTGTCCACCTCAAGTATTATTATTTTATCATAAATTTAGTTTCTTAGCATCCATTTTTGAAAAAAGACGATAGGTATTTTCGTTTGTAATTTCAATTAATTTTTCTGGTTTAAGATTTCTAATTTTAGCTAATTCTAAAAGTGTATATTTAACATAAGAAGGCTCGTTTGGTTTGCCTCGATATGGCATTGGAGCCAAATAAGGTGCATCTGTTTCAATTAAAAGCCTATTTAAAGGAATTTTTTGGGCTATTCTTTTTACTTCATGAGCATTTTTAAAGGTTACAATCCCTCCAACTCCAAAATAAAAGCCTAATTCAACAAACTTTTCTACGAGCTGTTCTTCTTCACTATAGCAGTGCATTACTCCTTTTAAGCCTTTAAACTCTTTTACAATTTCATAAATCTCTGAAGCTGAAGAACGCGAATGAACTATAATTGGTAAATCAAGTTCTAAAGCTAGTTTTATTTGAGCGATGAAATAAGCTTTTTGTTGCAAAAAAGTTTCTTTATTTCGATATAAATCAATTCCAATCTCTCCAATTGCTACTACTTTCGGTTGGTTTAATTGTTCTTTTAAACGCTTTAAATCAAGCTCTTCTTTGCTAACTTCATTGGGATGAATCCCAACACTACCGTAGATTTGCGGATAATTATTTGTAAGCCTAACTGCTCGTTCGTTAGCTCTTTTATTCATGCCAACACAAATTATCTTTTCAACACCATTTTCTTGCGCCCGATTTAAGACTTTGGCAAGATTATTATAAAGAGGTTTTTCAGTTAAATGAGCATGAGTGTCAATCATCTTCTTTTCATTCCAATCTTAATTATCTATATAAACATCTTACCATTTATCAGAAGTTATAGAAAGAATCAAACAATTATATTTTTTTCAACATTTTGCTCTTTTGGGCATAATGCGAAAAAAAAACCATATCAAAAGCGATATGGTCTAAAAGGTTGTTTTTAAATGATTTTTGTTACTGAGCCAGCGCCAACTGTTCTACCACCTTCACGAATTGAGAATTTTGTTCCTTCTTCAATCGCAATTGGATGGATAAGTTCAACTACCATTGTGGTGTTATCGCCAGGCATAACCATTTCGATATTTTCCGGAAGCGTAATAATTCCAGTAATATCAGTTGTTCGGAAATAAAACTGTGGTCGGTAGTTTGAGAAAAATGCTGTATGTCTACCACCTTCTTCTTTGCTCAATACATAAACTTGAGCTTCAAACTTAGAATGAGGTTTAACTGCTCCCGGTTTTGTAAGAACTTGACCGCGTTCTACTTCTGTTCTAGATACTCCTCGTAAAAGGGCACCGATATTATCTCCTGCTTCAGCACGATCTAAAATCTTTCTAAACATTTCTACACCAGTAACAACCGTAGTTCTTGTAGGTCTAATCCCAACAATCTCAACAGGTTCATTAATTTTAATTGTTCCTCTTTCAACTCTACCGGTTGCGACAGTTCCGCGACCTGTAATTGTAAATACGTCTTCAACTGGCATTAAGAATGGCTTATCAATTTCTCTTGGAGGTGTATCGATATACTCATCAACCGCATCCATCAATTCAAGAATTGCTTTTTGATGTTTTTCATCACCTTCTAAAGCTTTTAATGCTGAACCAGCGATAACTGGAACATCATCACCAGGATAATCATATTCAGATAGTAATTCTCTAACTTCCATCTCAACTAATTCAACTAGTTCTTCATCATCAACAAGGTCACTCTTGTTTAAAAACACAACTAGTTTAGGAACGCCAACTTGGCGTGCTAAGAGAATATGTTCTCTAGTTTGTGGCATTGGGCCATCTGCAGCTGAAACAACTAAAATTGCACCATCCATCTGCGCAGCACCAGTAATCATATTTTTAACATAGTCTGCGTGTCCAGGACAATCTACGTGTGCATAGTGACGACTTTCTGTCTCATATTCAACGTGAGATGTATTAATTGTGATGCCTCTTTCCTTTTCTTCAGGGGCTCTATCAATCGCCGCATAATCTTTAATTTCTGCCAAACCTTCTTTGGCCAAAACCACAGTAATTGCAGCTGTTAAAGTTGTTTTTCCATGGTCAACGTGGCCGATAGTTCCTACGTTAACGTGTGGTTTTGTTCGTTCAAATTTTTGTTTTGCCATTTTTGTTTTCTCCTTACAATATTTTATTATAAATTATCTATTTACTATATGATATTTTAACCTATTACATATAGTTTTGCAAGTGTTTAAGCATTTCTCCTTTTAATAATTTCATCTGTAATTATTTTGGGAGCCATTTGATAATGATCAAACTGCATAATAAACGTTGCGCGTCCTTGAGAATTGCTTCTTAAGGCGGTAGCATAGCCGAACATCTCTGATAGTGGCACATAGGCACTAATAGCTATTGCGTTGCCTCCTTTTACTTCTTGAGACTCAAGACGCCCTCTTCTAGATGTAATATCGCCGATAATATTTCCAACATAATCACTTGGCGATGTAACATCAACTTTCATCACTGGTTCCAGCAGCGCTGGAGCACATTTTTCTGTTGCGTTTCTCAAAGCGATACTAGCAGCTATTTTAAATGCTAGTTCACTTGAATCTACATCGTGATATGAACCATCATATAATGTAGCTTTAATATCCATAACCGGATAGCCAGCAACAATCCCACTTTCAAGCGCTTCTTCTAAACCTTTTTTAACTGCCTGGATATATTCTTTTGGAATAACACCTCCGACAATTGAATCAACAAAACTAAAGCCTTGATCTGGGTTTGGTTCAAATTTAATATTTACATGACCGTATTGGCCACGCCCGCCAGACTGACGAATAAATTTTCCTTCAACTTCAGCACTTTTAGTTATTGTCTCGCGGTAAGATACTTCAGGTTGACCAACATTGGCATCGACTCTAAATTCACGTTTCAAGCGATCGACAATAATATCTAAATGAAGTTCTCCCATTCCAGAAATAATTGTTTGGCCAGTCTCTTTATCTAAATGAGTCTTAAATGTTGGATCTTCTTCCGCCAATTTAATTAAAGCATTTGAGATTTTATCTTGGTCTTGTTTGGTCTTTGGTTCAATGGCGACACTTATTACAGGTTCAGGAAAATTCATCGCTTCTAAAATAACATTTTCTCTTTCAGCTGCTAAAGTATCTCCTGTAGTTGTCTGTTTTAAGCCAATTGCTGCCGCAATATCACCAGCAAAAACTTCTTTTGTTTCTTCGCGGTGATTAGCATGCATTATTAACAATCTACCGATTCGTTCACGAGTATTTTTGGTCGTGTTTTTGATGTATGAACCACTCTTTAAGGTTCCCGAATAAACTCTAAAATAAGTTAGTCTTCCGACAAATGGATCAGTCATTACTTTAAACGCTAAAGCGGTAAAAGGTTCACTATCGCTTGCAACAATAGTCTTTGTTTTATCGTTTGTTGTAATTCCAAGCATTCCTTCAACATCGAGCGGTGAAGGTAAGTAGTCAATAACTGCATCAAGAATCAATTTAACGCCTTTATTTTTAAATGCTGTTCCACAAAAAACAGGGAAAAACTCAACTGCTAAAGTTCCTTTACGAATCGCTTTTTTAATCATTTCCGGAGTAATTGTTTCACCTTCTAAATAGGCAATCATTAACTCCTCATCATAATCTGCAACTGTTTCAATAAGCAAAGTACGTTTCTCTAAAACTAATTGTTCTAAATCTTGAGGAATCGGAATCTCTTTCGCCTCTTCTTCTGGCATTCCATCATACTCATAAGCTTTAAGTTCAATTAAATCGATAATTCCCGTAAACTCTGTTTCCGCTCCGATTGGCCATTGAACTGCTTCAGCTTTAACGCCTAAACGTTGATGAATTGACTTAATCGAATATTGATAGTCAGCACCTGTTTTATCCATCTTATTAATAAAGATAATCCGGGGCACTTTATATTCTGTTGCCTGACGCCATACTGTCTCAGTTTGAGGCTCAACACCCGCTTGAGCATCGAGTAATGTGATTGCACCATCGAGAACACGCAATGATCGAGAAACTTCAACTGTAAAATCTACGTGACCAGGAGTATCTAAAATATTAAAGCGATATCCTTTCCAATAAGCGGTTGTTGCCGCACTTGTAATTGTGATGCCACGTTCTTGTTCTTGTTCCATCCAATCCATTTGGCTTGCGCCATCATGTGTTTCACCTAATCGGTGAATTTTGTGTGTGTGAAATAATATCCGTTCGGTAGTAGTTGTTTTGCCCGCATCAATATGGGCCATAATACCGATATTTCTCGTGTTTTCTAATGTGTATTCTCTTGGCATAAATTACCACCTATAATGCGCAAACGCTTTATTTGCTTCTGCCATTTTATGAGTATCTTCGCGCTTTTTAACAGCTGCACCGATCCCATTAGAAGCGTCAATGATTTCTTTAGCCAATCTTTCTTCCATCGTCTTTTCATGACGTAATCTAGCGTACTGTACTAACCATCTCAACCCTAAAGTTTGTTTTCTTTCTGGACGCACCTCAATTGGTACTTGATAGTTTTGACCACCGATACGTCTTGATCTTGTTTCTAATATTGGCGTAATATTTTCAAGAGCTTGATTAAATACTTCCATTGCATCTCTGCCTGTTTCTTTTTCTACTCTCTCAAAAGCGCCATATAAAATGGATTGAGCGGTTCCTTTTTGACCTCTCACCATTATTGTGTTGATCAGTTTTGTAATTAGTTTAGAGTTATAAATCGGATCTGGTAATACATCTCGCTTGGGAACATGTCCTTTTCTTGGCATATAATGTATCCTCCTTTCAAAAAATGATAACTACGTTAATTATTTAGGTTTTTTAGCGCCATATTTTGAACGCGCTTGTTTTCTATCTGCAACACCTGAGGTGTCTAGAGTTCCTCTAACGATGTGATATCTAACCCCTGGTAAGTCTTTAACACGACCACCACGAACTAAGACGACACTATGCTCTTGTAGGGCATGTCCTTCACCTGGAATATAAGCGTTAACTTCAATTCCATTTGACAATCTCACCCGGGCATATTTACGCAAGGCTGAGTTTGGCTTTTTCGGTGTCATCGTTGTAACTCTCACACAAACACCACGCTTTTGGGGACTGTGTTGAAATGTTTCTCTTTTTTTAAGACTGTTATAACCAACACTTAAATAAGGTGATTTAGATTTAGTAGTCTTGCTCTTTCGTCCTTTTTTTACAAGCTGGGAAATTGTTGGCATGTTATTCTCCTTTCTCTTGGCCACATGGCCGTGTGTTTCATTTTTCTTTTTAAAATATATTTTGGCTTAATAGCGCCAAAATACATTTTTTGAATGCAGTCTTTTTTGACAGCGTTTTAATTATACAACTTTTAAAAATTAAAGTCAATATTTTTATCTAAAAAATTTGATTATTTTAAGCGAGCCGAGAAAAAACTCAGCATAACACTGAGTTTCTTATTCCTCTTCTTGTTTCTTGATTGGTTGTTCATATTTAAAATATTTTTCTTTTAAGATTCCGGTACCTGCTGGAATTAAGCCACCAATAATGACATTTTCTTTCAAACCGTGAAGCTCATCAGTTTTACCGTGAATCGCTGCATCTGTAAGAACTCTCGTCGTCTCTTGGAAAGATGCCGCTGATAAGAAGGAATCGCTTTGGAGAGATGCTCTTGTAATTCCTAAAAGTTCAGGTTGACCGATTGCCGGACGTTTTTTCTCTTTGAATGCTTTTTTATTAGCATCATTAAAGTCTTTGATCGAGACTCTTGAACCTGGTAATAAGTCGGTATCTCCTTCGTAAACAACATGAATCTTTCTCAACATTTGGCGAATAATAATTTCAATGTGTTTGTCAGAAATTGCAACCCCTGTAGCGGTATATACTTTTTGGACTTCTTCTAATAAGTATTTTTCAACTTCTCTAATTGAGGTAACTCTTAAAAGTTCTTTTGGATGAATTGGACCTTTATTAAACCGCTGTCCAGCAGCAATACTATCGCCTTTTTTAACAATCAATTGAGCACTTGAATCAAGAACATATTTTTTCTCTTTTTTTGGCTCATCATTTTGACTGTTTTCAAGGACAGTAATTATTGTTCCGGTTTGACGATTTTCAATCCGTTCAATCTTGCCACCAATCTCGGCAATTGTTGCTTGTCCTTTTGGCTTTCTCGCTTCGAATAATTCTTGAACTCGCGGCAAACCTGCAGTAATATCGCTTGTTGAGGCCACTCCACCGGTATGGAACGTCCGCATTGTAAGCTGAGTTCCCGGTTCGCCAATCGATTGAGCAGCAACTACTCCTACTGCTTCACCGACTTCAACTGCTTTATTAGTCGCTAAGTTTCTGCCATAACAATGTGTGCAAACACCGACAAAACTATCGCATGTTAAAACACTTCTTATCGTAACTTTTTTAATTCCTGCCGCCTCAATTTGGTCGGCAATATCATTAGTAATCAATTGATCTTTATCAATAATAATTTCTTTATCTTTTGAGTTGATTACTGGTTGACTTGTATATCTACCGACAATTCTATCGGCAAGTGGGATTGTCAATTTCCCATCATTATCGAAAACAGCTTCCATTTCAATACCTTTTTCGGTGTTACAGTTTTCCATATCAACAATTAAATCTTGCGAAACATCTACTAAACGTCTTGTTAAATATCCTGACTCTGCTGTTTTAAGAGCGGTATCAGTAGAGCCTTTTCTTGCACCGTGAGTAGAGATGAAAAACTCAGTAACTGTCAAGCCTTCTCTAAAGTTAGCTTTAACTGGAATTTCAATAACTTCTCCTGCGGGGTTATTCATCAAGCCTCGCATTCCAAGCATTTGGGCAAAGTTTGATTTGTTTCCTCTTGCCCCTGAATCAAACATCATAAAGATATGATTATCAGGACTAAATTCGCTCATCACACCTGTTTCAATTTCATCGCGAGCTTTTTTCCATTCATTAATAATTAAATTATAACGCTCTTCATTATTAATAATTCCATCTTCAAAGTTCTCTTCTAAAACTTTAATGTTTTCTTCTGCTTCACTAATTCGGCTTTTCTTGCCTGAGAAAACATTCATATCAGAAGTTGAAACTGTAATTCCCGAAACTGTTGAATATTTAAAACCTAAATCCTTAAGTTTATCGAGCATTTTTGAAGTTTCATTAATTTCAAATTGCTTAAATACTTCCGCAATAATCATCGATAAGAAACGATAACCAAAGGATTTTGGTGTTGGAACATCTTTAATAAATTCCTTAACATTTTTCCCTTTTTCCACAAAATAAACATCATTGGCCTTGACAATTAAGTTTTCTTCTGTCGGTTCATTTAAAAACGGAAATGAAGGCGGTAAAATATTATTAAAAATTAATCGCCCTAAAGTAGTAATTAAATATTTTTCTTTTTGCGAATCGGTGAAATAATGATTTAAATCGTTAGGATCTAAAACAATCAATGTATGAAGTGTAATATCGCTATTTTTATAAGCCATATATGCTTCATCTAAACCAGTGTAAAAGTGCCCTTCATTTGGCAATCCTTTTTTAGCAAGTGTTAAATAGTAATTACCTAAAACCATATCTTGGGAAGGTGTAACAACCGGTTTGCCATCTTTCGGATTTAAAATATTATTTGAAGCTAACATCAAAAGTCGCGCTTCTGCTTGGGCATCATGCGAAAGCGGAACGTGAACAGCCATTTGGTCACCGTCAAAGTCAGCATTAAATGCTGGGGTAACAAGTGGGTGGAGACGAATCGCTTTGCCATCGATTAACTTAGGTTCAAAAGCTTGAATTCCTAAGCGGTGAAGAGTCGGAGCTCGGTTTAATAAAACAG
>JAAYKO010000052.1 GCA_012522345.1 Acholeplasmataceae bacterium | reverse complement strand
TCGATCATTTTCAATTAAAAAGCCCGGATCTTCATAGCCTTCTTTCAACTTAATGCCACGCTTGATTATCTCTAATGCTTCACCTAAATCACCTCCATGTTCAATCTCAATTTCAGTAATTTCCCAAATAAAAATACTCTGTTCAGCATAAACTGATTCAACTTGCAAGATGCCAATAAATAACACCATAAAAAGTAAAATCTTTTTCATTTTCTATAACCTCGCTTTTAATTTTATTGTCACTTAATTTTTACAAAACAAGCGGTTATTTTTCTTTAATCTACTTAACACGAAAAAGACTAAGAACCCTTAGTCATTTTTCATTGGACAATTTAGAAGGAAGATTTAATATTTAAACCTTGTTTTATAATTTAAGAATCTAAAAAGATGATACAATTTAATCCTTAGTTCAAATTAATATATCCTTTAAGAAAATGTTTGTTTACAGTTCGTTACAAGCAATTATCGATTAAAATTTTGTTTTTAAGATGCGCTTTTCTTTTATCATCAAGCTCTTTTAATCTCTTATTTGTCAAATAACATTCTTTATATTTATGTCTGCCACTCAACAAATCAGTTAGTTGCTTAGTAAAGAAATGGGAACAATAATGGTGTTGTGATACTCCTTTGTCTGAAAAGAGCGTATCTTTTAAAATAAAGTAACTGCGTTCATGTTCATATTTGAATTTAAAATAATCATATAACGCTAATTCAAAAGGATCATCTTCAAAATAGATTTCACGCCAGATCTTTTTAACTTTTGCAGAATTATCATGCAGATCATCAAAAAGTAGTTGAGCGAGATCTTTTTTCTTTTCCAGCGCCAAAAACTCTTCGAATTTTTCATGATAAATAAGTGATAAACGATAACTTCTTTCATAATTAGTTACAGCTACCAAATTGATTGGATATTTACTAGGCTCTAAAAAATATGAAGTCGCAACATTGTATCTTCTCTTTAACTTATTTACTTTATCTGTCAAATTGAATCTAAAATATAAACTTAACAATTCTTTTACTATTTTAGATAAATATAAATACGATGCTTGATAAAGCGCTAATTCAAATGCAATCTCATAATACCAAAGTCTCAACATATAATTCTCTAAAACTTTTTCAGAGATTTCGCAAAAAATTGCTCCTGCGGTAAAATAATCATTTAATTTAAGGTGATAACTTGATAAAGATAATGAGAAAACAAAGAATTCTAAAGGTTGCATCAAAGAAATATTATGCATTAAGATGTTAATGATTTCTTCAACATCTAAAAGCTTATTTTCATGAATTAAGAGTGCTAGTTGTAAAATCTTTCCTTGAAAATCTTCTCTTGTCGCAAGAAAATCTTTTAAGTCTTTTTCATTATCTTCAAGACCTATAATATGCATAATTAGTTTTTCATACCAACTATTCATCACTAAACCACTGCTAAACATTTCCTCATTAATTTCTAAATATTTAAGTAAATTTGTAATGTACTCAACATTAGGTTTCATAATGTCATTTTCAATTTTTGATAAATACGAAACTGAAATACCATAACTTTTACTTAAATCATTTAAAGTCTTATCCTTCTCAGCACGCTTAACCTTTAGTGTTGCTCCCAATTTTCCTTCGATTAAATTGTCATTGTCCATTTTTTTTCTGATGTTACGAATTATCGTTCTGCCAATGGCCAATATTAACACCTCCTCATTTATAATTATTATAAAGAAATTCAAAATGTCAAATATTTGTTGATAAAAAAAACCTCAAAACGAGGTTTTATCCTTTTTTT
>JAAYKO010000051.1 GCA_012522345.1 Acholeplasmataceae bacterium | reverse complement strand
CTTATATTGAAAAAGCACTCTCTTATTCTACTTCTTTACTCTCTAAATATGATAAACTAACTATAACAATTGATAAAATTCTTTTAAATAAGTATTTAGCAATTCCAATCTTTTTACTTATTATGTTTATTGTTTATACAGTTTCAGTGGGCATCGTTGGTTCAAGAGGGGTTGACTATATTGAAAACTTTTTCTTTTGGTTCCAAACGAAGACATTTGCTTGGCTCAAAACTTTAAATGCTAGTGATTGGTCGGCAAGTCTATTTGTTGATGGCGTAATCGGTGGCCTCGGAGCGATGGCTCCTTTTATTCCCCAATTAATTGTCTTATTCTTTTTTATTAACTTGCTTGAAGCGACTGGTTACATGACTAGAATCTCATTTTTCTTAGATCGCCTTTTCAGACGTTTTGGGCTTTCCGGTAGAGCTTTAATTCCTTTTATTATCGGGAGTGGTTGTTCGGTTCCTGCAATTGCCTCATCGAGAGGAATTGAAGATAAAAAAGAACGCGAAATGACTGTTATTCTCACGCCGATGATACCTTGTAGTGCTAAACTACCAATTATTACAGTATTTGCAAGTTTCTTTTTTAAGAAATATGCTGGTTTAATTACTTTTTTATTATATTTGTTTTCAATTGTTATTATTATCTTGGCAGCTTTAATCATGAAATATCTATTTAAAGTTAAAAGAACATCAGGCTACATCTCTGAACTGCCAACTTATAAGATCCCTCGTTTCCGCTATGTGTTCCGCAATATTACAACCCAAGTTTGGGATTTTATCAAAAATGCAACAACTATTATTGTTTTTTCAAGTATTATCCTTTGGTTTCTACTTTCCTTTGACTTTCGCTTTACTTATGGAGTTCCCATTGAAAATAGTATAATTGCCAAAATTGGTTATTACTTATCGTATTTATTTTATCCTATCATTGGTGAACTATCTTGGGCAAGCGGTGTCAGTGCACTTCAAGGTTTTATCGCAAAAGAAAATGTTATTGTTTCAATGCGTGTTATCGCTGGTGTTTCTGGTCAAGGAAGTATTTTCAATTCGCCAGCATTTGCCTTTTTCACCACATCAAGTGCCGTAAGTTTTATGATTTTTAATCTCTTTAGTGCTCCTTGCCTAGCATCCATTGGAGCGATGAAGATGGAACTCGGAAGTGCAAAAAAGACATTTTATGGTGTTTTATTTCAAACCGCCCTTGCTTATCTTTTAGCAGTGATAGTCTTTAATATTTTAAGATTAGGAGGCCTATAAATGAGTTTAATCGATATTTTAATTTTAATCTTTGTTATTAGTTTTTTAGGTCTTATTATTTATTTCAGGTGGATTAAAAGAGATAAAAATAATCTCGGCTGTCATTGTTATAAAAGAAAAAGTTGTAACTTAAAACTTGAAGAACTCAAAGCAATAATAGAAAAGAATTCTTTAGAAAAATGAAAATAAGCGGCTTAGTCGCTTTTTTTATTCAATCAACGACAATTTACAATAATCTTCTCATTATCTGTTAAAGTCTGTTCTTTTTTTTAGTTTTTTTGCCAAAAACAAGCCATAAATAGCCATCTTTAACTTCTTTTATGTATTTCAGTTGAGCTCCTTGCTAAGTTCAGATAAATTGAAAACAAAAAGAAGGAGGCATATTTATGCTTAAAAAAATTGTAGCTGAAGGATTCGGCACATTTGGTTTAGTTTTTATCGGAACAGCAACTGCTGTCTTAACCGGTAATATTGTCGCAACCGCGATTGCTTTTGGACTTGCATTTACTACAATGCATTATATAGTTGGCCCACTATCTGGTGGCCATTTTAATCCCGCCACTTCATTGGCAATGTGGATAAAAAAGAAACTTGAGACTAAAGACCTCGGTCTTTACTTAATCTCACAAGTAGTGGGAGCAATTTTAGGATCTCTACTCCTCTTCATTTTACTTGGTAGTAATGCTCAAGCAACAGGAATGGGAGCTAATCAAATTGGTGCTGCCTTTGCTGGAAATAGTATGGCTATTGTCGTAGCTTTAATTGTTGAGATTGTTTTGTCATTTGTTTTTGTCTTACTTATTTTAAGAGTTCAAGATGATGAAGCAACTTCTTCTTTTAGAGGTTTAATTATCGGCCTAGTTTTAACTATGATTGTCGTTGCCGGATTTGCCTTTACTGGAGCCTCAGTTAACCCTGCTAGAAGCTTAGCGCCGGCAATCTTTGCAGCTGGTGAACCTTTAAAACAAGTTTGGATCTTTATTGTCGCTCCTCTTGTTGGTGGTGCTTTAGCCGGTCTAATGAGCATCTTTTTGGAAAAAGAATAATCTACCTCACAACAAAAAAGTTATCCGCAGGGATAACTTTTTTATAGGAAATCATAAGGCGATAACTCTTTTTTAGGCTCAATTTCTTCTGTTGATGTTAAATATTCTTTTAGTCTTGTTCTTCTTTTTTCATTTAAGAGTTTACTTGCTTTTTCAATTAGCGACAAGTCACCGATTAAATATAAGTACTGTTTGGCGCGAGTAACTCCAGTATAGAGTAATTCTTTTCTTAACATCACCGAATAACCTTTTACAAGCGGCAAATAAACAATTTTATATTCGCTACCTTGAGATTTATGAATGCTAATTGCGTAGGCTAGTGTCAGTTCATCTAATTCATGAGTTTGATAAACAACATCAGCATCAGGATATTTCACATGCATAACTTTGGTTTTATCTTCTGTTTGATAAATGGTCTTAACAATTCCAATATCACCATTCATAACTCCTTTATCAGGCGAATTAACAAGATGCATTACTTTATCATCAATGTAAAATTTTCTAGTGCCAATCTCCATGACGGGAGTTTTATTATTTATAAAATGGTTTTGAAAAGTTTGATTGACTGCATCGATTCCAACCGCTCCTTTATAACGAGGGATTAAAATTTGAATATCTTCAATTAAATCATAACCGTTTTTGATGGCTGCAGTTATTGATTCAATTAAATAATTAATAATTTTTTGTTCTTCTTCTTTAACAAACAACAAGTCTTCTTGTGAATTGTATTCAAAACTATCGACAGTTTGATTGTTAATACTATTGGCAAGGGCGATTATTCCACTATTTGCTGCTTGACGATAAATTTCATCTAAGAGAATAATCGGCATCTTGTCTGCTTCAATAAGATCTCCTAAGACTTGGCCTGGTCCAACACTAGGGAGTTGATCTTTATCACCCACAATAACTATCTTAGCGTGATTGGGAATAGATTTAAACAATTGTTCCGCTAAATAAATATCAATCATACTGGCTTCATCAATGATAAAAAGTTCTTGTGAGAGTTTATTTTCTTCATCGAAAGTAAAATTTCCTTCATAATCATAACCGAGTAATTTATGAATTGTAAAAGCTGGAATATCCATAATCTCAGTCATCCTTCTAGCAGCTCTTCCAGTTGGCGCGCAAATCGCTATTTTCTCAACAATTGATTCGCTTGCTAAATTGTAACCATGTAAAAGTGCGTAAGTAGTAATTAAACCTGACAAGACAGTTGTTTTACCAGTTCCTGGGCCACCAGTGATAATCGTTAATGGATTTTCAATTGAAGCAATAATCGCTTCTTTCTGAAGTTCTGTATAAGTTATTTGTAAAATATTTTCTGTCTGTTCAATTAATTTTAGTAAATTAGTTTGGGCTGGTGTGTAATTAGTAAAACTTAAAAGATTTTCACTTAAATTTCTTTCAATATTGTCAATAGTCATCAAGGTATAAGTATTATTTTTAAAGATGATTTTGTTTGCTTCACTCAACTTGACAATTGTTTCTTCGACTATTTCTTGGAGCTGATAATTTTGTAAAAGTCGGATTATTGCACGATAAAACTCCTCTTTAAACAAATATGTGTTGCCGCTACTATTAATACTTTGATTTAAAGCGAATAAAATTGCAGCTTCAATTCGCTTTGGGTTATCTTCTTTAAATCCCAACTTAAAGGCAATCTCATCAACGCGTTTAAAATTAATGCCTTCAATATCATCGATTAGTTGATAAGGGTTTTCTGTTAAAATATTGACTGTCTCAAAACCATAATAGTCAAAGAGTTTCATTGAAAGGTTTGTTGTAAGTCCATAACTAAATAAAGTTACCAAAATCGATTCTAGTTTTTGATTACTATAAAGTTCTCGATACAATCTTTCTGTCTGCAAAGGATTAAAACCAATTTCTCTTAAAACATTTTTATCTTCCAAGATTTTTTCAATGGCGTTAAGACCTAAATGTTTAACTATTTTTCTACCTTTCGCGGGACCTATACCGAAAAACAGATCGCTTGACAAGTAGTTGATTAAGCCCTCTTCTGTTTGGCTTGTAATTTGTTTAAATGTTAAAACTTTATATTGGAGTCCATAACGAGGATGAATATTTTCTTCAACTTCAAACTCATATAAAAAATCGCTTGATAAATCTGGTAAAGAACCGGTAATAATATGTTCTTCACCATTTTCAAGCACAACTGAATAAATTGAATAATTATTCTCTTTATTTTTAAAGATCCGCTTTTGAACAAAGCCTTTAAATTTCACAAATTACACCTTCATTTTAGTACATTCTTTTTTGATTATCAAAATATACTTGGTCAATAAAACCGCCACCAACACAAATCTCACCTTCGTAAAAAGCTGCCGCTTGGCCGGGAGTCACAGCTCTGACCTTTTGTGGATAAGAAACAAGTAGAGTTGTCTCGTCTAACCATTTCAACTTAACTTCATTATCCTGTTGACGATATCTAAAAAGAGCAGTAAATTCACGGTTTTCTAAATTTCTATTACCTCTAAAGACAACATCTTTTACAGTGCATGAATTAGAATACAAATAGTGATGATGAAAGCCTTGCGCGACATACAAAGTATTGGTTAGAAGATCTTTTCCCACCACAAACCAAGGCTCTTGTTGATAATCTTTTAAACCACCAATCCCAAGACCTTTTCTTTGGCCAATTGTATAATAAAACAATCCTTCATGATCTTTTAAATAAGTTCCATCAAGAGTTTTAATTGGACCTTTTTTTGTTAAAATATAATTTGATAAAAACTCGTTAAATCTTCTCTCACCGATAAAACATATTCCGGTTGAATCTTTTTTCTCGGCAACATCGAGTTGATATTTTCGGGCAATTTCACGGACTTTCTCCTTGGTCAAATCGCCAACCGGAAAAATCGCTCTGCTCAATTGTTCTGAAGAGAGTTGTGATAAAAAGTATGTTTGATCTTTTGTTTTATCTTTCGCCCGCATTAAGACATGCTCGCCATCAATTAACTTTACTCTTGCATAATGTCCCATCGCAATTTTAGTTGCATCTAATGTCAAAGCGTATTGTAAAAATGCTTTAAACTTAATTTCTGTATTGCACAAAATATCGGGATTAGGTGTTCTTCCTTTTTCATATTCAGCTAAAAAATACTTAAAGACAAAGTCCCAGTATTCTTCAATAAAATCAATTCTTTTAAGTTTTATTTCGAGCTTATCGGCGACACTTTTAGCATCTTGATAATCTTGTTCTTGACTACAAACCTCGGCATCCAAAGTTGGATTGCCCAAAATATCATCATTGACATAAGAATCCCAATTGCGCATAAAAACAGCGCTAACATCATAGCCTTGTTGTTGTAAGACAATTAACGCAACCGCACTATCTACGCCACCAGAAAGCCCTAAAACGACTTTCTTTTTCATTTTTTCCTCACATCACTATTTAATTTATATTCACTTTTCGCAGATAAACTTAAATTTACTACCTTAGGTCCATCTGGCATGACTTGACGTTTAAATTGTGAACTATAAAAACGACTTAAAAATCTTTTTACTGCCTCTTTCGCTTCTTCATCAGAAAGTTCAAAAGCGTGTTTTAACATAAAAATCATTTTAGCATCATCATCACCCGCAACTAAATGGCGATAAATCAAATAATCATTTATTTCATAACTCCCAATAATTTCCTCTGTTTTCTGATTAGCAATAAGCTCTGGTGAAATTGGGGTTAAAAGGATTTCTTCAATTATATTAGAGAGTTTTGGAAAGACCTGTTGATATTTTTTAAATTGCCTTTTAATTAGTGTTTTTGGCATTCCAGAGTTAATCGCGTACATACTCATCTGATCGGCATTATAAGTCATAAAACCTAGAGCAATCTCGCTTAGGCTGCCTGTTCCTAAAACAATTGCCTTATTTTTATTCGCTAAGTTCATTAAAGCCATCGTTCTAATTCTGGCTTGAGTATTTTCATAAGTTGTATCTTCATGACTTTTGTCTTGGCCAATCATTTTAAAATGGAGCTGGGTCTCCTCTTTAATGTCAATTTCCTTAAATGTCACATTTAAAGCTTGACTAAGCTTCTTCGCATTATTGATTGTTTTTTCACTAGAAGCAAGACCTGGCATTGAAACCGCAATAATATCTTTAATATCGCGTTTAAGATATTTAAATGTATCAACTGCCACTAATAACGCAAAACTAGAATCTAAACCACCAGAGACTCCAACAATAATTTTAGGTTGATCTAAATGAACCAATCTTTTGGCGAGCGCTCGCGTTTGAATCAAACGAATTTCAGCAAAACTTTCCTCATTGTCAACTGGAAGTAATGGACTTTTTTCGAGTTTTTGCGCAAATTGATAAGCAGTTGTTTCGGCAAATTTAACCTCAACAGTTTGATAATCAATTTTATATTTATGAAGGCTATCTTTTAAACTAGCATCTTTTCTTCGTGTATAGTTAATTAAACCAAAGTCGAGATCCGAAGTTAAAACCTCAGTTTCAAAACTAGTAAAATGAGCTTCATTAACTGTTTTGCCTAAAACGCTATGAATATTATGACCACTAAAAACAGTCTCACTTGTCGATTCAGCAACACCTGATGATGTATAGAGATAGGCACCATGATTTTTTCTTGAATGTTCGATAACTATTCTTCTGCGCTCTTTCTTTTTACCAACATAAATATTGGAAGCACTTAAATTAATAATTAAATTAGCCCCAACTAAACTTAAATAATTTCCAGGTGAAATTGGCATCCACATATCTTGACAGATTTCTACTGCGAAATTAATTTCGTTTTTAGTATCTTTAAATAAAATTTGACCGAAGGGAACTTTTTGATTTAAAATGGTCACTTCTTTAAAGGAAACATCAGAGCCACTATTAAACCATCTTTTCTCATAAAACTCATTGGTGTTGGGGTTATAAAACTTCGGAATAACACCTAAAACTTTATCCTTTTGACAAACAACTGCGCAATTGTAAAGAACTCCATCAACATCAAATGGCATTCCAACAATGAAAACTCCAGGAAAATTGGTCTCAAGCAGTTGTTTTAAAGCTGCTAAAGCTTCATTGAGCAAGAGATCTTGATAAAACAAGTCTCCACAAGTATAACCCGTTAAAGCTAGTTCTGGAAAAACAACTAAACTCGCCTCGGTTTTAGTTAAGACTTTAATAATTTCATTGACATTATAAAGTGGTTTTCCCACTTCAAGTTTTGGTGTTGCCGTAGCAACTTTTAAAATGCCATGTTGATACATCATTTCACCCCATAAAGATTATGCTTTTTTAAGTAACTATAAACTGGTTTTACAACAATATCTATTTTAGTTGGATCATTTCTAAAATTTGCTGCAGCAATATCAAGATTAAAATTATGGATACTAAAATTAGCTTTATAATTAGCAAACTTATCGTCAATTATATTTTCAACATCGAAACCTTTTCGTGTTAAAACGATAAACTTATATTCTTTAATTAAACTTTGATAATTAAGCCACTGATCTAAGTAATCCAGATTATCGGCACCCAGCAAAAACCGGACTTCTTCCTTGAATTGGCTTTCTATTTGTTTGAGCGCTTTATATGTGCCTTGGTAAGCTTTTTCATTTTCAATTTCAGAGATTTCAAAAATTGGTTGTGGAAAAGTTAATTTTAACATTTCTTTGCGGTGATAAAAACTTGCAAAACTATCTTTCCAAGGATAGTAATCACCGACTGGCAATAAAATAAATTTACTCGGTTTAAACTTTTCAATAATTTGTTTTGCAATTTTTTGATGTGCAATCGTTGGGGGATTAAAAGTTCCACCATAGACAATAATCATATATTATCACCAATTTAATTATAACACAAACCACCTTAATTATAGTATGATATAATTAGTTTAGTAGTGGTGATCCTATGAAACAATTGAAAAATAATTTGCCAGAAAATCAAACAACTGAAAGTGAACATACCTTTCAAACAATCAAAGCCCGCCCTGTGGAACTGAAAGAAAATTATGACTATTTTAGTAGAAAATGGTACAAAAGATTTTTTAGTTCAATAGTTATCTTTATTATAAGGCCGCTAATTCGTTACCTTTGGGCACCATTTTTTTTAGGCTTTAAGGTAAAAAATAAAAAACTTTTAAAGTCTTATCGTAAATCTCAAGAAAAAGGCTTTATTTTTGTCTCTAACCATCTCCATCCAATCGATGCTTTTTTAGCTGGCACAGTAATTTGGCCAAAGAAATCTTATTTTACGATGTTGATGACAAATTTAGGAATTCCTTTTGCTGGAAAATGGTTAAAACTTTTAGGTGGAGCTCCGATTCCCAATAAACGATCTTATTTAGTTGAATTTCAGCAACAATTAAATTCCGTTATTGACAAAGGTGCTTGGGTAGGAGTCTATCCTGAAACTTCCCTAAGACCATATTCTGATCAGATTAGACCCTTTAAAAAAGGAGCATTTCGCTTTGCGATTGATAGTAATGTTGATATAATACCTATGGTATTTGTGCTGAAGAAACCTTATGGTGTTTATCGCTTATACAAGAGAAAACCATTGATTCAACTCCATATATTAGAGCGTTATAAAATTGATGACAAAGGGAGTAAAAGCGAAACTTTAGCCTACCATAGTAAAAACTTACAAAATATAATGAGTGCTTATTTTGAAAAGCATCAAACTATAAAGGAGTGAGATTAATGGATGTTAAAGAAAAGTATTTTGCTTCTTTGAGGAAAAAAAACCTCAGAATTACTAAAGCTAGAAAAGCGATGATTGAAGTTTTGCAAGATAATCATTTAACATTTAAAGAAATTCAAAATCGCCTAGCAGAAAAAGGCTTTACAAACGTTTCTACAGTTTATAATAATCTAGATTTTTTAATCGAACAAAAAATAGCTGTAGAGCTTTATATTGATGATACAAAATATTACGATCTTGCACTTGACAATCCAATGCATAACGCCGATAGTCATGTCCACGTAATAATTAAAGACACAAATCAAATTACTGAAATTGCTAACCCTAATATTTTCTCTTTTATCAAATCACAACCTGAATTTGACGATTTAACAGTCGATTATATTAGAATTACAATTGCTGCAAAAAAGAAAAAATAAAGCTTAGTTAAAGAAAAAACCTCCCAGCGGAGGTTTTTTGTTTGTCAAATGTTTTTATTATAGTTGATCAATAAAGAGGAAGTCGTAAAACTCTTGTTTCTTTTCATCACTTGAAATTTCTTCTTCTCGTTGAATCGCTGTGAACATAAAGATTGTTAGCAGGGTGAAGATAATCATATGAACTGTGTTATCGACTAATCCATGAAGCATTGTAACAACCCATGTTAGGCCTAAAAACGCAACTTTTAAATTCATTTTCTTTAACAAAATGATAAAAGCGATAATAACGAAAAATGCTACTGCGACTGCTCCTGCAATGCCGCTTATTGCAAGTGTGTGGAAAATCGTTGAATGATAAATTTGAATTCTATCAGTGTTTCCTTCTTGTAGTTTATATGTCCAACCTGCTCCGAAATAAGGATATTGCTTAAAAGTCTCCCAAGCATTTTTATAAAGTGTTATTCGACCACTAGAAAAGGCGTCAAGTTCCCTTATTCCACCCTGGACAAAGTTTTCATAAAATATTTTCGCAATATCTAACCGATAAATCCCAAGCCCAACCACTGCTAAAACTAGGATGGTTGCAAATATTACTTGTGCTTTTTTGCCGTAGACAACTAAGATAATATAAAATGCTATTAATAGAACTGCCCATGATAAATAACCACCTCTTGAACCGCTCAATATTATTGCTGCGGTACTTAAAGCTAAAACAATCCAATATAAGAAGTTTTTAGGGCTTTTAACTATTTTGTAAAGCATGCCGCTTGATAACACTGTAAAATAAATTATTACATCATTAATCGTTCCATAGCCATAATCTATTGCGCTCCACGATGATTGTAGTCCCAAGATTAAAGTTTCTTCAATACTGTTATTCGCTTGAAAGGCCTCAAGAAAACCGGTGCCAAATGAATATAAGATTTGGGCTAAGATAGTAAGTGAAGCATAGAAAAAATAAGTTTAATTTGTTCTGCTCTTGCTGTTGAGGTGTTTTTAAAGAATAAATATAAAATTACGTAAACAAACCCAAAAAACGAGATTACAAGCGAAGTGTTTGAATAAGGCATATAAACCATTGGGATTACATAGGTGACCGCAATTAACAGAAAACTTAATGTCATCCAGTCAAACTTAAATTTATGTTTGAAACGTAAAAAATGAACCGCAAGACCAATAATACTTAGACCAAATACTATATAGACAATGCTAAATTCTCTAATCTCTGTAAGACCAATCTGTTCAATGTTAATCATAAACATTAAGCCCAAAGCTAGAGGTATGACATGTTTCGTATCTTTAAAAAATGCTAAGATAACTGTAATGATGACCAAAAAACCAGTGATGATTCCATAGTTAACCATAATTAGGTCACCTTTAAAATACCAAGCAACGAAGGCTAGGATTGCAGTAATTAGTGGATAAATTTGACTGTTTAAAAATCTTTCTATTTGTTTCATATTTTCTCCTTCCTAACTATAGGATTATATATTATTTCCTCTAAGATAGTTGTCGGTTTTCCATGACCAGGATAAACTATTGTGTCGTGAGGAAGTTTAAACAATTTGTTTTGGATGCTATCCCTTAAAGCTTTTATGTCACCCAAATATAAATCTGTACGACCGTATGAATGATAAAACAAAGTGTCACCTGAAAATAAAACTTTATCACTATATAAACAACTTGAACCATAAGAATGACCAGGAGTTTCAATCACTTCAAATATTTTATCTGCAAAAGCGATGTAATCTCCTTGTTTGACATAAACATCAACTAGCAAATCTTCCGTTAGTCCTCTCGAGTTGTCTTTAAGGTACCAGTACTGATCTTTTCTTGGCGCATATACTTTAATTTTTGGGTAGCGCTTCTTAAGTGAATTTACTCCACCAATATGATCAATGTGACCATGTGTGACATAAATTGCCTCAACTATTAACCCGTTTTCTTTAATAAATTTGTCTACTCTTTTTGAGTTATAGCCTGGATCAATAATTAATGCTTGATAATTTTTATAAAGCAGATAACAATTGCTTTTATATTCTCCTAAGACAAATACAGCAAGATTCATTGGATCACCACTCGTACTATTACTAACTATTATAACCGTTTTAGATAAATAAAACCATATTATCTTGAATTTATTTTATAAGTTGAGATATTATGGTTTGACAAAAAGTGTCCTAATTGATAAAATAATTGTGGTCTTTTTAGATTTTGACAAGAAGATAAAATAGTTGTTTATTAAGTCATTCAGCGCTTTTTAAAAAAATGTTTTTAAAATAATTTAATCAATTTAACAAATTCAATGATATAATTAAAATATAAATAAAAGAAATTAATTGATTAGTTTTGAAAAACATTTTAGCTCTGTTTTATTTTGCAACTAAAAGAACCATTTTTAGGAAGGAGAGTATTTTAAAACCTGAAGAGGTTTATGATACGTAAATAATTATGAATTGGGCAGATATTTTAGTTTTTATATTAGGTGCATTTCTCATTCTCTCGGTTGCACTCCAAGAGGCACAGGACAACATTAAAGATGCCTTTAGCGGTAGTAAATCAGATCTTTTCAAAGATAAAAAAGTGCGAGGAATTGAGTTATTTTTGATGCGCGCAACTTTTGTAATCGCCATTCTTTTTGTTGGCATGATTTTCGTAACTCTGTTTTTACATAGCAGATAAAACCGGGATATCCCGTTTTTTTATTTTAGTTTTTTATCCGATTTTTGAATTTCATTGGGAGGTTAATAATGGCAAGGAAAAAATTTATGAGACGGTTTTTTCACAGAAAAAACCATCGCCTAAAAATTGAAGATTTTGACACTTACATTTTAGAAGATTTAAAAAAGGCTAATCAAAGAGCTAAATTACTTTTGGGTGTTGAAGACGCAGAAGTCAATGCTTTCCCGCCTCTTTTATTAACAACCCCAATTGAAGAGCGGAAAGGAATTAAACCTATACTAGTCTACGGTGAAGATAAACTCCGCTATGATTTAGCTAATTTTAATGCTGTTTATTTCGGTAAACATTCGCTCTTTTGTTATTCAACAATGATTGATCATAAAACCGGTTCAAGTTATAATGATCGCGCTATGGAATTATCTTATATTCAAATCCAAAGTATTGAAACAAGTATCGAATTTAAAAAGATTAACAAAACTGAACTTCACATTTTTAAATTAAAATTGGTGTTGAGTGAACTCAAAAGTATTGTCATTCCTTTACGAGTGATGTTAATCGATATTAAAACCCCAAAAGAGGATTATTTACTCGATCCAGAACTATTAAATTTAGCAACTAATCTCAAATCATTCTTAAGAGAAAAATTGGCTTTTTAGCCGTTATTTAACGTTAAACTACATTCTTTTTGAATTCCTTTTATGACTTGTCTTTTAATGTAATTGACATATCTATTTTGTTTTGTTATAATTGGTTTCGCTGGTGAATAAAATGATTTATACTTTAGACTATTTAAAACAACGTAACGGACAACCTTTAAATTTTAAATTAAACTTCAAAAAAGAGATTGAAGATATGATTATGGTTGAAGATATAGGTCAATGTTTTGTCAGCGGTTCATATTCATTTTTATATAGCACTCACATCCGGTTTGAATTAGATATCAAAGTTGATTTAACCTTAATTGCAGCTGACACATTAAACCCCATTAATTTTCCCTTAGAGTTTAAATTAATCGATGAAGTTTCTTACTCTAGTGAAACAGAATATAAAATCAAAGATGATAAAGTCGATTTATATGAAATGGTCTGGGGCTGGCTTGCTGCTGAGATGCCATATGGGATTTTTGAAAAATAATTTTTAGGAGGTATAAATATGGCTGTTCCCTTTCGACGAAAAGGTAAAACTGCAAAAAGAAAACGTCGTACACATTACAAATTAAGAAAACCAACACTTGTTGTCGATAAACAAACTGGTGACTTAATATTACCCCATCGAGTATCACCGTTTACCGGTGAGTATAAAGGTCGAGTTGTTGTAAAAGAAGATAAAACTCGCGAAGAATAGAATAGATGCTTAAGGCATCTTTTTCTTTACATAGAGCCTTTTTTGTTATAAAATAAGTGTTGGAGAATGAGTTTATGAAAAAGATTTCAGACAATGTTTTTTTAATAATTGTAACAGCTTTATTTATAATTCTTAATTTATTAAACACTTATATTGTCACATCTTCACTTTTTAATCAGGGAATGAATCTTTATCGAATAACATTCCAATCATTGCTTAATTCTTTTTTAGGAGATTTAGGCTTTTTATTGTTGCTAACGAGCATTGTTTACTTAAGTGCTAGAAAGAAAAAAACAATTGTTATTTCACTTTCTCTGATAACTGTTTTTCTTTCAGTAATGGTTTTTTTACTGAAGATGTATGCACTTTATTATGAAACAGCTTTTTCTTTTTTCAATATTAGGACATTTTCAAACCACGCCCCAATACTAGGGAGACAATTAACCATTAAATTATGGCAAGACCTCTTTATTACTGGTCAATTTCTCGCCATTATTCCAGCACTTGTGTTTCTTGTAATAATTATTTTAATGTTTAATAAAAAGCGCTTTAAAGAAAACAGCAAAATAGCCTTTAATCATACTACTTTACTCCGCGTTGTCAAAGGAATAATTGTCGGTTTAAGCTTCTCCTCTTTAAGTTTAATCAACTATCAATATGTCTTAAAAGCGAGCCAATTCAGCAGTGTTGATGAACCACTAAAAGGTGTTCAATCTGTCGGACTTTATAATTACTACACTAATAACATAATTAGTTATATAACTAGCGGCAATTATAATAACCACCCTATGGATTCAAGTTTGCTTGAAAAAGGAGAGCTTTTCTTAGAGGAAAAAACTCATTCAAATCCGCTTAACTTCTTTGATCAAGAAACAAATAATAGTGAAGCAATTTTTAAAAATAAAAACTTAGTTATTTTACAGATGGAATCGTTTAATAACTTTTTAGTCAATTTAACAATTACAGATCCAGATACTGAACAACAATATGAAGTTACACCTTTTGTTAATAGTCTCGCCAATGACAATAGTAATTTATATTATAAATATTTTTATTCCAATATTGGAACCGGCAAAACTAGTGATGCAGAATTTGCAACTTTTACTGGGATTTATCCTGATGGAGAAAATGTTACATATTACAATTATATCCACGATGATTATGAAACTCTTCCTAAATTGTTTAACGAAAAAAACTACAGTTCTTATACTATTTCTGGATCAGTTGCCAACTTCTACCGTCGCGACGCAGTCTATAAAAGTTTAGGTTTCTTGCCTGAAAATTATCTCAATCAAAACACGATGGAAAAAGATGGCTATTACAATCCCGAAATCGAAAGTCATACTGTCAATGGGTGGGTCGATGATAATGTCGTTTTTGAGCAAGTTTTAGATTTATTAAGACGTGATGAAAAACAGTTTATTTTTGCTCTATCAACAGTCCTGCATGTTCCTTATTCTGAACATGAAACAATTACTAAAGATACTGTTTGGGAAGATTTAGTTCCTGGCCAAATGGGAAGATATTTAGCCTATGCTAATTATTTTGATCGGGCTTTTGAAACTTTTTATACAAATTTAATTGCTGAAGATTTACTTAACGATACAGTGTTTATCTTATATGGCGATCATAAACTTGATGTTTCAGTTTTTGAACTTTCAAAGATTTTACCTGAAGCAGTAAATATTATGGATTTTCAACACCACCAACATAATATTCCCTTAATTATTAGTGCTAATAATATTGATTTGAGTGCTTATCGAGAATCTACAGAATTGGTTAGAGGGCAAGCTGATTTAAAAAGAACAATCGTCAATTTGTTTGACTTAAACGCAATTTATAACTTTGGTATCGATATTTTAACGCTTGATAAAACAATAACTTACGTTCCACTTACCCTAGATGTTTTCGCCGATGATTTTCATTTAAGTGTTAGAAGAAATGAAATCGTTGTTTATGATAATGAAGATTATGAAATTGATATTTTGGTTGAAAAGTTTTATAAGCTAAAAGAACAAAATGATATTTTATTTAAATATAACTTCTTTAAAAATGATGACGATGAAACATAAACCAGTCTTATTAGATGAAGTTTTAACAGCTTTAAATATTAAAGAAAACGGAATTTATCTCGACTTAACACTCGGTGGTGGTGGGCACAGTTTTGAGATTTTAAAACAACTAAATCATAGCGGTTTTTTATTTGCCTTTGACCAAGATTTAGTCGCAATTAAACAAGCCAATACCAAACTAAAAGATTTTAAAAACTACAAAATCTTTCACACCAATTTTAAATTTGTTACTAAATATTTAAATAGTGAAAATGTCTCTGAAGTTGATGGAATATTGCTTGATTTAGGGATGAGTTCATTTCAAATCGATGATTCTCAAAGAGGCTTTAGCTACATGCAAGAAGGACCCCTTGATATGAGAATGAACACTAGTAACCCCTTAACAGTTAAAGCCATTTTAAACACCTACTCTTTAGAACAACTAACAACAATTTTTAAAAATTATGGTCAAGAACCAAATAGTTATAAAATTGCCCAACAAATTATTAAAAACCGTCCTTTATCAACAACTACTGATTTAGTTAAGATAACTGATCTTTTTCCCAGCAAGGGCCATTCAGCAAAAAGAGTTTTTCAAGCCTTAAGAATTTATTTAAACGATGAACTCACTGCTTTAAAAGAAGTTTTACCACAAGCTTTTTCGCTTTTAAAACAAGATGGTGTTTTAGCTGTAATTTCTTTTCATTCACTTGAAGATAAAATTGTTAAAGAGTTTTTTAAAGAAAAAGTTGAAGAACGAGTTATTAAAGGCTTACCAACTTTACCAGAAAAGATGCCAATGCGCTACTATCGAAAAAAAAGAATTAAACCGTCAGCAACTGAAATTGAAAAAAATCCACGAGCGAGTTCTGCAATTTTAAGAGTAGCGCTAAAAAATTGAAAAATAATCAAACATAGAAAAAAGACTGTAAGAAATGAGCAACAATTTTCTCATTGACAATTTACAGTCTTTTTATTATTCGTTATGTCTCAAGGCTTCTACTGGATGTTTTTTTGCTGCGACAGCGCTTGGAATTAAACCAGCAATAAATGTTAGAAATACGGAAACTACAATCATCGCAAGAACATGAATAAGATTCATTCTTAGAGCGTTAACCATTGTTTTTTCTAAGTTATGAATAATTTTATTTAAGGGGAAAGTTAAAATAAAACTAATTATCGAACCCATCACCCCACTAGTTAGACCGATTAAGAACGTTTCACTATTAAAGACCCGCTTAAAATCTTTTTTTCTAGCTCCCACAGCTCTTAAAATTCCAATTTCTTGCGTGCGTTCAAGAACACTTACATAAGTAATTATACCAATCATTATTGATGATACAACTAAGCTAATTGAAGCAAAGACAACTAAAACTATTTGAATCATACTGATAACTTGACTTAAAACTGAACCGACTAACTCCGCTTGGTCTAAATATAAAATTCGTCTTGGATCATCTTTTTCAAAGTTTTTATTATAGTTATCAAGAACCTTCTTAATGTTTGTTTTAGCGTCGTAATTTTCAGGATAAATAAAGATTGCCGAGGGAGTTTCGCCTTGACCTAAAACATTAAGGGCATCATTTTTCTTTGGATACGACTGGGTTGGCTCATCGTATTTAAAACTATTACCAACAATTTCATTATTATAAGAAAAAACTAAATAGTCAACGGTTTTTTGATAATTTAAAATCTCACTATCTCTGGCCATTTGATGAACAGCTTCAGTTAGATTTGAAAAATAGTAAAGTCCATCGCTGAGAGAAAAAATACTATCTTCTTTTGGTTTGAAAACTCCAACTACCTCAATAATTATCCCATTTTCATATGCGTTAGTTAAACTAGAGTTTACTAAATAAATTGGTTTTTCTGGATTTGTTAAATCCTTTTTATAATAATCATCATATTTTGGAATAACAAGTTGCTTGCCCACGACATCGGTTGGTCTGACTTCATTAAGATTTTGAAAACCCAAAGCGATTAAAATCTTTTCATCAATACTGTTTCTTCTATCAACAACAAGTGCAACCTCATAAGCATCATTGCGAGTCAAATCAGGTAACCTTCCCGCTTCTAAATCATGATAGGAAGCTAAAAATAGATGTTCTGTTTGATTAAAGGTTTTTAAGATGTTGGCATTTTCAATCTCGTTTGAGATAGTTTTATTTAAAATTATTTTTTGTGTTTCATATTTATATTCAAGCGATACGTAGTCTTTTTTGTCTAATTCTGTCGTTAAATATGCTAAATATTGTTCCGTAATTAAGTTTCGATGCATTATTAATCCCGGAAACGATCTAATGTCATACGGCTTTAAATATCCATCATCAACGAATTCAAAATTATGATAGTCCATGTTGAGATCCCGGTGGTCTTTTTGAACAGCGATTGGAAATTGAGCAAATGTTTCAGTTTCTAAATCATAAATAATTCTTTTAAAACCATTACCTAACGCAAGCACTAATAAAACGCCGATAATCCCTATTGAACCAGCAAATGCAGTCGTTAAAGTTCGACCTAATTTAGTTCTTAAATTGCGAAAAGAAAGTTTTATTGCTTGCAAATAATTCATCGATGTCTTCTTTGGCTTATATTCGGTTTTTAGTGGTTCTTCTACTTCAGTTTCCTTTGTATCACTAATTAAATTACCATCTAACATTTTAATTGTTCGATTGGCATATTTAGCAGCTAGTTTTTCATTATGAGTAACCATAATAACTAACTTTTCTTG
>JAAYKO010000050.1 GCA_012522345.1 Acholeplasmataceae bacterium | reverse complement strand
TTTTTTGTTGGTTTTTTAAATGATAATCAACATTTTGATAGTAGTAAAGAATTCTTGTAAGGGTATATTCAAACAATTCTTGTTCGAGCCCCTTGGTCACTCGAGTTATAACCGTATTTTCTTTTAGTGAAGGATTGTTGACAGCCCAATCAACACCTGCTCCGAGAGACTGGATCCATTTGATGTTTGAAAGGTCAATTGTCTGATCTAAACCGAAGGCAATTAGTCCTTCATAATCTTTGATTCTTTCTTTGAGTCTTTGATAATTGCTTTCATAATCAAAAGCGTATTGTTTTAACCTTTCTTGAAATCTTTCTGTTTCATTATTAAAAAGTATTACTCTCATCTTTTTCACCACCTATATTTTATATTTTATCATAAATTATAATTTTTTTATTGTAGCTTGTTTATGCTCTTTTTTTTGGCTTTTGAATTTACATAAAAAATGATTAGTGTTATAATTTAAAAAGAGGATGGTAAATTTTAATATGAAAATAAAAATATTTGATGCTCATGCGGATATTTTGTTTGATGTCTATCAAGCAAAATTAAGGGGAGACAACAAGCGTTTTAATGATTATCATTTGCCTCAACTTAAAAACCGGATTAGCGGTGGAATTTGGGCTGTTTACTCGTCTTATGAGTTTGATTTAATCAAAGCCTTAAGCGAGAGTAAAGAGTTGGTCGATTTAAAAAATTTTGAAGTTATTTTAGGTATAGAAGGATTAAGAAATTTAAAAAATCTGGCTGATTTGCAGACGATTTATGAATTAGGTTATCGGCATATTATGCTTACTTGGAATGAGGCTAATGCTTATGCTACTGGAGTTGAAGGACCTAGTGATAGAGGTTTAACTGAAAAGGGTTATCAAGTCTTAGATTTCATGATTAGCCATGATCTGATTATCGATGTTTCACACTTAAACGATAAATCTTTTAATGATGTCCTTAATTATACAAATAAAAACATTATCGCATCTCACAGTAACCTTAGAAGTCTCTGCGATCGCTCACGTAATTTAACTGAAGAACAAGTTTATAAACTAAAGGAAGCTGATGCTCTATTAGGTCTGACATTTGCTGGTTCTTTTATTGCTAAAGAAATTAAAGACCGAACCCTAGATAGTTTTATGCTCCATTTAAAAAAAGCAATCTCTATTATGGGAATAGACAATGTTTGCTTCGGGTTTGACTTTATGGATTATTTCAGTTATAAGACTACTGCTAACATTGAAGAACTAAAAGATGCTTCAATGGTTCAAAACCTAATTGATAAACTCTTTGCTGAGGGTTACAAAAAAGAGGAGATTGAAAAACTAACTTATTATAATTTTATTAATCGTTATCAAAGACATCTAGTTAAATAAGTTTAATGCCCGCGAATTTTCGCGGGCTTCTTCTTTTTATTCTCCTATTATTTTGACTAAAACTCGTTTTGGTCTTTTTCCATCAAACTCACCATAAAAAATTCGTTCCCAAGTGCCAAAATCAAGTCTACCGTCTGTAACTGCGACTACGACTTCTCGACCCATAATTGTTCTTTTTAAATGAGCATCAGCATTGTTTCCATAAACATTATGACGATATTGATTGTATGGTTTTTCGGGGGCAAGTTTCTCTAAAAAAACTTCAAAATCATGATGTAGACCTGATTCATCATCATTGATAAAAACACTCGCGGTAATATGCATTGCATTACACAATAATAATCCTTCTTTAATTCCACTTTCTTTAAGACATTGCTGAATTTGTGGTGTAATATTAATCAATGCTCTTCTTGTTGGTAAATTAAATACCAATTCTTTTCTGTAGGTTTTCATTGTCTCCTCCTAATTTATTTTTAAATCACTTCTTCTATTTTATAGTTTTCTTTAGTTCCATTGTTTTTAAAATTTTAACAGCCTCTTTTATTTCTTCTAATGGTAGTGCTAAAGATAGTCTTAAATAATTATCCCACTTCTTACCAAAGGCTTTTCCCGGGGTAGCGACTATCCCATGTCTTTCTATTAAATACTTGGAAAATGTTTGAGAGCCTTGTTGGGTTTTACTGATATCAACAAAATAATAGAAAGTGCTTCTTGGTTTAATCCCTGTTAAATATGGGATTGTTTTAATTTGTTTATCTAAGTAATTAACCTTTTTTTGTAGTTGTTTAAGATATGTTGCAAGATGCCCTTTATCGTTTTCATAAATTGCGAGACAGCCTCTTTGAACAAAGGTGTTTGTATTGGTGTTAGTATTTTGATTGAAAAGATTCATCTTCTTAACTAAATCTTTATTTGCCAAAGCATAACCTATTCTAAAACCTGTCATTGCGTAAGCTTTTGAAAAACCATTAATAATTATTAGTTGATCTTTAATTTCTTTAAATCCTGAAAAACTTACAAATGTTTCCCCTTCAAAGATTAGTTGATCATAAATTTCGTCGGCTAAAAGATAAATTTCTTTTTCTTTAATTATTTGAACAAGCTCTTTCACTTCTTGTTTTGTTAAAAGTTGACCCGTAGGATTGTTTGGATAATTTAAAATAAGAAGTTTGGTCTGCTTTGTAATAGCCGCTTTTATTTTGTCGATTGGCAATTTGAAATCTTTCCTTAAGGGAATCTCAATTATTTTACTCTCTACTTCTGCAAGTTTAATCAGTGGTGGATAACTGACATAATAAGGAGAAATAATAATAACTTCATCATCTTTTTCAAGTAAGCTTGCAAGACTCGCAAAAATTGCTGCTTTAGCTCCAGGAAAAACAATTATCTCTTCTTCACTATAGTTAGCATTATAGCGTTTTTTATAATCTTCTTTGATTGCTATTCTCAATTCAATTAAACCTTGGGGTGTAGAATAACCAGTGTAGCCTTCTTTTAAAGCTTTTATTGTTGCCTTAATAATAAATTCTGGCGTTTTAAAATCGGGTTCTCCCACGGCAAATGATATTACTTTTTTTCCTGCTTGTTTTCGCTTTCTTGCAATCTCAGCTAAACTTAAAGTCGGACTTTCTTGAACCTCTTTGGAAAACTTCATAAGCTTGCGCCTCCTATATTATTAATTAAATTATAACACATTTTATTTTTTAATGTTTTGTGTTAAAATAAGACAACTGCAGGAGGTTTTTTATGAAGAAATTTCATCTAACAAAAAGGTATACAATTATCAACTTTGATGCGATAAACTTTTCTAGTCAAGCTCAAATTTTAAGTTCAAAAGAATTTGCCTTAGTCTTAAAAAACTTTCTTAAATCTCTAGAAGCGAAAAAGAGTTTAATTCTGAATGATTTTAATGGTGTTTCTATTACTGATTTAATTGATTTTTTTAAAACACTTTTGGTCTATGATTTAAACGACGCTTTAAACCAAAACAATTCAATCACGACTAACCATGTTAAACCACTATATTTGTTGACGGAAGCTCTTTATGATTATTGGCGGGAAATTGAACGTTTTGGAATTCTCAAAGGATCAAAAAATTATGACCCCAACTTAAAAATACCTGATCTTGTAAGCAATAATGAAAAATTTAATGAAACAATTATTACCCTTTACCGAACAATTAGTCAAAAGCTTTTGCAAGCTAACTTTCATGTTTATCGACAACTCCCTGCTAGAACCAATGCTAATCTACTTTATATTAGACATCGCTTCACTACTAATAAAGAATATGAAAATATTCAAAACATTCCTTTTGTTACAAAAGTACTTACAAATCCACCTTTTATTATCAATTCAAAGAGCAATACTAGAAGTGGTCTTTTTACTGAAATAACTTATAATCCTTTGAAGCAAATTAAAATTAACAAATCACACTATTTCGCTTTCCCAGTGATGGTTGGTCCCCTGCTGGCGTTTGTCTATACTCATCGCGATTTTTTACACCAAGCGATTGCTCTATCAAATCTTTTTGAATTTGCAGATTATAATAGTTTTAAAACTCGTAAGCCTGATTTAATTTATCTTTATGGGATTAAAGAAAATGAATTTGATTTGAAATATTATTTTGATCATTTAAATAAAACTGTGCTTGGGTTTGTAAGTAGACTTGATAAAAATGATTATTTTGGTTATTTAAAGAAAATGCTGCTTACGCTTCACAATGTCTATATGATAAATGAAGGGAAATTGCCTATTCATGGGGCAATGGTTGAAATTACATTAAATGATAACACTCAAAAAAATATTGTCATTATTGGCGATAGCGGAGCTGGTAAAAGCGAAACCCTAGAAGCTTTAAGAGTGGTTGGAAAGAAACAAATAAGAGCGATGAGAGTCGTCTTTGATGATATGGGAATCATGAAGTTTGAAAACAATCAAGTTGTCGCAAACGGAACAGAGATTGGTGCTTTTATTCGTCTTGATGACTTAGATACTGGTTATGCTTATCAAATTATGGACCGAGCATTATTTTTAAACCCTAATCAAATTAATGCTCGCGTTGTCATTCCAATTACTTCTCATGAATTTATTAGCAAAAACCATCCAGTCGATATGGTCTTTTATGCGAACAATTATAGTAAAAATAAGAATGGTATTAAACTCTTTTCAAATTTAGCTGAAGCACTTGAAGTTTTTAAAAAAGGAGTCAGAAAGGCTAAAGGAACTACTAGTGAAGTTGGACTCGTCTCTTCTTATTTTGCTAATCCTTTTGGTCCGGTTCAAGAAAAAGAAAAAACTGAAGAGTTGTTAATAAAATATTTTAAGACACTACAAGAAAACAACGTTTTGTTGGGTGAAATTTATACAAAACTTGCGGTTGATGGCTATCAAACGAAAGGTCCGCAAGAAACCGCTAAACAAATACTCACCTATTTGGAGGAAAAATAAAACTATGAATAATTATTTAACTGAGCTTTACCAAAATCTTAAACAAAGATTTCCCACAGAAAAAGAATATTTAAATGTTGTTTGGGAGTTTTTAGAATCAATCGATTTTTTAATTGCAGACTATCCAGAAATAGTTTCTTTAAATATCGTTGAAAGACTAATTTATCCAGACCGCGTTATCAGTTTTAAAGTTCCTTGGCTAGATGATAACAATCAAGTTAAAGTTAACATCGGTTATCGAGTTCAATTTAATAATTTAATCGGTCCCTATAAAGGTGGAATAAGATTTGACTCTTCGGTCAATGAATCGATTTTAAAGTTTTTAGCTTTTGAACAAACTTTAAAAAATAGTTTAACCGGTCTTCCTTTAGGAGGAGCCAAAGGAGGAGCAGATTTTAATCCAAGAGGTAAAAGTGATTTTGAAATTATGCGCTTTTGTCAAAGTTATATCGCTGAACTCTATAAATATATTGGTCCTGATGTTGATGTTCCAGCAGGAGACCTTGGAGTCGGTAAAAAAGAAGTTGGTTATATGTTTGGAAAGTATAAAAAAATAACCGGCAAGCATCACGATTCGTTTACAAGTAAAGATCCCTCTTCTGGCGGTAGTCTATTAAGATTTGAAGCGACAGGATATGGCTTGGTTTACATAACAGAGGAAACTTTAGAGACTTATTTTAATACCTCTTTAAAAAATAAAAAATTAATTGTTTCTGGAACCGGAAATGTTGGTTACAATGCAGCTTTTAAAGCTCAAGAATTAGGTGCTAATTTAATTGCTGTTTCTAACATTCACGGTGTTATTTATGATGAGAAAGGGATTGATGTCGAATTAATTGGTAAACTTGAACAAAATAAAGAACATCTTAAAAATTATTTAAAAGCTTATCCAAAAGCCCAATATCATTCTAATCCTAAATCGCTGTGGGAAATCAAAGCTGACGTCGCGATGCCTTGTGCAACTCAAAATGAGGTTGAACTGGCTGATGCTAAAAAACTTCATAAGAATAATTTTATGCTCGTTAGTGAAGGCGCCAATAAGCCACTTACAGGCGAAGCCTTAAAGTTTCTTTTAGCAAATAAAATATTAGTTTTACCATCAAATGCAGCTAATGCTGGTGGGGTTGCAACTTCTTCTTTTGAAATGACACAAAATGCTACTTTTGAAATTTGGAGTAAAGAGGAAGTTGATAAGCGATTAAAGGCCACGATGAATAGAATTTTTACTTTAATCCACCAAGAAGCGCTAGCTTTAGGGGAAAAACTTAATTTAACAAAAGCTGCAAACGTTGTTTCCTTTAAAAAATTGCTGAAAGCGATGAAACACCAAGGAATTTAAACACTTGTTAATTATTTTAATGAACTTGACCTTTAATTTTTAGAGGTCAAGTTTTTTATTTTAGGTTGTTTTTTTTGCTGAAATCCTTAAGAGAAAATCAAAAATCCCATTATTTTTACATATTGCCAAAAATTGTAAAAATCTTTTTTTAAGCAGTAAATAGCACAGCAAAGTAATAACCCATTTTTAGAAAAAAACTTTGCAAATTTTCTAGTAGAAATCCCAATGCAAATAGTGTTATAATCGGTATAAAGATTTTGTTATATGACAAAACTTCAGTGTCGGTTTAAGTGCTATCTCTTTGTTGATGGCGCTATTTTATTATCAGAAAAAAGCGGGGAAACAGTTATGTATGTAATTAAAAGAAACGGTAAATTAGAAAAATTTAATAAAGAAAAGATTGTAGGTGCCTTAAAAAAGACCTTTGGTCATCCAACCGATGAAACTTTATTAACTGAAATCGACTCAATTGCCGATTATTTAGAAGAGAAATACAAGAAAAGAAAAATTGAACAAATTCATGTTGAGGATGTCCAGGATGATGTTGAGCTGATGTTGATGAGAAAAGCTCATTACAGCTATGCTAAATCCTTTATCACTTACCGCAATAAAAAAACTGAACAACGAGAAAACCCTTGGGCTGATAATGATGATCGCCAGGATATTATTTTAGAAAAATATTTAATTGAAGGTGAAACAAAAAAAGATTTTATTACGAGAATTGGCTATGGCCATACAAGCTTAGAGAAAATTTTCCGCAATAGAGAAGCGATTTGGGGCGGAAGATTATTGTTTGCGATTGGTAGAGATGGTAATATAACGGGATCTAATTGTTATGTGGCAACAGATCCTGAGGATAGTCTTGAAGATATTTATCGCGCTGATTATGAAATCGCTAAAACTTACTCCTATGGTGGTGGCCAAGGTTTAAATCTTTCTAAATTAAGACCTAAAGGGGCAAAAGTTAATAATACTAGTAATACTACACCAGGAATAATGGTTTTTGCTGAGAAATATTCTCACACCACATTAAACACCCAACAAAAGAATCGCCGTGGAGCTTTGATGCTTGTTTTAAACATTGATCATCCTGATGCGATTGATTTTATTACTGCGAAACTTGATTTAAATAAAATAAACGGCGCAAATATTTCTTTAGCTGTTACTGATGATTTTATGGAAAAGTTTAATGCTGATCAAGATTGGGTAATGAATTTTGATTCGCCACATGAAACAATTAAAAAAATAGTTTCTGCTAAAGATTTAATGAAATTAATCTCTTATTCTGCTCATACAATGGGTGACCCTGGCGTTTTATTTATTGATAAAATTAATAATTATCATCTTTTAAGTGAATATCCTAATGTTTCTTTTTCTGCAACTAATCCTTGTGGGGAACAGCCTTTAATGGCTAATGGTTCTTGCAACTTAGCGAGTATTAATTTAAATGCCTTTGTCGTAAATCCTTTTACCGAAGAAGCTTATTTTAATTATGATAGATTTTCTGAAGTTGTTAAAGAGATGATTTGGCACTTAGATGAAATGCTTACAATCCTTGGTGAGCGTCATCCTTTAGTTGAACAAAGAAAACATGTAAAAGACTGGCGTGAAGTTGGTTTAGGGATTATGGGGCTTGCTGATTTAGCACTCGGTCTATCTAAGGGATATGGCACAGAACCGTTTTTAAAGGAACTTGAAAAGATTATGCGGACAATGGCAAACGCTGCTGCAATCTCTAGTGCTTTAAAAGCCAAATCTCATGGTACCTTCCAAAATTATAACTATGAATATATCAGTTCTTCCAGTTTTTATAAATTTGCTTATGATAAAAAAACTAAAGATTTAATAAAAAAACACGGCTTAAGAAATTCAAGATTATTATCGATTGCTCCAACAGGTTCAATAAGTAATATTATTGGTGTTAGCGGTGGAGTTGAACCATACTTCATGCTCGGTTATCAAAGAACAATCACTTCTATGTTTGAAAGCGACAAAACTGTTTGGGTTTATGAGAAAACTCCTCTTAAGTTGATGAAACATTTAAAAATTGATCATCATGAAAAACTGCCCGAATGGGCGACAATTACTTCCCAAAATATTAGCTTTGACAAACGCGCAGATGTTCAATCATTAATTCAAAAATATGTTGATACAGCAATTAGCTCGACTTTTAATCTTCCGAATGAAACTTCGACAGAAGAAATTGAAAAAATTTATTTAACTTCTTGGCAAAAAGGATTTAAAGGAGTTACAGTCTTTCGAGATAATTGTAAAAAGATTGGCATCTTAACTGGTGGTGGCGAACACTTAGACAAAAATCCCGCAGAAAAACCAAGTGTTAAAGTTTATGAAAAATGGTACGATAAAATAACCCATGAAACAAGAGAATTTGTTACTGTTATTCAAATAAACGAACACTCTTATTCAAAAGTTCAGGAGCTAATCGAATTATGTCCTGAATGTAATTCACCCTTAATAAAAAAAGAAGGTTGTACTTCTTGTAGTAATCTAGATTGCTTTTATGAAAAATGTGCAATATAATTAAGTAGGTAGTTATGAAGATGGAATAACGTGAAATTCGTTAAGGCATCCGGCACCGTTAAACTCGGGTCTTTCTGAATAACTCAATACGAACATAACATTGAAAGGAGATAGATATTATGTCGAAAACAAAAAAGCTCTTGTTAACTAAAATCATTTTAGGAACTCTAACCGCATTAGCGTTTGTGTTAATCGGATTAACTATATTCTTAAATGGAAAAATTAATCAATTAAACAAACAAAACAAAGCCTTAAAAGAACTCAATGAGTCTTATGAAGGCTTTTTAGACGAACTTGGTGTCGATAATTACGAGCATTTTGTGTTTTTAACTTACATCGACCTTGATGGTAACGAAACAATCTATTTTGTCGACAAAAGACTAGAATTATCAATCTATGAGTTTCTGCTAACAAAAGATTTCTCAGTTGACGATTTTGCTTCTTATGATGGCACCAATTACTATTTTGCAAATGCGATGACAGATGTTTTAGGTCTCGACGAGTCTTACTATGATGATTACGGTTGGCTCGAGGTGGGATTACAAGCCATTGTTATTGATGGCGACTATACTGTCATTAAATCAAAATACCCTGATCTATCATGAAGACGAAAGAGTTAGCCTTAACGTCGCTATTTATTGCGCTGTTAATTGCCCAAAACTACATCTTATTTAATTTTCCGTTAACTCTTACTTATGCGATTTTGTATTTTCTAGCTAAAAAGTTAGAATCTAAAAATCTTCCTTTTTTAGCTGTGCTTGCTTTTGTCATTATAAAAAATATTATAACCCCAGCACTGCCAACAACAATTATTGCAGATTTAATTGGTTTGAGCCTTTTCATTTTAATTTGTAAAATTCCAAGTAAATGGCTTAATTATGTAACAATCCCTTTTGTAATTGTCTTTCATGTCCTTTTAATGGATTTTTCAACTGCTATTTTAGTCGCCAATCCACTTAAAGTTTTTTTAGCTAATATTGGTTATGGCTTTATCGCCTATATCTATGCACCTCTATCAATAATCATTATCGTTTTAATTGATGGCATTGAAGTATTAACTAACTATGAAATTAATGAAACAAGATAAAAATTAAAAATTGCGTCTTAAAGTTTTATTTAGAGCCTTATTATTGTACGCTTTTTAGCGAATAATAAGGTTTTTTTTCTGATTTGTAGCACTTAACTTAAATTTGTTTGTCTAACCTCAAATTAAGCTTTTTTGCGTGTTTATAACCTTCTTGATATTCCTCGTAACTCAATCTTCTATTTAAATCCTTATCAGAAAAGGCTTGATATGCTGGATAATATTGATCCATTAGATTAAGGTAGACATCAACTGAAAGTTCATTTTTAATAAAGTTTAAGATATTTTTCGTGTCGGCTAAAGCTCCCGGCAACATTAAATGTCTAATGAGAAGGCCTCGATAAGCAATATTTTTTGCATCAACCATTAAACCACCAACTTGATAATCCATTTCTTTTATCGCCATTTTTACTATTTCTGGATAATCTTTAACCTTTGAATATTTTAAACTAAGGTTTGAGTCTAAGTATTTAAAGTCGGGCATATAAATATCAATAACTCCAGCTAAAAGTTTTAAAGTAGCTAGACTTTCATAACCACCACAATTATAAACAAGTGGTAAACTAAAACCTTTTTTCACTGCGATATAAAGTGCCCTTAAAATATTAGGAACAAAATGAGTCGGAGTTACTAAATTAACATTGTGACAGCGATAACGCTTTTGAAGAGCAAGCATCATTTCAGCAAGGCTTTCATCAGAGACTTCTCTTCCTCTTCCATAATGACTTAAATCATAATTTTGACAAAAGATACATCTTAGATTACAAAAAGAGAAAAAAATAGTTCCTGAGCCGTTAGTGCCGACCAAAACTCTTTCTTCGCCAAAATGAGGTCCGTAACTTGCGACAATCGCTTGGGTTTTCGCTTTACAAAAGCCTACTTCTTCTTTTCTATTAACATAACAATTATGAGGGCAAATAACACAATTTTGATAAATTTTTTCCGCTTCTTCAACTCGCTTTAAAAGTTCTCCACTTTTAAATAAGTCTAAGTATTGAGGCTTATAAATCATCTTTTTTCTTCTCCTTCTAATAATATCTTACCATGGAGCCTTGAAAGTAAAAAAAATGAAAGTTTGAGCTTTCATTTTTTTAAATTGCTAATCTAATATTTTTTTGTTTGTTTTATGTTCTTTTTTTAGTGTGAGCAAAGAAAATCATTAAGCCTGCTGCGAAATATAAACCGTAAGTATCAGCCATCATAATTAATTCTTTTTCTGCAGGTAGATAAACTCCATTTTTTATTGAGGTTCCATAAATCAAAGCTAGTGGTGCTAAAGCGAAAAAAATTAAAAGAATTTTACCGAACAATGAGCGGGTGCCGCCAAATAACGCTAAGATGAAAAACAAAACGCCGAACACACCCATCGACAAAATTGCCGAAACCCAAAGAGTAGTATCAAGACCGATTGTTTGAATAGTATCTAAAATGCTTGAGCTTTCTAAAGTTTCATAGATTGATACTAATTGATCCAAATTAAGAAAAACTGTTTCTGCGATAACTATTAAAAGTGGAACCATTGCAAATCGCGCAGACTTTTTGCCTCCCACCATAATAAACAAGGCAGTTAAGGCTTTAAGTCCTAAAACTGCATATACGATAACCGTATTAGCAATCTCTGGTAGCGCTTCATGATAAACAACCTCTAAATCATATTGATAATAGACCCTAAGTGCTACTACTCCTACCATTGCCACTGCGATTATTCCAGAAATCAATTTACCTAACGCTCTCATAATTACATTTCTCCCTTGTATATATGATATTTATAGTATACACTTTTATAGCAATAATTTCTACCAAATTTTAATTACTTAACTTTTAATCTCTACTTCTAATGCTTTTTTGCGTTTTTCGGATTTACCTATTATTAAAGTTATTAGGTAAGCTAACAATAAAAAGCTTAAAACACCTAAAGAATCGATTAAAACATCTAAAGCAGCTGAGCCTCTTTCGGGTGTGAAATATTGAATGATTTCATCAATTAATGCGACAATAAAACCGTGTCTAAAGGTTTTAATATACAGCTCATGATCTTGCCAAAAGCCTTTATAAAACATAAACCAAGCAAACCCTAAAGCGAAAAATTCACTAAAATGAGCTAGCTTTCTAACAACAAGCGAAACTGTTTCTCTTTCAATAGAGAAATTCATCTTTATTAAAAAATTATAAACTGGTGTTGTAAAAAAGCCACTCTGAGCGCTTGAAACAGATCCAGTTAAGAGGGATTGACTAAAAATAAATAAATTGATTGTAAGAGCTATTATTAGCCAGATGATTTGTCTTTTTTTCATTTTATCACTTACTTATTATTATACTTAATTTAGGACTAAACTTAAATAGTTTGTTATTTGATAGAGATAACTAGGTTTTGTTCCATCATAAACTAATGTAATATGGATTCTGTCGTGTAAATATTTTAAATTTATTTTATAATCTGTTTGTTCGATTGTTGTAAAAAGCTTTTCACCACTAATACTTAAAGATGCTTGCGGATTTAAAATTAAAGTAATTGTTGTTTTAGTTTTATCAATTTTTTCGACACCAATTTTACTAGCTAGTTTATAAAAAAGTTTCTCATACATGTATTCTTTTAATTCTTTAGTCACTACACCAAAGCGGTCTTCCAGTTCAACCACTAAATTATTAGCATCGCTTAAATTGTTAATTTCAGCAATTCTTTTATGAATTTCAAGTCTGACCTCATCATCTGAAATAAATCTTTTATCAATATGTCTTTTCGATAAAATAACTTGATCATCAACAACTTCTTCTTTTATAATTCCTTTTTGTTCAGCAACCACTTCTTCTAATAGCTTTAAATACATCTCGAGACCAACAGATTCAATGAAGCCTGATTGTTCTTGACCCAAAAGATCACCTGCGCCCCTAATTGATAAGTCTCGCATCGCAATTTTAAACCCACTCCCTAACTCTTGAAAATCTTTAATCGTCTTTAGTCTTTTTTCTGCTTCAGGAGTTAAAATTTTATTTTTATCATACATTAAATAAGCATAAGCAATTTTATCGCTTCTGCCGACTCTACCTCTAATTTGATAAAGTTGCGCAAGTCCTAAACGATCTGCATGATGAATAATTAAAGTGTTAGTATTTGGAATATCAATTCCGGTTTCAATAATTGTTGTAGCGACTAAAACATCAAACTCTTTATCAATAAAAGCACTGATCACATTTTCAAGTTTTTGTCGATTCATTTTACCGTGCGCATAAGTTATTTTTGCCTCTGGAACAAGACTTTTTAGTTGCCTGACAACTAACTCCATATCATCAACTCTATTATAAAGATAAAAGACTTGTCCCCCCCTTGCAAGCTCTCTTTGAATTGCTTCTTTAATAATTGTTGGATGGCGCTCTATAATATGAGTTTGAATTGGATAACGGTTCAGTGGTGGGGTATCAATCATTGATAAATCTTTAATTCCCACAAGTGACATTTGCAGAGTTCGCGGGATTGGAGTTGCTGATAAAGATAAAGCATCAATACTAACTTTTAACTCTTTAATTTTTTCTTTATGGCGAACACCAAAACGCTGTTCTTCATCAATAATAAGTAAGCCTAAATCTTTAAACTTAACATCATCAGAAAGAAGTCGCTGAGTTCCTACTACAACATCAACAAACCCTTTTTCTAATTTAGTCAAGACCTCTTTTTGTTCACGAGCACTTACATAACGCGATAATAATTTAACACTTACCCCAAATGGATTAAAGCGTTCTTTAAATAAATAATAATGTTGTCTTGCAAGAACTGTGGTTGGTACTAAATAGACAACTTGCTTGCCGCTATAAACAGCTTTGAATGCTGCTCTTAATGCAACTTCAGTTTTCCCATAACCAACATCACCACAAATAAGTCTATCCATCGGCTTGTTGCTTTCCATATCTTTTTCAACATCTTTAATTGCAGCGAGTTGATCTGGTGTTTCTAAATATGCAAAATTACTACTAAACTCATCATGCATTGCTTCATTTGGTAAGTATGAAAAACCTTTAGCCTCTTGTCTTTTCGCATAGAGCTCTAAGAGACGGTCAGACAAATCAGTTAATTTTTTCTTAACTCGTTTTTTAGTTTTTCGCCACTGATTACTTCCTAATTTATTTAATGTTGGAACATAACCTTCACTTGAAGAATACTTTAAAATTAAATCGACTTGATCAACTGGAACATATAAATAATCTGTCCCTTGATAACCGAGATGAATATAGTCTCTTTTAACACCGCTTAACGCCATTGTTTTAATTCCTTTATATTGACCAATTCCATAATCATAGTGAACAACAAAATCCCCAACCTTCAGTTGGTCTACATCGCTAATTTTAACTGTTTCAGCTAAAACACTTTTATAGTGGAGATGTTTTTTATACCCTCTATAATCATAAATATCTTTTTCATGAATAAAGTTTATTCCTTCATAATAAAGATTAAAGCTCGCTAAATTTGCTGGATATAGTAAATTGATAAAACCTTTTTTTATTTGTTTAGGATTGACAACATATTCAAGATCAAGAACTTCTAAACTGTCAATCAATTTTAAATACCTAAATTCATTAAAGATGCTAATAACGTTTGTTTCTTTGGTTGTTTTTAAGCTATTAATAAAAACATGATCATTGCCGTTATAACTTATTACGTCTCTTGCGGAAACTGGTGTTGTAATGCTGTTTTCAAGTTTTCCAAAAAGTTCAATTTCATGATGTTCATAATTCAACAATTCCTCAATCCGATGATAAAAGGAAACTCCTTTAATAATTTTGTTATTGCTAATAAAATCATACTCAGCTAAATCTTTAAGCATCCGCTCTTGGTTGATTAACATCTTTGAAGGCTCATAAAAATAAAGCTTTACATTTTCTGCAAAATCAAAAATTGAATTGTTTTCTAAACTGAAAAATCCAATAAAATGACTTTTGTTTTCTAATTCCTTTTTTTCATACAGTTCATCAATTTTAAAATTCAAGACTTCTTTTTCCGCTGTTGAATAATCAAATTCGGTTAAATGGTTTTCCATTATGGCAACCACTTCTTCTTTTTTTTCATCTGAATAAAAAAGCTCATTAAGTGGTAAAATAATCACTTCGCTTGCCTCGCCAATTGATCTTTGTGTATTGGGATCAAAGATTTTAATTTTATCGATTTCAATATCGAAAAAATCAACTCTAAATGGTTTTTCAAAACCAATCGGATAAATATCTAAAATCGATCCACGTAAACTAAACTCGCCTGTTTTTAAAACTGTATATTCTCTTTTATAGCCAATCTCAACTAATTTTTTGCTTAAATAATCAAGCTCTATTCTTGTCTCTTTTTTGAGCTTAATAATTCCTTGAAGCCATGCTGTTTTATCTAAAGTTTTATACATTACCGCAGCTTGATTAGTAATTATTAATTTTTTCTTATTTTCTAAAAGCTTCCCAATTGTATAAATTCTTTCAGTTTTAAAAGCGGTACTTGAGAGTGCTAAAAGTGAAGTTAAAAACTCATCCGCAGGATAAAAAAGAACATCTTCGGGATTAATTAAATTGCCAATTTGATCATAAAATTTTTGAGCAAGTGAAATGTTTGGCAAGACTAAAAAGATAGTTTTCTCTCCTTTTACAAAATCTAAGGCTACTAAATTTTGGACAAAACCCTCATTGAGATCGGTAAGTTTTAAACCACTATCTTTGTTTATTATCTTAGAAAATGTCTTCAGTTGTTGGATTATTTCTAGCTCTTTTGACATTTATTTCTCCTTTTAAGCGACAAAACCCGGACAAACTAAAGTTTGCCTGGGAAGTTATTTTCTTTTATGAGATGCTTAATTATATTGATTCATTATTTGCTCAAAGTTTTTACCAATAATAAAAAACCTTATTGCTTCACTAATGTTTTCTAAAGCGACATTTAAAAGTTCCTTTTCTTTTTGAGAAAATCTCGCGAGAACATAATCAATTATATCATCGCCTTTCGAAATTCCGATTCTAATTCGCTTAAAATCTTCAGATTTAAAATGTTTAATAATACTTTTAATTCCTTTGTGCCCGCCACTACTACCTGATTTTCTAAGTCTTATGTGGCCAAGTTCAATATCGACATCATCATAGATTACTAAGACTTCATTTAATGGTATTTTAAAGTAATTAATAACCTTAATAACACTATTGCCTGATAAATTCATATATGTTAGTGGTTTAAGAAATAACACTTTTTCACCTAAAAATGAAAGCTCACCAACAAAGCCTTCAAATTTAGATTCATATTTAAATTTAATATTATATTTTTGACTAAAGTTATCAAGTGCTAAAAACCCTGCATTGTGTCTTGTATTTTCATACTTTTCGCCTGGGTTTCCTAAACCTACTATTAATTTCATGATTTATTTCCGATAAAAGAATTGTTCAAAAACTTGACTTATCGGTTCATCTTTAATAATGTTTAAAACTGTTTGTCCTAAAAGTTGGCCGATTGAAAGAACGACAAACTTTTTAGAATCTTTTATTTTCTCATGATAAATTGTGTTGGTTACGACAATCTTACTAATTTTTGAAGCTTCTAGTTTTTCCATCGCACCGCGAGAGAAAACT
>JAAYKO010000049.1 GCA_012522345.1 Acholeplasmataceae bacterium | reverse complement strand
CTTTAAACATGCCTAAATATAGGCTTTTTCGGTGATTTATCCACATGATTGGTTATAGAAATAAAAAAAGGGACCATGTAGGTCCACAAGAATAATTAAATTCTCATTTCTTTACAGCCCCTTTTTTGTTAGAAGGTAGCCATCATTGTAATCCAATAAGTAGGCTTGTTTAGTTTCAATTTTATTTTCAATTATTTGTTTGGCGATAAAAGTTTCAAGGTGGCGTTGAATAAAGCGCTTAATCGGTCTTGCACCATATTCTGTAGAATAACTTTCTTGGATAATATGGCGTTTTAATTGTTCGCTATAAGTTATAATAAGATCTTTTTCCTGCAAACGCTCTTGGAGTTCATTCAACATTTTATCAACAATTCTCACTTGAACATTAAAGGAAAGTGGATTAAAAATAATTATCTCATCGAGTCGATTAATAAACTCAGGTTTAAATGTTTGTTTAACTAAATTCATCACTTGTTGCTCTTTATCAGTTTGATCAGAAAGCAGAAGTTCACTGCCTAAATTTGAAGTCATAATTATAATGGTGTTTTTAAAGTCAACGGTTCTACCTTGATTATCTGTAAGACGACCTTCATCTAAAATTTGGAGCAAAATATTAAAAACATCATTGTGAGCTTTTTCAATTTCATCTAATAAAATTATCGAATATGGTTTTCTTCTTACTGCCTCAGTTAATTGACCACCTTCATCATAACCGATATAGCCTGGGGGAGCACCGATTAATCTTGAGACAGAATGGCGTTCCATATATTCGCTCATGTCAAGTCTAACGATATGAGTTTCATCATCAAAAAGACTTTGAGCAAGACTTCTAGCAACCTCTGTTTTACCGACACCAGTTGGTCCTAAAAACATAAATGAACCGATTGGCTTATTAGCATCTTTAATTCCGGCTCTTTGGCGAATAATAGCTTCACTGACAAGCTTTATTGCGTGATCTTGACCGATTACTCGCTTTTGCATTTCGCTCTGTAGTTGGAGTAATTTTTCAATATCACCTTGTAAAAGCTTACCGACAGGAATATGGGTCCAATTAGAAACGATAGTTGCAATTTGATCTTCATCGACAGTTTCACTAATTAATTTATGATTTTTAGATGATTCAGTAAAATTTACAATTTTAGCTTCTAATTCAGGAATAATCGAGTATTGAAGCTTTGCGGCATTTTCATAATCATAACTATTAAAAGCATTTTGTAGTTCAACTTTTTTTTGTTCCAATTCGCCTTTTATTTTTTTTGCTTCATCTAATTGTTTCTTTTCAGTTTCCCATTGAGTTTTTATTTCTTCTTGAATTTTTTTAGCATCATTTAATTCAAGTTCAATTTTTTCTAGTCTTGCTTTTGAGAGGTTATCTTTTTCCTTTGAAAGGGCACTTTTTTCAATTTCGAGCTGTAAAACTTTACGATTGATAGAGTCTAATTCAACCGGTAGAGAATCGATTTCCATTCTAATTGAAGCACATGCCTCATCAACGAGGTCAATCGCCTTGTCTGGTAAGAAGCGGTCAGTAATATAGCGATTAGATAAAGTCGCAGCACTAACTAAAGCACGGTCACTAATATGAACTCCATGATGAGCTTCAAGTCGTTCTTTTAAGCCTCTTAAAATACTTATTGTATCAAGGACTGTTGGTTCATTGATTAAAACTCTTTGAAAGCGTCTTTCTAAAGCTTGGTCTTTTTCAATATATTTACGGTATTCATTTAAAGTGGTTGCTCCAATAAAATGAATTTCGCCTCGCGCTAACATCGGTTTTAACATATTAGAAGCATCTAAAGAACCTTCGGCAGCACCAGTACCTACAATAGTGTGAAGCTCATCAATAAATAAGATAATCTCGCCATTTGAATCTTTAATTTTATTTAAAACCGCTTTAAGCCGCTCTTCAAATTCTCCTCGGTACTTCGCGCCAGCTACAAGGCTCGCTAAATCAAGCTCATAAAGAGTCTTATTTTGAAGTCCTGAAGGAACATCTTTCGCAACAATTCTTCTAGCAAGTCCTTCAACTATCGCAGTTTTACCGACGCCAGGTTCACCAATTAAAACCGGATTGTTTTTTGTTTTTCTTAGTAAAATTTTTATCATCCGTCTAATCTCATTATCACGTCCAATAACGGGATCGACCTTTCCCTCTTTAACACTTTGAGTTATGTCTCTTCCGAATTTTGCTAAAAGATTAGGATCTTGTTGATAATTTTCCATTTGCGGCATCATTTAAATCACTCCTTTGGCACTCACATAGCTTAAGTGCTAGTTATATTATAGCATGACACAATCAATAGTCAACTAAATTAAATCAAAAAATAATAAATCGTTCAGAAAGAATTAAACAAATAAATCAATCTTCTCTCAATTGACAAAAATAAGATATATCGTTATAATGATATAGCGTTATAACGTTGTAATGTTATAAATTACAATACAGCATTAAGGCCCCGTAGCCAAGTGGTAAGGCACGGCACTGCAAATGCCTGATCGTCGGTTCAAATCCGGTCGGGGCCTCCAAATAAATATTGAGTAAAGCAACTACTAAAATTTTTTGGTGGTTGCTTATTTTTATGTTAATTTATAGTTGAAGTTCTTTAGGGAGGAATTTTATGTTTAAGAAAATTATAGGGATTACAATT
>JAAYKO010000048.1 GCA_012522345.1 Acholeplasmataceae bacterium | reverse complement strand
TTAGATCTTAGTAAAGAGCATCTTTATAAACTAGTTCTTGAAGTTAAGGCTGAAAGCGCAAGAGATGTCTTACTATATTTTGTTGGAAAAGATAATGTTGCAATTGAAGGTTTTGAAGACAAACTATTAATTCCATTAACAGAAGAATATGTCGTTCTTGAATATCTTTTTATTCCTGAGATAGAAGGACCATACAATATGGAACTTCATTTTGGTTGGGAAAGCTATTTAGAAAATGCATCAGATCCTAACATTATATCTATTAAACAATTTAAAATTGTGCCAGAAAAAGTTGATATGGTTTATATAGAAGACGCTGTTATTTCGTATGATTTGTGGAGAGATGAAGGCGATTATAAATCAAAAACTGCTGACTTTTGGGAAGAGTTGTTTGAACATGAGTTACTAGATTCAATAGCCGCAGTTGAAAGACTATATGACGGTAATGGCTCAGGTGGAACATATCAAGAAGCTCCTTATTTAATTAAAACAGGAACAGCAAGCGCTAAAGGTGTTTTAAAGTTCAAATTTAATGATAATGTTTTAATTAAAACAGTTGTTTTATATATTGAAGGTTGGAGCGATTCCGATAAGTTAATAGTTAATGGAGTTACTAAAGATCTAAAAGTAACTAAAACTTACGGTGAAAGAATTGTAGTAGAATTACCTGCAGCTACTAACTTAGTAGAAATTGAAACTGATAATCGTTCGTTTTTGTTTGCTTTAGAATTTTATGGTCCAGAAGCAGATGTTAGAGAACCAGAAAATCTTGCGATTAATTTTGATTATGGTTACGATGATTTAGTCGATGCTGTGACAGTCGAAAAAGGTAAAAGAGTATTTGAACCGAAAAACGTTAAACGTGTTGGTTATAAATTCTTAGGTTGGTTTGCAGATGTTGCTGATGAAGATCCATTTGACTTTGATTTAGCAATTACTGAAGCCAAAACATTTATTGCAAAATGGGAAGCAGATCCATATACAGTTTTAGATTCATTTTTCGCTGAAGGAAAAGACGGTCTTGCAGAAATGGGTTGGGAAGAAGAAGGCTTAGGTAGCGATTATGATGGTTATCCAATGCTTAAATTTGACCACGCAGGCGATTATATTAAATCACCAACATTTACACTTTCAGGTAAAGCTGATGTAAGTATTTGGTATAAGAATAATATTATTGCTGGTACCTCTAAAGTCACAGTCTATGATCAAGCTGATAATGTCGTTTTTGAGTTTGATGATTTTGTGGCAAGTGGAACGCTAGGCTATATTGAGTTTGAAGTTGAAGCAACCGTTACTCAACTTAAGATTGTTTATACAAAAGATAAAGGAAACATGGCCGTTGGCAGTGTAACTGTTGTCTTACAACATTAAAAACATTTTCAAGAAATGGGACTGTTATCAAGAGTTTAAATTATCTCTTTGGACAATTAACAGTCCCTTTTTCTTGCAAGGTAGCAAACAGTAAAGCTTTTGCCAAAACAAAAGAAACAAAGCTAAAATAAAAGTTTTCCCAGCATTTGAAAGTTTTAAACTTGAAGATGGATTAAAATTTAAATCGCGATATCGTGATAGTGCGCGAAATAGTGCAGCAGGCAAAAACAACCACTATTTATTCCTAATCCCAATTTATTATTTAAAATGTCATTACTATATTGAAAAAAAAGCACTTTTGTTATACAATTAAACCGGTTTAAAACGCTTCTATTATCAGAAACCTCATTATTAAAAAAAATTCAAGAAACAATTATAATGATAATAGTTAACAGTGGTAAACAAAGGAGTAACTGATGAAATCTTTTTTTATGAAACTTAATTTAATCTTAATCTTGTTAAGTTTATTTACGTTAGTGGCTTGTCAGGAAAACACTATTCCTGGCAATCCAGATTTTACTTTAAATAGTAGCGATAAAATAAAAAGCTTTGAGAGTATTATTTCTCTTGAAAAAGATGATATTAAATTTCAATATTCTAAAGCTAAAAAATCAAGAAACGGCCATGTTATGCTAGAACACACAGGGCTTTTTGCAAATCTTAGTCCATTTGATAAAATTGAAGGGATTATTATTAAGTATCATAAAAAGGATAAAAATGCTAATCTGAATTTGTATTATGGCCAAGATGTTTTACCTTTATTTAATGAAACAAATGTAAAAAGTGGTAGATATATCAGTTTGAAAACAGATGCCAACTTTTTTGTCATTCAAGCATCAACCAAGCCATATAAACCTGAAGATTTTTATCCAAAAGATGATCCTCAAGAATTTCAATTAAGAAACGAACCATCAGTAATCATCGACATTATTAGTGTAGAAATATATTTAGGCACAAATGATTTAAATAATGAGCAGATGGAATTACCTAAGATCTACATCGATGTTGAGCTAGATAATAATGGTAATCCACTGCCAATTTTAAACAAGACAGATTATGTTAATAGCAAAATCAAAATTGTCGATTTGAACAATCCCCAAAACAATTTAGGCGATTTAGAAGGACTCGATGCAGGGATAAGGTTACGAGGCAATTCCACTAGAACTAGACCGAAAAAGCCTTATAAAATTAAATTTTCAAAAAAACAAACGCTTTTTGGACTTCCAGAAGCGAAAGATTGGGCACTTTTAGCTGATTATATGGATGGTTCTGGTCTTCACAATTATACAGCCTTAACTTTAGCCGCAAAGCTTGATAGTTTTAAGTTTGTTGGTTGTGCAATATTTGTTGAGTTATATTTAAATGGTCAATATCAAGGACTTTATCTTTTAAATGAACACCAAGAAGCTAATAAAGGAAGAGTTGAGATTACTCAAACACTAACCGATAATTTAGATTTTAAAGATTTCAATTTTATGATTGAACTAGATCGAAGCACGATTTTTTACCCTGATAATGAAATAGAGGGAATTGATTATTTTAAAATTGAATATGATCCGGAAAGTGAGTATGGAACTCATTATTTTAGTATAAAATATCCCAAGAAAAAAGATTTTGAAAAAGCTTTTGGTGTAAGTGAAGAAACAAATTTATATTTTAAAGAGTTTTTTTCTTATATCGAAAATTATGTTATTGACTTACTTGACTCATTTGAAACTAAAAATGATTATGAGAAGTTTAAAGAAAAAGTTGATTTAGAAACACTTTTAAGCTTTTTGCTGATTGACTTTATAATGGTTGAAACAGATCATAAGTTTCAATCTTTTAAAATGCATTACATAGCAGAAGAGGAAAAGCTTTATTTTGGTCCGATTTGGGACTATGATTCAAAAGTAATGGGACTCCCTTATGAAAAAGTAGGAGTTGACTATCCTTTTGATAAGGCGTTTGATAAAAAATATGTCTTGCCATATAAAAGTAAAACCATTCACAATCCCTTTTTTAAAGGCTTCGTTACTAACTACAAAGGATTAAATGAACTTAAAAACTATTATCGAGAAGAAGGAGCCGAGACTCTTTTATCTTTAATTAACGAACTTAAAAAAGATACAGCCTCTTATATTTCAAATAATTTGATTGCAGATGCTAATATTTGGTATGATGGAAATTTAAGTATGATTTTCGAAAATCTTAAATATACAATTAAATTTTTGGAGTTAAGAAAAGAATTTTTAGATACTTATTTAAAATAAACTTTCCAGAAAAATAGTTAAATAGATTAAAAAAATATAAAAACAATAAAGACACCTTAGACCTTAAGTAGGCTATAAAGTGTCTTTTGTGCTGTAGAAGATAGGTGTTAACGGACGAAAATCTTTAAATAAGAATTTGCCGAAAGATTTTTTTTAATGACTACTAAATTTTAGAGGTTATAAAAAGCAATAATTTTAAGTTATTATTTTGTTCAGTTCTTGATATGCGATATTTAAATACGAGGGAAGTTTAATCTTATCAGAATAAAGATAATAGACTTGTTGTTGGTCAATTGAGTATAAAGCATTTAAAACAACGATATTCATCCTTCGTTGATTGAGAAAAAATATTTTGTCAGTGTCCTCAATGTCTGCGTCAGTAAATTTTTTTTCAGTTTTTTTAATTTGAATAAATATTCTTTGAGAATATTTTTCTTTTTTAGGCAAACTTTTTTCCAAGTTTTCAAAAGCAATCGTTGATTTTTGATCAATAAAAGAAATGTTTTTATTAAAAACTAAAACTACAAAAAGAGTTTTGTGGGTTCTTCGCTTAGTTAAGCCTCGATCAATTTTATAATATGAACTAAAAGAAGAAGTGGCTTGATGAAGGGTGTAATTAAGATTTTGCGTTAAATTGTTAATAAAGTTAGTAGTTAATGCAGTAATATTGATTTTGCGTGGTTCTTGTTTGTTTTCAAGCATTCCAGTTAAAATATACTGGTGTTTATAATAGCTAAACTGCTCATAAAGTTTTAGCAAAACAAAAGTTAATATGATTGCTATAATTAGCAAAATTGAGGGCAAAATCCCAAAAGAATCTAATTGTAACAAAGCATAAATCATTATTCCAAGAATAAGCAAAGCTAATAAGATTAATAATGAAAAATATTTTGTCATTTTATTTCTAATTAGTTTCATTATTTTAGCCGCCTTTCTTAAGTATTATAACACAAATAGATAAAAAAACATCGGTTCAGGCCGATGTTTTTAATCTCCGATTTAGAGAGATTTTTTATTTCACCATTAATAGCAATTTATTTGTGGATGGCAGTTAAATAAAAAGCTAAAGGTGGTGAAACGCTTTGTATTTTTTGGGAGAAAAATACGAAGATTGATTGAGTAAGATTATTAAATAAAAAGGATTATCTTCTCAACCACCTCTATTATAACAAACCACCGGTTACTTTAAAGATGAAAATGCTTTTATTTCTAAATGAAAACGATTTCTCGAACTTTTGGCTCAAGATTAATGGTTTTGAAATGATATCATTAGATAATATTTTCTAAATATTATATAATATGTTTGGCAATTAAGGAGGAAAATTTGATGAATGAACTAATTATTAAAGATTTACATGTTGCCGTTGAAGATAAGTCAATTTTAAATGGAGTAAATCTAATAGTAAGAAGTGGTGAAGTGCACGCAATAATGGGCCCCAATGGAACAGGAAAAAGTACACTTGCTAGCGCAATAATGGGGGATCCAGTTTATACAATTACGAAAGGTTCAGTTACATTAGACGGAAAAGATGTCTTAGAAATGGAAGTTCATGAACGAGCTAAAGCTGGGCTTTTTTTAGCGATGCAATATCCTGCTGAAGTAACTGGGGTAACTAATAGCGAGTTTATGCGAGCAGCAATTAGAGCCCTCAATAATGATCAAAATATGCCGATTTATGAATTTATTACTAAATATGAAAACCAAATTGAAGCACTTAAAATGGACAAAAGTCTTGCTCACCGATATTTAAATGAGGGTTTTTCTGGTGGCGAGAAAAAGCGCAACGAGATTTTGCAGTTAAAGATGATAAAGCCTAAAATTGCAATTTTAGACGAAATTGATTCAGGGCTCGATATTGATGCGCTTAGAGTAGTTGGTAATAATATAAATGAAATGGTTTCTGATCAATTTGGTTGTATTTTAATTACCCACTATCAACGTGTTTTAGACTATATCAAACCGACTTATGTTCATATAATGATTAATGGAAAAATTGTTTTAACAGGTAAGGAAGAATTGATTAAAAAAATTGATGAACAAGGATATGAATGGTTAAAAGAAGAGTTAAATCTTGAGTTTGATGGGGAATAAAAATGGCTAAACTAATTTTAAAAGACCATCAAATTGAAGGAGAATTGCCTAGCGGCATCTCCTATAGTAAATCTAGATTAAGTTTTGCTGCTAATAAGGAATTTATAGAACCAATAATAATTGAGATTAAAGAAGACAACAATGAATCGTTAATTATAGAAGTTGGAAGATCAACTGCAGTAACGATTATTTTAGAAGTTAGCAGCGAAGAAGAGTTTGACCATAATTATAATTTAAAACTAATAGCTGAAGAAAACACGCAAGTGAAATATTTATTAATCTCTGAATTAAATAGCAAAAATGGTTTTATCCATCACACTTTCGAAGCAAAAAAAGACGCTAATTTAGAGTTGATGGGCGGTTTTGTCAGCAATATTTTAAAAGCCAAAATGACAGCTAAACTTTTGGGAAAAGGAGCCAATGTTCATATTAGGGTGGTTGCGATTTCTTCAACTAACAACGAGCAAAATATTGATATTGAACTAATTCATCAAGCGCCTTATTCAACAGGTTTAATGCATAATATTGCGATAGCTAACAACAATGGAAAAATAATTTTAAATGGTGTTGAAAAAATTGAACAAGGAATGATTAAAGTAGATGCTTATCAAAGCTTAAAAGGGATTATTACTTCCGATGATGCAGTGATTGAAGTTAATCCAATACTGCTAATTGATGAACATGATATAAAAGCGGGACATGGCGCTACCGTGGGAAAATTAGATGAACATAGTATCTACTATTTAATGAGCAGAGGCTTAACAAAAAAGGAAGCAGAAAAACTAATGATTAATGGACTTTTAAGTCCACTTATTGACGCGATAACAGATCAAGAATTAAAGGAAAGGTTTATTAATTTGGTGAATGATCGATTATGAGTTTAAAAATCAAAGAGCTTAAAAAGAATTTTCCAATTTTCGAGCACAATCCTAATTTAATTTATTTGGATACCACTGCATCGAGCTTAAAAAATAATTTAGCAATTGAAGCCGTTAATCATTATTATTCACATTATGGTGTTAATGTTCATCGTGGTGTTTATAATTTATCTTATGAAGCGACTAAGTTATACGAAGATGCTAGAGAAACAATAGCGAACTTCATAAATGCTAGAAACGATGAAATTATTTTCACAAGAGGAACTACTGCATCACTGAATATGATTGCAGCAAGTTATTTATCAAAACTTAAACCAGGAGATGAAATCATTACTTCAGAATTAGAACATCATTCATCTTTTTTGCCGTGGCTTAACGTAAGCAAGAAAACAGGCGCAAAGTTAAAGTTTGTTAAATTAAATGAGTATGGCGATTTAACTGTAGAAGAATTTAAAAAAGTTTTAACAAATAAAACTAAAGTGGTTGCACTAACATATATTTCAAATGTGATGGGAAGAATTCAACCGATTAAGCCAATAATTGAACTGGCTAAACAACAAGGAGCCTTTACTTTAATCGATGCTGCCCAAGCAAGTGCTCATTTTAAGATTGATGTTGAAGATTTGGGTTGTGATGCTTTAGCATTTTCAGGCCACAAAATGACTGGGCCAACCGGAATTGGAGTTTTATACTTAAATAACGAAGTAGGCTCTTCAATCGAACCAATTGAATTTGGCGGTGAAATGGTACAAACTGTTGAAAAAGATAGTGCAATCTACAAACAAGCTCCTATTAAGTTTGAGGCAGGAACACCGATAATAAGTGGAGCAATTGGGTTAGGAAAAACCGTTGAATTTATTTTAAATATTGGATTTGATAAAATTGAGAATCATATTAAAAAAATCTATGACTATACAATAGATAAATTGAGAAAAATTGACGGAATAACAATTTATAATAAAAAAAGCGATACGGGTATAATTACATTTAACATTGATGACGTTCATCCCCATGATGCGGCAACACTTTTTGATAAAAATGGAATCTCTATTAGAGCAGGAGAACATTGCGCACAATTAATTGTAAAATGGTTAGGCCAAACTGCGACCCTTAGAGCTTCGTTTTATATCTACAACGATTATGCTGATGCTAATAAATTTATTTCCACAGTTATTGAAACAAGAGATTTTTTTAGAAAGTTTTAGGTAAAATTATGAGTATTGATTATTTATATAGACAAATAATAATGGATCATTATAAAAATCCTTATAATAAGGGGTTAACAGAAGATAAAAACTATTTAACAACCAATCTTCACAATCCATCCTGCGGTGATGATGTGACTGTTCAAGTGTTAGTCGAAGATAAGATAGTTAAAGATATTAGACAAATTGGCAAAGGCTGTTCAATTTGTTGTTCAAGTGCATCGGTGATGAGTGTCACCTTAAAAGGATTAGAAATCAATAAAGCTTTAAAGACTATAGATTCGTTTTACAATTTATTAATGAATAAACCTTACGATCAAGAGCTATTGAAAGGTGATGCACTTGCCTATAGTGGAGTCGGGAGGTTCCCAGCAAGAATTGGCTGTGCAACATTGCCTTGGAAGGCTATAGAGGCTTTAATAATTAAACATAAGGAGAACAATAATGGCTGAAAATAAAAAGAAAATAGATCAAATAGTTGGCGATTATAAATATGGATTTATTACTGAAACAGAGCCAGTAATCCAAATTAAAAAAGGAATCAATGAAGAGATAGTTGAAGAAATTTCCAAATACAAAGAAGAACCAAAATGGATGTTGGATTTTAGATTGAAAAGTTATCAACATTTTAGAAATATTAAAAACCCATCTTGGGGACCAGATTTGTCACATCTTAATTTTGATGAATTTACTTATTTTATTCGGTCCACAGATAAAATCAGTAAGAGTTGGGATGATGTTCCAGAAGAAATTAAAAATACCTTTGATCGCTTAGGAATCCCTGAAGCAGAAAGAGAATTTTTAGCGGGAGTTTCGACACAATTCGAAAGTGAAGTTGTTTATAGTTCAACTTTAGAAGAACTTGAGGCACAAGGAGTAATTTTTTTAGACACAGATACAGCTTTAAAAGAACACCCAGAATTATTTAAAAAATACTTCTCAACTGTTGTTCCTCCAACTGATAATAAATATGCTGCCTTAAATAGCGCAGTTTGGAGCGGAGGTTCATTTATTTATGTACCAAAAGGAGTAAAAGTTGAGAAACCGCTTCAATCATATTTTAGAATTAATAGTGAACGGATGGGACAATTTGAACGAACTTTAATCATTGTTGATGAGGGTGCAAGTCTGCATTATATTGAAGGTTGTACAGCGCCAATTTATTCAACAGATTCGCTGCATGCAGCAATTGTAGAAATAATTGTTCATAAAGATGCAACTTGTCGCTATACAACTATTCAAAATTGGTCAAGCAATGTTTTAAACTTAGTGACCAAAAGAGCTCATGTTTATCAAAACGGTCACATGGAATGGATTGATGGAAATATGGGGTCAAGTATCAATATGAAATACCCTGCTTGTATCTTATTAGGAGAAGGAGCCAAAGGCACGACCATTTCAATCGCTTTCGCAGGCAAAGGTCAACACCAAGATGCAGGTGCAAAAATGATTCATGTTGCTCCTAATACAACTTCAAATATAATTTCAAAATCAATTTCACGAGGTGGTGGAAAAGTAAATTATCGAGGAAAAGTTGAGTTTGGCAAAAAAGCAAAAGGAGCCAAAGCTCACGTTGAATGTGACACAATAATTTTAGATGAATATTCTTATAGTGATACGATTCCGATTAATGTAATTAAAAACGCAGATGGCTTTTTAGAACATGAAGCAACAGTATCAAAAATCAGCGAAGATCAACTGTTTTATTTAATGAGTAGAGGGCTCACTGAAGAAGAGGCTGTCGAAATGATTGTGATGGGATTTATCGAACCATTTTCACGGGAACTTCCTATGGAATATGCAATTGAATTAAATCAATTAATTAAATTAGAAATGGAAGGCTCAATCGGCTAAAAAAAATTCTCGCTATAAAGCGAGATTTTTTATAAATGAAAATCAATTTTAGAAGTTAAATCATTGTTGATAATGGTCATTTTAGCACCAGCGAAAATCGTTAACATTGGATTAACATGCCCGATGTCAACATCCATAATTATCGGCGCATCTAAATCTTTTAAAACATTCTTTGTGACATCATAAACATTTAAGTCTAAAATAGGCTTTGTTGAATTTGATCTACCAATTATAAAGCCTTTTGCATTGTTAAACCAACCACTATTTTTTAGTTGCCATAAAGCTCTTTTATATGCAAAAAGATTTAAGTCAGCAGCTTCCAAAAACCAAATAATATTGTCTTTAGAATAACGATTTAAAAACCTTTTTACTTGATCAAAATTTGTTCCAACTAAAGCGATTAAAATATCTAAGCAACCACCGATAACTCGACCTTCTAACTTTATTTCATCTTCATCAAAAAGATTAATCCAAGTTGTTTTTTTTGTCAGAGTATAAGGCTCTAATGGGCCTTTTTCCGGTAATTCAGCAGGTTCATGATAGTTTGATTTGTGTTGAGTTAAAGCTTCACCTTGAAGCAGCTTTAAAGTATTCTTTAAAAATGGGTCTAAGGGTTTCATTCCAAAAGATGTTAAACAAGGAGCGTAGACGCTAACAGTATTTAAAAGTAGTGGAAATAAAAAAGTCAAATTTGTATTATCAGAGTAGCCGATGAAAAATTTTTCTTTGCTATTTTTAAGTTTATCAAAATCTAAAAACGGAAGAATTTCAATCATTAATTCTCCTCCGCTAATGCTCCAAACAGCATCAACGCTTTGATCCAAATAACAATCCATAAATGCTTTTGCTCGATCTTCTTTGCTTGCGGAAGCACCTTTTTTATAGCCGAAAATATCTCCAAACATTTTTATTTTAAATCCTGATTTTTTTAAGAATTCAATAGCCCTTTTTAAACGACTGAAATAGGGTTCAATATTAGCACCAAAAGACGGTGCTACAAGTCCAATTGTGTCGCCTTTTTTTATAAAATTGGGGATTTTCATCATACCACCTCACTTAAATTATAGCACAACAAATAATAGTTTTATTAGTTATTATGCGTTATAATATAGATGGTGGTTAGTTATGTATGGTTATTATATTTTAATTAAAGGAATCACTCAATTAAATCTCGATGAAAGATATACACTTCTCAATTTGTTAAATGAACTAATGGTTAGTCCAGAAATTAATTTAGAAGAAGATATTTTAAGCGCGATTGATATAGCGAGCAGCAACATGTCATGGCAATCATTTATTGTAACAGTTAACGGAGATTTTTATACTGATTTAAGACTATATGAATCAATTATGTTTAGTAGTAGAACGCAGCTTTTAGAAAATCTGTTAGAAAATAAAACTAAACAATTATTTAATCAAACTTATAATAATGATAAAACTGTCTTTTATCGTAAATTCTCGCAAGAAACAAATGAAAAAAGAAAGAAAGAAATTTTTAAGGCCCTTTATAATGATCAAGAATTTTTACGTTCAATAAAAATTTATCTTGAAGAAAATAAAAATAAATCAAGAGCGGCAAAGGTCGCTAACCTTCATCGAAATACATTAGATAATCGGCTTGAAAAGTTTTATCAAGTTACTGGTTATGATGTTAGAAACTTTAAAGATGCAGTCTTTATTTACTTGTTTTTAAAAGATTATGAGTAAAAATCTGTGCAATCTGCACATTTTCTTTTACTCTTTTTTTTATTATAATGTAAATAGTGTTATTAAAAACTAAAGAAAAGGAAGTGATTTAATGGCAACATTAAAACTAAAAGATGTTAATAAGGTGTATCCAAATGGGGTACACGCTGTAATTGATTTTAATCTCGAGATTAAAGACCGTGAATTTATTGTCTTAGTTGGTCCTTCTGGTTGTGGGAAATCAACAACTTTAAGAATGGTTGCAGGATTAGAAGAAATTACTTCAGGTGAGCTTTATATTGATGACTTACTTGTCAATGATGTCGCTCCTAAAGATCGCAATATTGCGATGGTTTTCCAATCGTATGCTCTTTATCCACACATGAATGTTTATGATAATATGGCATTTGGATTGAAAATTAGAAAAATGCCAAAGGCTGAAATTGATCAGAAAGTTAAAGAAGCGGCAGAGATTTTAGGCCTTCTTCCCTACTTAGATCGAAAACCTAAAGCCTTATCAGGAGGACAGCGTCAACGGGTTGCTCTAGGTAGAGCGATTGTTCGAGATGCAAAAGTGTTCTTAATGGATGAGCCTTTATCAAACCTTGACGCTAAACTAAGAGTTCAAACAAGGGGCGAATTGATTAAACTTCATAACCGGCTAAAAACAACCACAATTTATGTTACGCATGACCAAATTGAAGCGATGACAATGGCGACAAGAATTGTTGTACAAAAAGATGGTTATATCCAGCAAGTTGGTGCACCGAAAGATATTTATGACAATCCAGCTAATATATTTGTTGGTGGATTTATTGGTACACCTCCAATGAACTTTATTGAAGGTGAAGTTGATCATAAAGGCTATTTTATTAGCGGTGATTATAAAATTAAAGTACCGGAAGATAAATTAGCAATTATTCGTCAAAACAGATTTTTCAATAAACCAATTGCGTTAGGAATTAGACCTGAGGATATCCACGATAATCCTGTTGTGTTTAAAACTTATCCTGAATCAACAGTTAAACTAATCGTTGATGTTGCAGAGTTGTTAGGCGCAGAAACTAATATTTATACAGATATTAACGGTTTCCAAGTCTGTGCAAGTGTCGATGCAAGAGCTGATATTAGAATGGGCGATGAAATCACCTTAGCGCTAGATATGAATAAATGTCATTTCTTTGACTTAGAATCTGAGAATCGTTTAGTTTATGACTATAACCTACCTCCAGATGGAATAGTTGTTCCAGGGCAAGAAAAGGCACTAGAAGTAGAAACAGCAGACAACAAAAAGGTTGAAGAAGTCAAAGAAAAGAAAGTAAAAAAAGCACCGAAAAAAAGGCCAGCAAAAAAGGTTGAAAAAGAAGCCGAAGAAGAATTAGATGAAGAAACAATGCAAGGCGTTGAAATATCTGAAGAAGATGATGATTTCGCGAAGGATGATGCAAACGCAGCTGACTTTGTATATCACATCAGCCAGGTAAAAGAAGAAAAATCAGCTCATCATGGTAAATGGCGTGTAAGAAGAAGTGGTTCAAGTAAAACTATTAAGCACTTTGACACCCAAAAAGAAGCTATTGAAAATGCAAAACGCTATGCAGATTCTAATGAAACACGAATTGTAATTCATAAACGTGATGGCAGAATTAGAAAACAAAGTTATTAAAATAAGAGAAAAAGACATTTTGCGATGTCTTTTTTTCATTTTAAAGTAAAAATAGATTAATTTTTGTAGATATTAAATATAGGGTGACTAATTAGAATAACCCTTAAAATATAAAAGGCCTCTTAAAGGTCTTTTTTCGCGAGGTTATTATGCTATATCTCTATCATCAAAACAATTTAAGCAAAATAGTTTATAAAACACACGTTCAATTGGCAAGAAAGCCTAATTTGAGTATTGTCAAATCGTTATGCGAAAAAGAGTTATTTTCGTATGAATCACGCTTAAAGTTAACAAAAGAAAGATTAAATATTAAAATTAAAATTCCGATTTATATCAACCCAAAGACACTTCTTTTCCCGATAAAATCACCAAAAAGATATGATAATTACTGGTTAAATTATTTTGAGATATTTAGTTACGAAGCCTTTTTTGAGAAAACGATAATTTTGTTTTATTCATTGGATGAAGTAATCGTTAATCTTTCTTTTAAAAGTTTTAAAAAGCTTTACGATAAAGCAAAAAAATTAGCGAATTATTTTCAAACACTAAATCCTTAAACAAATAACACTTTATTTATTTTCTAGGCGAAATGTTTTAAAATAAAGCGTTTTTTATTTTTCGAATTATTAGAAATTGTAATGTATACATTTTCATTTTTTTTTATATAGAATTAGAAACGGTAAAATGTTATAATGATAGTTGCGAAGAATCAATTAAAACAAAGGAGGACAAGTAATGTCCAATCAAAAACTTAAAAATACTAACTTAAAAGGGAAAAAGGTTTTAATTCGTGTTGATTTTAATGTCCCAATGCAAGACGGTATAATTACTGATGATAATAGAATTGTTCAAGCTTTACCAACAATTGAATTTGTTGTCAATCAAGGTGGAAGAGCAATTATATTTTCACATCTTGGAAGAATAAAGACCGAAGAAGATAAATTATCAAACTCCTTAAAGCCGGTTAGCATAAGACTCGCTGAACTAATGGGGAAAGATGTTAGATTTGTTCCTGAAACTAGAGGAGAAATATTAGAAACAGCAATAAAAGAACTTAAAGATGGCGATATGTTGATGATTGAAAATACCAGATTTGAAGATTTGAAGGGTAAAAAAGAATCGACAAATGATTCAGAATTAGGAGCATATTGGGCAAGTTTAGGTGATGTATTTATTAATGATGCGTTTGGAACAGCTCATCGCTCACACGCCTCTAATGTCGGCATCGCAAGCAATATTAAAACTAGTTTTCCAGGTTTTCTATTAGAAAAAGAGATTAAATTTATTGGCGGTGCTGTTGATAATCCAAAAAGACCGTTTGTTGCAATTTTAGGAGGAGCGAAAGTCTCCGACAAAATACCAGTTATTTCCAACCTTTTAAAAACTGCAGATAAAGTTATTATTGGCGGTGGTATGGCTTATACATTTTTAAAAGCTCAAGGATTTGATGTTGGCCAATCTCTATGTGAAGAAGAAATGCTAGATTTAGCAAAGGAACTTTTAGAAAGAGGCAAAGATAAAATTGTTTTGCCAATTGACTTTTTATTCACGGATGAATTTAAAGATAAAAAACCGCTTCATGTTGGACCAATTACAGCGATTAAAAAAGGTGAAATGAGTCTTGATATCGGTCCTGAAACCTTAAAGTTATTTGAAAATATATTAAAAACAGCCAAAACAATAGTTTGGAATGGTCCAATGGGTGTTTTCGAAATGGAAAATTATCGCAGCGGGACAATCGGGGTTTGCGAAATTATTGCAAATGTAGTTGATGCAATTACAATCGTCGGCGGTGGTGATAGTGCTGCTGCAGCAATTCAATTCGGATTCCAAGATAAATTTACTCACATCTCAACCGGTGGTGGAGCTTCGCTAGAATATTTAGAAGGAAAAGCTCTTCCGGGAATTGAATGTCTTAATAAATAAAAATGGATATCGGTAGTAAAATTAGGCAGTTGAGGTTAGAAAATGACTTAACACAACAAGAATTAGCCAATCGCCTAGAATTAACTAAAGGCTATATTTCCCAAATTGAAAGAAATATCTCAAGTCCATCATTGGAAACATTTTTTTCAATACTAGAAGTTTTAGGAACGACACCGAGCACATTTTTCTCAACTTTAAAAGATGAGCAAATTGTTCACTTTGAAAATGATTTTTTTGAACAAGAAGATGAACAACTTAAGCATATTATTCGGTGGATAGTTCCAAGTGCGTTAAAATATGCAATGGAGCCAATTATTATTGAGATTAATCCAGGTGGCAGATCTGTAATTGATGACCCCCACGCTGGAGAAGAGTTTGGCTATTGTTTAGAAGGAGAAGTAGTTTTAGTTATCAATAAAATTAAGTATCCAGTTAAAAAGGGTCAATCGTTTTATTATTTAGCAAATAAAGAACACTATTTAATTAACATCAGCAATAAACCAGCAAAAGTGTTGTGGATATCTACACCACCGATGTTTTAGGAGGATAAAAATGGTAAAAGAAATAATTATTAAAAACACAAAAGGATTGCATGCTTCATTAGCGGTTAAACTAGTCCAAGCAGCTTCAAAATATGCTGTTGAAATCGAACTTCATTATAAAGATAAAACAATCGATTTAAAGTCAATACTAGGCTTGATGAGTTTAGCAATTCCACCAGGAGAAAATGTTAGAATTGTAGCTCATGGAAACCAAGCGGAATTGGCAATTAAAGATATTGAATCAATTTTAAAGAGAAAAGAAGGATAATATGAAAAAAACTCGAATACCAGTTATCGCTGGTAATTGGAAAATGAACAAAGTTCGTGATGAAGCTCTTCAATTTATTTATTCAGTTAATCAAGAGCTACCATCACCTAACAAAGTTGAAACTGTAATTTGTGCAAGTGACGTTTTACTAAGATGTATGGTTAAACGTCAAGGTGAAAATCTTAAAATTGGTGCGCAAAATATGCATTTTAAAGAATTTGGCGCATTTACTGGGGAAACATCGCCTAAACTTTTAGAAACAACCGGAGTTAGTTATGTCATAATCGGTCACAGCGAGCGTCGCCAAATGTTTGGTGAAACTGATGAGTCAGTAAACAAAAAGATTCATGCGGCGCTAAAATATGAACTTAAACCGATTGTTTGTGTAGGCGAAACGTTGGAACTTAGAGAAAAAGGCTTAACAAATGTTTGGGTCAAAACTCAAGTTGAAAAAGCTTTTGAAAATATTAGTTTAGATGATGTTAAGCAAATAATAATTGCTTATGAACCAATTTGGGCGATTGGAACAGGAAAAACAGCAACCCCTGAACAAGCCGAGCAAACAATTAGTTTGATTAGAGATGTAGTAAAAGAATTGTATAATGAAGAAGTCGCTGATCAAGTAAGAATATTATATGGCGGCTCAGTAACACCTAATAATATCGACGATTTGTTAAAACAGTCCAATATTGATGGGGCTTTAGTCGGAGGCGCATCATTAGAGGCGGCAAGTTTTTTAAAATTAGTTGATTCAGCAGTAAAAAACTCGTAATAAAAATAAAATAAGCAAATAAAAAAAGCACCGCGGTGCTTTTTTTGCTTATCTACTGTAAAATTCAACAATTAGATTTTCTTTTATTTCTGGAACTACTTCGTCTCTTTCAGGATATCTTGCAAACGTCCCGGTTTTATTTTCTTCATCATAAGCAATAAAATCTTTTCTAACGATGATTTGGTCTAAAGCCTCATTAACGATTTTTAAGTTTTTTGAACGTTCTTTGAGTGAAACCTTTTGTCCAGGTAACAACCTGTATGATGGGATATCTACTTTTAGATCATCAACTAAAATATGACCGTGATTGACAAGTTGTCGCGCTTGAGCTCTCGTAGTTGCAAATCCAATGCGGTACACAACATTGTCTAAGCGTGATTCAAGCAACTTAATAAAGTTTTCACCGTGAACACCAGCCATTTTGTTTGCTTCATTGAAAGTTTTCCGAAACTGTTTTTCATTTACACCATAGGTGTATCTGAGTTTTTGTTTTTCTTGAAGTTGTTGACCATAATCACTAATTTTAGTTCTTCGTTGACCATGTTGTCCTGGTGGATAAGGTCGCTTTTTTAACTCTTTACCAGTTTCGCTAATTGAGTAACCTAAACGTCTTGAAATTTTCCATGTTGGTCCTGTGTAACGACTCATTATTTTTACCTCCTTTAATTATTGGTTGTAAAAATGCAATCAATTAGTTTATCTAATCACCAATTTGTTTTCCCCTTAAGCAGAAAAGGTTACTAGCACCCCTTTGGGTAGGGATTAATGATAAATAAATAGTTGCCTGCTTTTTACATGACTAATTTATTATAACATTTAAAAATGAGTTGTCAAATTAAAGTTTGTAGTATTTTACAACAAGCTCAGCAATCTGCTTTAAAAGTTCAACAGTTTTTGGATCAAAGCGGTTTAAAATAGGTGAATCTACATCAAGCACTCCGATTTTAAAATTGTCTTTGGTAAGAGGAATAACTAACTCACTTTTACTAGCATTATCACAGGCAATATGGCCTTCGAATTGTTCAACATCAGGAACATTAGTTAGCTTTTGTTCTTTAAAAGCGAAACCACAAACACCTTCATTTAAATTGATAACTTCGCAAGCAGGTTTACCTTGAAAGGGACCTAAACACAGTTTATCATCGAGATAAAGATAAAAACCAACCCAATTAATCTTCTCGATTTCTTGATTAATAAAGGCGCTTGCATTTGCCAGTAAAGAAATATTCTGTTTTGCATTTTCAAAAAGTGCTTTGGCAGCAGTTAAGATTTGTTTAATAATTCTCACCTCTTTTAAATAATATACCATAAACTTTAAATAAATGTGATAAAATAGTTGTGGTGATAAGATGAAATACGATCAAGTGTTAATTAGATTTGGCGATTTAATGTTAAAAGGGAAAAATCGTTATATTTTTATTAAAAAAACATTACAATTAATTGAACAAAACATTAAAGATCTTAATGTAGAATTAATAAAAAAACATGATCGAGTCTACTTAAAGTTAAATGATGTTGAAACTCAAACTATTGAAGAAAGACTGCTTAGGGTAAGCGGTATTGCTTCTTTTAGTTTTGTAAAAATTGCAGAGAAAAACTTAGAATCTATTATTGAAGTTGGTGTAGAATTGTTAAATAGTAGATTAGAAGATGGAACTAAATTTAAAATAGAAACAAAAAGAGCAGACAAGAGATTTTATTTAACATCGCAACAAGTTACTCTCGAAGTTGCACCAAAAATTATTCCTCAAATTAAGAAAAAGTTTTCTGTTGATGTTAGAAACCCTGATGTAATACTGCAAATTGAAATAAGAGATGAAGCAGTTTATTTATTTTTAGGTTCCACAAAGGGTTTAGGAGGATTTCCAGTTGGTGTCGCCGGTAAAGCTTTATCGCTCCTTTCAGGAGGGATTGACTCACCTGTAGCAACCTTCTTAGCGATGAAACAGGGAGTGTTAGTAGAAGGCATTCATTTTGAGTCAACACCACTTACAGCAATCGAAAGTGCCCAAAAAGTGATTGATTTAGCTAAAAAGCTAGCGCTATATGCGCCCCATCATCAATTTAACGTTTTAATGGTTCCTTTTACAGAAATACATCAGGAAATTTTAAAATCGATTCCTAATCCTTATATTATTACGATAATGCGAAGGGTGATGTTTAAAATTGCTGAATTACTCGCGATAGAAAATAATGCTTATGCCGTTATCACCGGTGAGTCTGTTGGTCAAGTTGCCAGTCAAACACTTCCGAGCCTTCAAACAATTGAAGCAGTAATAAAACTGCCGGTTTTAAGACCAGTTTTAACTTATGATAAACAAGAAATAATAAATCTGGCAAGAGAACTCGATTTGTATGAAATATCGATTAGACCATTTGCTGATTGTTGCTCAATATATGTACCTAAAAATCCGGCAACAAAACCTACTGAAAAAAGAGCTCTTCAATATGAGAGATATCTTAATAATCTTGATTCTCTTATCGAAAAAGCGGTTCAAGAGACTTCGCGTTGGACGATTAAACCAGATACGGACTTAGAATTAAATAATTACGGATTTACAGTTAAAGAAGCTTGGGAAGTGATAAAGCATGATTGAATCACGCCAAAATCCCAAAATAAAATGGTTATTTAAACTTCAACAAAAAAAATATCGTGACCAATCTAATAGTTTTTTAATTTATGGCGATCACGCAATTGAAGAAGCTCTAAAATCAGACTCTAATATTGAGATTTATACTAGCAATAAAAGAAAAAAAGGTATTTTAATTAGTGAAGCTTTGATGAAAGAATTATCAACTGTTAAAAGCTTTCATGACCGCTTGGCAATCGCTTTAAAACCCGAGATAAAGCCGTATTCAAAAAAGATTTTATTGTTAGATGGAGTTCAGGATCCAGGTAACTTGGGAACTCTTATTCGTTCTGCTGTTGGATTTGGATTTAAAACTATAATTGCTAATTATCAGACTGTTGATTTTTATAATGATAAAACAGTTAGGGCGACTCAAGGAAATCTGTTTCATGCTAATTTAATTAAAGCTGATTTAAAAGAAGAGATTAAAGTTTTAAAGGGTTTAGGTTACCAAATTATTGGTAGTGCTCCCAAAGCGGAAGTTGAAATTAAAAACTTTCAACGAGGAGCCAAGTTAGGATTAATTTTAGGCAGCGAGGGTAGTGGAATAAGTCAAGAACTTTTAGCTGAAATTGATGTTTTTGTTAAAATTCCAACAACGAAAATAGAATCCCTCAATGTAGCAATGGCTGGAACGATAATGATGTATGAATTGGGTGATTGTAATGATTAGTTTATATTTAGATGATTTTCCAACAATTGAAGATTTAATCGAAGCCGCAAGAACATTAAGAATTAAGCGAATACCACTGCGAAAAATCGAAAATAACAGTCTTTATGATTTAGAATTAGCAGAAGTTGAAACTATTAATAATCAACTTCGAAAGGCTAAGATTCGAGTCTTATATTTAGATATTGATGCTGAGTTTGATCTTTACGAGTTAATAAACATGGAACATGCAGCTGCGATTTGTAAAGTGTTAAACTGTCGAGATTTAGTTATTAATTTGCCAAATTTCACTGATTTTAATGCTGAAAAAGAACAATTAATCCATGTAGTAAAAGAATTGCTTGAAGTTGCAAAAAAGAATAAGCTTAAATTGCATTTTAAAATCAATTATGAAATCAATAGTGCTTATATCGCTTTTTTAATTAAAGAAATAGCTGAGATTTTGTTTGTTTTTAATCCTGGTAAATGTTATGAAACTCATAAATCTATTACAACCTATTATCGCTTAATTAGAAGAAAAGTTAGTCTTGTAATATTTTATGATGTTGATGAAAATAAAAAACCGGCATTACTCGGCTACGGAAAAGCTTTAATTTTAGATATGATTGATAAACTAAATATCGATAAATATAAAGGCTACATTATTTATGATTCCAATTTAAAAGAATACGCTATGACAAGAGAAAAGGGGACTAAGAAGCGTTTTAGATTACCTTTCTTTAGAAGAAAAAAACGGAAAGCGCATTTAAAAATTGATGAAAAACTTCAAATTCAAGATAGTAAAGGAATTGATTTCATTGAAATTTTAGAATCGCAATTAAAACTTATTCAACTCTATAAAAAATGGTAAAAAAATACGCTCAGAGTTTGAGCGTTTTTTCCTCCAACAAAGGTTTTGCATCGGGTAGACTATCATAAAGTTTAGAGACGTATAAAATACCATTTAAATGGTCATATTCATGTTGGAATACAATCGCGGGGTAGTCTTTTAAAGTCATTGATTTAAATAAGAATTTATCTAGTTTCGGATTATAAATATAGGCTTCGAACCTGATTTCTTTATGACGCGGGGTTAACCCTTTAGTTTCACGATCTACTGAAAGACAACCTTCGCCGCCATTTAAATAAATCATTTCTTTGGAGCGATATGTTATTTTAGGGTTTGCGACAATCATTGAAAGAATAGTGCCATCTAAGTCTGTTAAATGAATCGCAAAAATTCTTTTTAAGACATTGACTTGAACTGCTGATAAACCAACACCAGGCCTCAAGTCATAATTGATATTTAATTCACTGTTTTGCGAGATGACACAAAACTTTAACAAATTTAAACCTAACTGTTTAGCACTTTTTGAAATCGGCAGTTTTAAGGGCTTTGATATTTTTGTTAAATTGGGATGGCCTTCTCTAATAATATCTTTCATTAAAAACATCTAAATCACCTTTCTTAATTATATCATATAACTGCAATATTTTGACAAGTGTTATAAAAATAAGGTATCATATTTATGGTGATTAAATGGCTTACATAGAGATTTATCTTAAAGCTTATCAGTTAGCAGATGAACTTAAAAAAAGTTATGAGTATGAGGAATTGAAACAATTGAATCAATTATTGGAAAAAAAATATCATGTGGAAATAGAAAATTATCAAAAGGCATTTCAAGTTTTTCAAAGAGTGTTAGCTGAAGGGGGAAAATATCATCCAGACTTTAAAGAAGCGACAACCAACTATCAAGAGGCTAAAAAGGAGCTGTTTGAAAAAAGTGAAGTCAAAAAATATTTTCAATGTGAAAATAGGATTAATGATTATTTAAAAGAATTATCTGATGAGATATTTAAGACCGTTTCTTGTTATTACGGGATAAAAGGAGAGAGTTGTGGATGGTTATAAAAAGAGAATGTTATTTAATATATTACCGGCAACGTCGAGCACTTAAAAGAATAAGAAAGATTAAAGGACTTGATATTTTTTATGTTTCTAAGAGATTTAATTATTTAACGGTATACTTAGATAAGTCAGAAGAAAAAAGAATTATTAATGAACTCAAACAGATGAGAGGAATTCGTTCTTTTGAAAAAAGCCTCCTTGACCAGCCTGAAATTAACCTCGATTTGTAAGTGTTAGGAAAAAACACTTGACACCATAATTAAAACAGGTATAATGTAAGAGAACAGAAAAAAAGGAGTATAATTATGGTTAAGATTAGATTACAACGTTTTGGTTCAAAAAAGCGACCATTTTATCGCATAGTTGCAGCAGATGTTAGAGCGCCACGAGATGGCAAATTTTTAGAAATCATTGGAACATATGATCCCTTAACAGAACCCGCAACTGTAAAAATTGATAAAGAGAAAGCCGAAAAATGGTTGAAAGAAGGAGCTAAACCAACTAATACAGTAAAAAGCTTATTCAAAAAATATAATATAAAATAAAATTCTTAAGGAGTGAATGAAATGGCAATTGATTTTGAAAATTTAATTAAAAGTATTGTTGTGCCATTGGTGCATCACCCTGAAGATGTATTGGTAAAAACTCTTTCTGCGGAGAGCGGTGAACTTACCATTCAAGTGCTTGTAAATGAAGAAGATCTAGGTAGGGTAATTGGTAAAGGCGGCAGAATTGCTTCAGCGATTAGAACTATTGTTTATGCAGGCGCATCTAAAGAAGGGAAGCACGTTCGCATTGATATTGATGCTTTTTAGATTGAAAAGTACACCAAGAGGTGTATTTTTTTTAGCTATTTTATGATATAATAAATTTAGAAAAAACGGTGAATAAAATGCGATATGAAGTCGGTAAAATTGTTAAAACTCATGGGCTTAAAGGTGAAGTTGTAGTAAAAAAAACAACTGATTTTGAGCGTTTTCAAATCGACAAAGAGTTATATATAATAAATAACAATCAACAACTTTACTTAAAAATCAAAAAGATAAGAGAAGCAAACAAAGGTTTACTTGTAACCTTTTATAATTATGAAGATATCAATTTAATTGAAAAATTTAGAGGTTGTGTATTGTATACTGATGAAAAACCGGAACTTGCTGAAGATGAATATCACTATCAAGATATTATCGGTAAAAAGGTTTACAACGAAGAGCAAGTCTTAATCGGTGAAGTTAGTGAGATAATGGAGGTTCCACAAGGCCATATTTTAAAAATCAAAACCGGCGATAAAACTGCATTAATCCCATTTAATGATGTTTTTATTGTAAGTGTTGCAGAAACAATTGTAATCAACCAGATTGAAGGGTTATTATGAGAATCGATGTTGTAACTATTTTCCCTAATATCGTTGATTCTTATATTCAAGAATCAATAATAAAAAGAGCAATTTTAGATGAGAAAGTTGAAATAAATGTAATCAATTTACGTCACTATAGCGATTTAAAACACAATCAAATCGATGATACAGTTTATGGTGGAGGGGCTGGAATGTTATTGATGTTTCCGCCGTTTTATCGTGTATTAAAGGAGCGCTCAACAGCTAAATCAAAAGTTATTTTACCGAGCCCTAAAGGCAAAACGTTGACTCAGAAAAAAGTTAGAGAACTTGCAAAATTAGAACATATTATTATTTTATGTGGCCACTATGAGGGAATTGATCATCGAATTAATTATTTTGTTGACGAAGAAATTAGCGTTGGTGATTATATTTTAACCGGAGGAGAATTAGCAGCATTAGTGCTTGTTGATTCAATAACAAGACTACTTGAAGGTGTTATTACACTTGAATCACATTTAGATGAATCATTTGAAACAGGTTTGTTGGAGCATCCCCAATATACTAAACCTCGCAGTTTTGCTAATTATGATGTACCAGATGTGTTATTGTCGGGACATCATGAAAACATTTCTAAATGGCGCCGATTTATGGCTTTAAAAGAAACATTGAAAAAACGGCCGGATTTATTAAAGAAAGCCAAGTTAAGCGAAGAAGATAAGCAACTTCTTCAATTAATAAAGGAGCAAAAAGATGAATAAGAAAATTTTGTTGTTTTTGGTTTTAATTTTCTTCTTAACTGCATGTAAAAGTAATGATTTAGAACTTCAAAAAACAGCTAAAAATGAAGCGTGGACAACGGAAGCAGAACTTGAAAATATAATTGATCGTTTTGATTCACCCAACCATTATTTTATTGATTTACGGCCCGCTAATAAATACCGGGAGGGCTATATTAAAAACTTTGTTAATTTAGATCGAGACACAACTTTAAAAACTTATTTAGATAAGACTGCAAAATGGAGTTATATTGTAGTAATGGCTGAATCGATAGAAGCAGCTAGCGAGGCAACTTCCTTTTTGGAAGGATTAGGATTTTATAATCTCAAAAGTATCCAAATGGAAAATGAACAGGTTTTAAATTACTTTCAAAATTTAGCTTTAATTGAAATTATTGAAGATAATGATGTTTGCCCACCAGGTGGCTGTTAAAATTAAAAAAGATCATAATTTAGAAGAAATAGTTGAATCTCTTATTTTTGTATGTTACAATATAAAGGCTGTCAAAAGCAGTTTAAAAGACGTTCCGCTAAAAAAACCTTTATGAACGCAAACAAAATGAGGAGTTGATTTGTGTGGCAAGAGAAAAAGGACAAGCTTTATTTGCTGAACTTACGAAACCATACTTGAAAGATGTCCCTAAGTTTAAAGCGGGTGACACTGTAAAAGTTAATGTTAAAATTAAAGAAGGTAGCCGTGAAAGAATCCAGTTATTTGAAGGATTAGTAATTAAAAGACAAGGTGGCGGCATTAGTGAAACTTTCACAGTTCGTAAGGTATCTTATGGTGTTGGAGTTGAAAGAACGTTTCCGGTCCATTCACCAATTATTGATTCTTTAGAAGTTGTTAGAGTAGGTCGCGTTAGAAGAGCTAAACTACATTATATTAGAACACTTTCTACAAGAGCAGCAAGAATTAAAGAAAAACGCACATAAAAAGAGAAAAAGATGCTTAAATTTGCATCTTTTTTTTACCTTTTTTAAATTATGAAAATTTTCATTAAACCGTTGAAAGCATTTTCAACATGTGATATAATACTTGTTAACTGTGGGGGTGAAAATATGGGCAAAGTTACGATTTATAGTGTCGCATTAGCTGCAGGAGTTTCTCTCGCAACTGTTTCGCGTGTTTTAAATCATCCAGAGAAGGTAAAAACTGAAACTCGAGAACGGGTTTTAAAAGTTATTGAAGAGTTAGGTTATAGACCTGATGCGATTGCAAGAGGACTTGCGAGTAGAAAGACGACAACCGTAGGCATTTTAGTCAGCGATGTGACTAGAGCATCCGTGGCAGAAATGTTTGGTGGAATTAGTGATATCGCAATCCAGTATAAGTATGCGATTAAACTCTTTACTGCGCCTGAAAACATTGATTATGATGAGCTTTTTAAAACAATCATCGCTGAACGAGTGGATGGTCTTTTATTGCTTAATGACGAATTGGACCATCAACAAGTTAAAGAATTATTAGATATTTGCGAAAAAAATGGTGTTCCAGTTGTTTTAGCGAATGTTTTATTTGATGATCCAAAAGTTCCAAGTGTTTCAATTGATTATGAAAAAGCTAGTTATGAACTGACCAGATTAATGATTGAAAACGGCAAAAAAGAAATCTATATTCTCTCAACGGTTAGAACTTACAATGTCAATGAGAAAAAAGAATTAGGCTACACAAAAGCGATGGAAGAAGCAGGTTTAGAGCCGAAAATATTCCGAACAAGTGGAGACACTTCGGTTAATCGTAAACATTTTGATGGTTATTTTCATGATAAACATCTCGATGCAGCGATTGGGGTTAGAGATTCAATCGCGGTTTCATTTATGAATTATGTTAGAGAAAATGGCAAAAGAGTTCCAGAAGATGTAGCAGTAGCAGGGTTTCAAAACACGAAATATGCTACTTTAGCAAGTCCATCTTTAACATCTATTGATATTCCTGTTTATGATTTAGGAGCAGTTTCAATGCGCTTTTTAACAAAGCTAATGAATAATGAAAGTATTGATGATGTTAAGGTTATTTTAAATCATTATATTGTTAGAAGAAAATCATTGTAAAATAATATTTTAAAGAAAATGATTAATTATTTAAAGATTTTCCCTTAGATTCGTTCTAAGGGTTTTAGTATAAAGAAGAGGTACATTTATGGATTTATATGAACAACTACAATGGCGCGGCTTAATTAAAGATGTCTCAAATGAAACAAAAGCAAAAGAACTAATTAACCAAGAAAAAGTTAAGTTTTATTGTGGTTTTGATCCCACTGGAGAATCGCTTACTGTCGGTCATTTAGTCCAAATAGTTCGGATGATGTTTTTAGAAAAACACGGTCATGTTCCGGTTGTCTTAATCGGTGGTGCAACAGGTTTGATTGGTGATCCTAGACAAACAGGAGAAAGAAAGCTTTTAGAACTTCAAACTTCTTTAGATAACGCAAAGAAAATTAAAGAACAAATCAAAAGATTTTTACCGAATGCGATTTATGTAAATAACTATGATTGGATTTCTCAAATCGATATGATTACTTTTTTAAGAGATTATGGGAAGCACTTTAATATTAACTATATGCTCGCTAAAGAAAACGTTCAAGCACGTCTTGAGACCGGAATTTCTTACACTGAATTTTCCTATATGTTGTTGCAAGCTATCGATTGGTTACATATGTATCAAAATATTGATGTTAAAATTCAATTTGGTGGTTCCGATCAATGGGGAAACATTACTTCCGGTTTAGAGTTGATTAGGAAGGTAACTGATGCAAATCATCAGGCCGTGGGTCTCGCATCACCTTTATTGTTGAAAAGCGATGGAAGTAAATTTGGTAAATCTGAAACTGATGCAATTTGGCTTGATGAAAGTCTGACAACTCCTTATCAACTGTATCAATACTTTTTGAATACTACAGATGAAGATGTTGAAACATTTTTAAAAATGTTAACCTTACTTGAGAAATCTGAAATTGAAACCCTTATATCAACAAGTAAGAGTCAACCTGAACAACGAATCGCTCAAAAAAAATTAGCAAAAGAAATAACAAAACTCGTCCACGGAAAGCAAGCCTTAGAAGCGGCGATAAATGTTACAGAATCTTTATTTAGTGGTTCATTTAAAAATTTAACAGAAAATGAATTTTTAATGGCATCTAAAAGTTTAGAGACACTTGAGGTTGAGAGTGAAATTGGACTGTTGAACGCTCTTTCACAAACAAAATTAGCTCAGTCCAATCGTGAAGCGAGAACTTTTGTGGCAAGTGGAGCAATTATGATCAATGAACAAAGAGTAGTTGATCCAACTTATGTATTAACTAAAAATGATACTTATTATAAAATGTATGTAGTTTTAAAACGAGGAAAAAAACGCTATAGTTTAATAAAATTTAAGTAGGTGAAAAAAATGCGATATATCATTCTTCATAACCCTTTAAGTAAGCGGGGTAAAAATATTAAAATAGTCAATAAAATTGAAAAGAGACTGCGCAAAAACAATCATGAAGTTGAAGTCGGTTCTATTCTTGAGGTTAAAGATGTTTCTAGTTATATTGACTCTTTAAACCCTGAGGATAAGATTATTGTTGTTGGTGGTGATGGAACTCTCCATTATTTGGCAAACCAGCTTCAAGACTATGAGATTAAAAATGATATTTTTGTTGTTAGGAAAGCTGGCACAGGTAATGATTTTGTTAGAAGTATTAAAACAAGAGATCATTTAATTAGGATTAATGATTATCTTGTCAATTTACCTTATGATGTTGTCAAAGAAAACGCTGGACAAAAGCGTTATTTTCTCAATTCAATTGGAATTGGTCTCGATGCTTATGTTGCAAATTTAGTCAATGAATCAGGTGACCGAAAAGGTAAGTGGACTTATTTTAAAAGTGTCATTAAAACATTTATCAAATTTAAACCTTTCCAATTAACAGCCAAATATAACGGTGAAGAAGAAACCTTTAAGAAGGCTTGGTTTGCGGTTGTCGCAAACAGTCCTTATTTTGGTAGTGGGATGAAAGTTTCACCGAAATCAGAGCGTTTCGATGATAAGATTGAATTAGTCGTTGTAAGTGGTGTTAATAAACTAGGCTTATTTCTCATTTTCCCGTTTATTTATTTAGGCTGGCATACTATATTTAAACGTTGGGTTAAAATTGTTTCGGCAAAAGAGATTAATATTGTTTGCGAACAGGACCAATATGTTCAATATGATGGGGAAACATTTTATCCGCGAAGATTAATTGACGTATATCGTACTTAAACACATTTAGGCGCTTTTGGAAAGCGCCTTTTTTAAAGCTTAAAAACAAAAAAG
>JAAYKO010000047.1 GCA_012522345.1 Acholeplasmataceae bacterium | reverse complement strand
TTTTTGAAAACCAGATTTATCTTTACCATAACGATAAAATGAATGATTATTGTTGCACTTTGGACACTTTATTGATACAATTTTTTGCATGAGGACTTCATCCTTTCTGGGAGGTATTTGTTTTCTCGCAAAAACATTGTATCATACAGAGGTTGAGGTCCTCAATTTTCATTTAAGTTTACAAAACGGGCAAGAATGCCAGGAGATCAGTGGATGATAATTCTTGATGGAACAGGATTGTATCACTTTAAAGAGAAACACTGCGATAATTGTTTAGTAAAGGAATTAACTGATAAATGTTGAACGGCGAATTAATCCAACCCCCAAAAGTCAAATAATTTTAGTCTAAATATCTGAAGAAAAAGTGAGATGAAATAATTTGAGTCGTAAAGATTTTGCTCAAAAGTCAAATTATTGAATTACTAAAAAAAGAGGCTATACAGCCTCACAGATTAAAATTGAACCAATTCTTCGTAAAAACTTGCTATTGCATTTGCAACCGTAACTCCATCCACTTTTCCTAAAACATCACATAATTTTTCTGTATTGTAGAAAATATTATCAAATTCAGCTAAGTGGCAGCTAACACCAAAATCAGGCATGCAAGCGAAATTTCCATAAGATGTTTTACCTATAAGCACATGGATTCTTGAACGGCTGCATATTTCTAATTCATAGTGACTACCGTAGTCTTTCCAATAAGAAATTTTTCCATTCCAATATTCTTTTTTGCGGCTATTTCTTTTAGCCAATTCGCATTTAAACTTTATCATAAAATTCTCCCTAAATTGTTAAATTTACTTCTTTTTGAGCATTAAAAATAATATCACTATCAATACTTCTTGTCTGTTTAGCTGCACCTTGTATTAAACTTAATCTTGCAATAGAATTAAGGGGTCTTAATAAACCGTTAGTGCAAGAAAACAATAGTTCAAGAGCATCATCAGTAAATATAGGCTCATGACATCCAGATAAAGCTAATCTTGAAGTTATGTATTCCTTTGTTTCTTCTTTTGTAAGACCGTTAAGGTAATAATTAACTACAATTCGTTGTCTTAGGGCATCATGGTTTTGTCTTTGAAGTTGATTAATAAATGTCATTTGTCCAACCAAAAGAAGAATGGCATAATCTTTTGAATCCATATTGAAATTCAATATAATTCTAAGGTCATCAAGAATGGCATTTTTTAAATACTGAGCTTCGTCTAAAATAATTACAGGAGTTATGTTTTTGTTGTAGCTTAAGTTGTGAATTGCCTCCTGTATTTGTTTAAACATAATAACCTTTTTAAATCCCGGATTAACACCAAGCCCATCACAAAGAGCCTTGTAAAAATCCATTACTGTTAAAGTTGAAAGCGGTATATAAACACATTTGTAAAGATTAGAATTAAGAGTGCTTTCAAAATATCTTAAAAGTGATGTTTTTCCGGCACCGGGCTGACCGGTTATCAAACCAATACCTTTAGTTGATTTTAAAAACTCAAGTCTGTTTAAAGCCTCTTTAAATTCTTTTGATTTGTAAAAGTGTTTGGTTTCAGTCTCTTTTGTAAAAGGGTCAATAGTTAACCC
>JAAYKO010000046.1 GCA_012522345.1 Acholeplasmataceae bacterium | reverse complement strand
TAAGTAAGCTAAATCATAAAGCACATTTATTTTAAGTTTTGTTTCAAAACTATTAACCAACTCAATAAATTCGCGATGTTCGCCGACAGTAAGACTATAGCCAGTCGGATTGCGGGCTGGATCATTAATAACTATAAATATTTCTTTTTCTGTTGTTTGGTCAAAGATTTTCTTTAAACCTGTTAAATTAAATTGATTATCGACAATTAAACTATATTCTTTAATTTCTTTATTTAAACTTAAAACCATTTGATCATATTCTGGCCAACGAATATTGGGCAATAAAACTGTTTTACCTCGATAAAAGTTTAATGCCAAATAAATGGCTCCGGAACCGCCTGAAGTCCAAGTTTCATAATGATAAAAAGATTTTAAAATTGGACTATCAATTGTCGCAAACAAATATTTTAATATATTGTTTTTATACGCTTCTCCGCCATCTAAGGCTAAATAACTTCTAAGTTGCTCTTGATCGATGTTTTTCAGAGCCTTTTCTACACTTTTAAACGAGTAAAGATTCATGTAGTCATTTAAAAAAACGCCAAGTGTTGCATTGATAACTTCTGAATCTGTTTTTTTATGGTCAGATGCTTCTTTAGCCATTTTTAATAAGTCAACATTAAAATGATTAAAATCCATGCAATCACCCTCTATTGAAATTATAACATATTATATTTATTTGATAAGCATAAAGTGTGAAGTAAAAAGAAAAAATCCCTTTGTGAAATGTTTTTCTTGAAATATTCACATTGGGATTAATTATTGATTATTGGTTGCGCATTTTCTTTAAAAATTAAATTCGCATATTGTTTGCCATATTTATTTTTTACGTGCTGATATGCCTTAAGCATTTGGTTTTTTCTTTTTTTAACATCATGAGCATCGCTAGCTACAAAATCGACCAATCTTTTTTTCAGTAAATACTTGGCAATTCTAAGATCTTTTTTATAAGAACTCATTCCAATTACGGTCTCAGCATTAAGCTGAAGATAAGCCACTTTTTTTAGTTGATTGTAATCATTTTTTCTTAAATTATGATATCTTTCAACGTGAGCTATAATTGGTTTAAATCCGTTGCTCTTCAAATTATAACATATTTCTTCGATTGGCTGTTCACTTTGGATCGAAAACTCTATTAAACAGTAATTAGAATTATTTAAAGTCACATAATCGATTTTTTCATACTCGTAATATCTAACTTCGCGGCCTAAATAAAGGTTGATTTTTAAATCCTTTACTTTTTCTTTTAAAATTTCAAAGTGTTTTTCCACATCAACATTTTTACTACGCTTATTTAGATGCGGAGTTAAGATTAAATCTGAGATGCCATTATCAATCGCATCTTGAATCATTAAAACGGAATCAGCAATTGTTTGAGCTCCATCATCAATCCCAAACAAAGCATGATTGTGAATATCAATTATCGCCATAGTAATAGTAATAGTGATAATAATCTCCGCTTCGACGAGAATATTTCACCTGTGTTAAGACAACTCCAATAATTGGAATTTCAGTTCTGCGAAGTGATTCGACAGCATCGCGAATTATGTTTTTCTTAACTATGTTATAACCAATAACATAAACTACGCCATCAGTTATTCTTGAAACCATCATCGCATCAGCATTGACTTGGACGGGTGGAGTATCAAGTAAAATATAGTCATATTTTTCTTTCAAAATAGCGATTAACTCTGTTAATTTTTCACTCTCTAAAAGATTAACTACGGCACTTGTTCTTTCACCAGCAACAATTAAATCTACTCCGTGATTGCCATTTTTAATAACTTCTTCTAGAGATGCACTACCATGAAGGTAGTTTGTAATACCTACATCATTAGAAGCTCCAAATAAACGGTTGACTTTAGGTTTTCTTAAATCCAAATCAATAATAATAACTTTATGATTTCTTTGAGCCAACAATACTGCCATGTTACCGATTAAAGTAGTTTTTCCTTCACTGGAGAGCGATGATGTTATTTGAATCGCTTTATATTTTTTATCAACATTCGCATACTCTAAATTAATAATTAATTTGTGAATTGATTCTGTAGTAAAAGAGCTCGGCCTTTCAATAACTTCTAAGTGATTATAATTTTCATCTCTTCTTTTTCTAAATAAGTTCATTTCTTTTTACTCTCCATAACTGTATATTCTGGGATGATACCGATTACTTGAAGATTCAAATCAGCTTCAATATCTTCCTTGTTTTTATAAGTATACCTACCAAATTCAACGATGAACACTACCCCAGCTCCTACAATGGCACCGAGCAAAAAGCCAACAATTATATAAAGTAGTTTATTTGGCGAGGCATAAATCCCTACATCTGGTGTGCTTGTAACTGAAAAAATATTTTCAAGCATTGATGTTGTCAATTTTTCATTAGCGACAATTGCTGCTGAGTCAATAATTTGTTGAGTAAGTAGTTCGCTAAAAATCTTATCAGGATGGGTATAAGTGATTTTTATATAGAAATTTGTGTTGGAATGTTTGATCGATAAACCATCTCTAATCTTCTCAGGAGTCAAGTTAGGAGAATCAAGTTTTTCGATTACATCTTCTAAGACAATATCACTTTTAAAATGATAAGCAACAGTGTCTAATAACCTAGCAGTATCGAGAAAGTCAGGGTTATCGACATTGCCACCTTTATAAACATGCACCAAAACTTCAGCATTAGAGCTAAATTTTGGTGTAACAATAAAAAATGCCATCAAACCGGCCAATCCAACACCTAAAACGGTGGTCGCAACAATAATATACCATCTTTTTAAAATCGAATTAAATAGTTCTGTTAAAGTTATCCCTTTTTTGTTATCCATCTTTTACAAATATCTCCTTAATTTGTTTATTTAGAAATGCAGTAAATACATTATAACTCATTTTATTTGATATTTCCATTATATATTATATTTTTAAAGTAGCTTTAAGTTCAAACAATAAGTCTCTTAATTCAGCGGCTTTTTCAAAATCTAATTCCCGAGCGGCATTTTTCATTAATCTTTCAACCTCTACCACTTGTGTCCTAAGTTCCTTATCTGGCCGTCTTTGAAACTTTTTACCATCTGTTTCAATTATCTTGATTGAAATATCATCACGAATACTCTTTTCAACACTTACGGGTATGAGATTATACTTGCTATTAAATGATTCTTGAATCACTCGTCTTCTATTTGTTTCTTCAATCGCTTTTTCCATTGCTTGGCTAATGTTTTCCGCATACATAATAACTTTACCATTAACATTTCTAGCTGCGCGACCGATTGTTTGAATTAAACTTCTTTCACTTCTTAAAAAGCCCTGTTTGTCAGCATCTAAAATCACCACAAGCGAAACCTCAGGCAAATCAAGTCCTTCACGGAGTAAGTTAATCCCAACTAAGACATCAAATGTGCCAAGTCTTAAATTTCTTAAAATTTCAATTCTTTCCAATGATTTAATTTTGCTGTGCAAATAAGCGACCTTTAAACCTAACATTTTTAAATAATCGGTTAAGTCTTCGCTCATTTTAATCGTTAAAGTTGTTATTAAAGTTCGCTCATTTCTGGCGATTCGCTCTTGAATCTCAGCATAAATATCATCCATTTGGCCATAAGGATTTCTGACTTCCACTATTGGATCCAAAACATAAGTTGGCCTAATAATCTGCTCAACTAAGGGATAGTCGGATTCCAATTCAAACTCACCAGGTGTTGCTGATAAGTAGATTACCTTATCTAATTTCTCATTGAATTCCTCAAACATTAAAGGTCTATTATCAAGCGCACTTGGAAGTCTAAAGCCATATTCAACTAACGTTTGTTTACGCGATCTGTCACCATTATACATTCCCCTCACTTGGGGCAAAGTAACGTGTGATTCATCAATAATCATTAAAAAATCTTCACCAAAAAAATCGATTAGTGTTGCAGGTGTTTCTCCAGCCCCTCTTAAAGCAATATGTCGGGCATAGTTTTCAATTCCCGGGCAGATTCCGATTTCTTCTAACATTTCAACATCATAATTCGTTCTCATCCTTATTCTTTCTGCTTCTAGCAGTTTGTTATGGGTATTAAAATATGTAATCCGCTCAACCAATTCCTCTTTAATACGCCTTATTGTCTCTTGCATTTTTTCTTTGTTAGTCATGAAGTGAGTTGCCGGAAAAATTGTTATATATTCCATCGTTTCAATAACATTTCCAGTAATGACATCAAATCTTCTAATTCGCTCAATTTGATCACCAAAAAACTCAATTCTTATTCCGCTTGCATGTTGATTTGATGGAATTACTTCAACTATGTCACCTCGAACTCTAAATGTTCCACGCTGAAAATCGATATCATTTCTTTGATATGTTAGTTCAACTAAACTGTTAAGTAATGCTTTTTGCTCAATATTTTGATCTTTACGTAAAAATATTATTCCTCTTTTATAATCTTCTGGATCGCCAATTCCATAAATACAGGAAACAGATGCAACAACAATTACATCATCGCGTTCCAATAAAGAAGCGGTAGTGCTATGACGCATCTCATCAATTTCATCATTTATAGAAGCATCTTTTTCAATGTATAAATCACGAGCAACAACATAAGCTTCCGGTTGATAATAATCATAATAGGAAATAAAATACTCAACTCTGTTTTCTGGAAAAAAAGCTTTAAGTTCTGTATAAAGCTGCCCAGCTAAGGTTTTATTGTGAGCTAAGACTAATGTTTTTTTTCCTATTTTACTTATTAAATTAGATATCGTAAAAGTCTTACCTGTGCCAGTTGCACCGCGTAGGACTTGTCTTTTAACCCCTTTATTAAAGTTATGGCTTAATGTTTCAATCGCCTTTATTTGATCCCCCGTTGGCTTAAATGGAGCTTTGAGTTTAAACACTAAATCACCTTCTGTTTGCCTTAATGATTTTATCATTTTAAAAAAACTTTAACAAGCGTTTAACAAAACTGTTTGGACATCTACAAAAAGAAGCAAATCAATGTTTCTGCTGCTTCTTTAATCTTTACAAATGTTTTCTCTTTAAAAGTTAATCTTTAATTTTAAATTCAGCTTCTTGAATTTCGCTTTTCTCCTCTTCAGTTAAAATAACTATTGTTGGTCCCGGAAAAATAATTTCCAGTAAAACTAAGATTGCTTCCATAATAAACAATCCACCAATTAGTCTTATGATAATAGTATCAGCTTTTGTGACTGCTAAAATTAAAATAGCTGTTGAGGCAACTAAAAAAAGAGTTGTAAAAACGATGTATGCTATTTTCTCAGCTAATTTTCCCTTTTCAAACAATGAGATTATAAAGCGATATAATGTGTTTATAATAAACATTGCTGTAAAAATAATTGCAAACACTTTTATTGTTTCTACAACAAAGCCTGCAAAAACTAATAAAACAATTCCGAGACCGATTTTTATCAATGAATTGATTAGTTCTTGACTGTCTTTTTTACCCAAAAACAAATAATTCAAGACTTGCAAAAGCCCAATTGCTAAAAATAAAATTCCCCCAAAAATAACGGCTGCTTGAAGCATTTCTCGGGGATATGAAATTAACAAAAGTCCAACAATTGCTAGTGTTGTTGCAAGTATTGAATTATAGGTTTGTTTTTTTACCATTTAAACTTTGCCTCCTAAGAAATTTTGGGGACTAAGTCAAATAATTCCTTTGTCTTTTTAAAATTGCGTTCTTGAAATGCTTCTGCAAAAGGATAGTCTACGATATCTTCATGTCTAACCCCAATCGCAATCCCTTTCTTTCCTTCTTTGGCACATTCAACTGCATAAGCACCCATCCGGCCAGCTAAAATTCGATCTTGTGGCACCGGAGAACCACCTCTCTGGACATAACCCAAAACAGTTGCCCGACAGGCAAAACCGCTTTTTTCTGCAATCTCATTAGCAAAATCATAAACATTTAAAATTTTTTCCGTTATGACAATAATTGCATTTCTTCTACCAGCTTTTTTATGACTTTTTAAAGATTCAATAATAAAGTCTTTATTTAAAGGATGTTCAGGTGTAATGATAAATTCTGCACCTGTTGAAAGCCCAGCATAAAGTGCTAAATCTCCGCGATATCTTCCCATTGTCTCAACGACACTTGCTCGTTGATGACTTGATGAAGTATCTTTTAGTTTGTCGATATCTTCAACGACTGTATTAAGGGCTGTATGAAAGCCAATCGAATAGTCTGTTCCTTCGATATCATTATCGATTGAAGCAGGAATTCCAATAGTTGGAAAGCCCATTTCATTTAGGTCATTTGCCCCTTTAAATGTTCCTTCTCCTCCAATTACAATCAAACAATCAATCTTTCTTTCTTTTAAGTTATTGATTGCTGTTTGTCGCACTTCCTTTAAAAGAAAGCTTTCCATTCTCGATGTCCCTAAAATAGTTCCCCCTTTAGAAAGAATTTCAGAAACACTCTTTTTATCCATTTTTCTAAACTCGTTTTTCACTAGGCCACGATATCCATCATAAACAGCATATACTTCAATTTCATAATAAAGCGCTGTCCGTACTACAGCTCTTATTGCTGCGTTCATTCCGGGAGCATCGCCGCCAGAGGTTAATAAAGCAATTCTCATAATATCACTCCAAATCAATTTAATTATACCATAAGACAAACTTTGTTTTTTTATTAATTGTCATTTAATCTTGCTTTATTATAAGATTTAATGGGAAAAAAGGGTTCTTTGTGATATTATTAAAAAGGAAGTAAAAAATATTTAGGAGTTGATAAAAATGAAAAAATTAGTTGGAGCAGCCATTATTGGGCAATCAGGAGGCCCTACTAGTGTTATAAATGCTAGTGCTGCTGGAGTTTTTTTGACTGCTTTAAAATCTGAAGATATTACTGCAGTTTACGGTGCCAAACACGGTATTAAAGGTATTTTAAATGAAGAGTTTTATGATATTTCTCAAGAAGAATTAAGTGAACTTAAATTACTTAAAAACACACCTTCAAGTATGATTGGATCGGTCAGATATAAACTTAAAGACCCCGCTAAAGATCCCGCCGATTATAACCGTTTGTTGGAAGTGTTTAAAAAATATAATATTAGATATTTCTTTTATAATGGCGGCAATGATTCAATGGATACAGCTCATAAAATTTCTTTGTTTTTTCAAAGCCAAAATTATGAATGCCGAATAATCGGAATCCCCAAAACAATCGATAACGATTTATATGGAACTGATCACTGCCCAGGTTATGGAAGCGCTGCTAAATATGTTGCGACAACTTTAATGGAAATTTATCATGATGCAACGGTTTATGATACTGAAATGGTTACAGTCGTTGAAATTATGGGAAGAAATGCTGGTTGGCTCACTGCTGCAGCTCAACTTGCAGTAGATAAAGGTCAGGGGCCTGATTTAATCTATCTTCCAGAAATTACTTTTGATTACGATGATTTTTTCTCTGATGTTGAAAAAACCTTAAACAAAAAAGGCAATGTAATCATCGCAATTAGCGAAGGTGTAAAAGATCAAGATGGAAAATATATTCCGGAAAAATATTCAACTCTTGCTACAGATTCATTTGGACACGCTCAATTGGGCGGAACTGCTTCTGTTCTAGCCAATGAAATTCAAAAAAAGTTTAATGTTAAAGTAAGAGGTATTGAGTTTTCTCTAATGCAACGTTGTGCCGCTCATTTAGCGAGTGCTACTGATGTTGAAGAAGCGTTTAACGCTGGTGCAGAAGCTGTAAACTCTGCTCTTGCTGGCTATAGTGATTATATGATTGGTTTTGAGCGGATAAGTAATAGTCCTTACGAAATCAAATATATTCATATCCCGTTAGAGAATGTTGCCAATTATGAAAAAAAAGTGCCTTTAGAATGGATTAAACCCCATGGCCAAGGCTTAACAAGAGAATTTAGCGAATATGCTTTGCCTCTCATTCAAGGCGAAGATAAGGCGCCTTTAATTAACGGTCTTCCGCGCTTTGCACAACTAAAAAAAGTTTTAGTTAAAAAATAATTTCATTTTAAAAAAGGGACTCTTGAGTCCTTTTTTTCATGAAAAAAAGCCTTTTTTAAGGCTTTAATGTTTGTTTATTCCACTGTTTTTAATTGTTCTAAAACCCAACTTCCGCCACCATAATCTTGAGATCTTATTTTTAAAACTAGCTTTGCACCTTCTTTTAAAAGTGAACTATATTTGGCATATAAGGCAGGAAACACGGTGATTTCAATTCTGCTTAAAAAGTCTGTTAAAACTATAAAAGCCATTGTCTCACCTTTTTTTGTTTGAATAATATTAAGATATTGGAGTTGACCAACAATTTTTGCCTCTTTAAAGTTAAAATTTAAATCTTTAAGTGGAATAAGATTATGTTTTTCTTGATATTCAGTTAAGTCTATTAAGGGACTTATTGTTAAATTAAACCCTAATACTTCCTTTTCTTTTTCAGCTAAATATGCGAGTTCATATTCAACATCTTGTTCTTCTTTAAGATCAAAAACAATACTCTGATAAATTCCAATTGATTCACTTTTTTGTTCATCTAACTTTTTTCTTGTTTGACCAAAAGAATCAAGTGCTCCGCTAAAGATTAACCCATTTAAAATTCGTTCATTTAAAATGGCTTCAAGTCTTGTTTTAAGGTCACTATAATTTTTAAACTTTCCATTATTTTGGCGTTCATTAATAATTTGTTCAGCAGTTACAAAACCGATGTTTCTAATCGCCGTGAAGGGGAAGACCAAACCTTTTTTTGTTACAACAAACTCTCCAGTTGAAACATTGATATCAGGAGGTAATACTTGAATTCCTTTTTCTCTAATTTCGCTAATTAAACGATAAATATTACTATCGCTTCCCATCTTTGATAATAAAACAGCCATAAAAATATTATAGTAATTAGCTTTTAAATAAGCCATTTGATAAGCCACTATACTGTACGCGACAGAGTGAGATTTATTAAATCCATAGTCAGCAAACCTAACAATATAATCATAGATTTGAGCTGCTAATGCTGAACTTTTATTTAAACTTTCACTGCGATTGATAAATTTCTTTCTTTCTTCATTTAAAATTTGATGATCCTTTTTTGAAATTCCAATCCTTAAAGTATCGGCTTCATTTAAAGTATAACCAGCAAATTGTTGAGCAATCATCATGATTTGTTCTTGATAAACTATTATTCCATAAGTTTCGCTTAAAATTGATTTTAAACTATCATCTACATAGCTGAAAGGTTCTCTATTGCGACGTTTTATAAACAAATCAATGTTTTCCATCGGACCAGGTCGATAAAGAGCCAACAAAGCGACTAGATCTTTAAACTCTCGTGGTTTAAGCTTTCTTAAAACATTTCTCATTCCAACTGATTCTAATTGAAAGATTCCTAAAGTGTCTCCTCTAGCCAAGAGTTGATAAGTTTTTTGATCAGTATAGGGAATCTTTTTTAAATCTAAAGTCTTGTTGTGAACCTCATTAATGATTTCTAATACGCGCGTAATAATACTTAAATTTCGGATTCCCAAAAGATCAATTTTGAGAAGACCCATTTCCACTAAATCTTCATGTTCATATTGACTCTGATAGATTTTCGGTCCTTGTTGGAGTGGTAAAAGATACCGCAAATCCTCGGCTGCCAAAATTATTCCCGCTGCATGAGTGCTTGTTTGACGTGGTAGACCATCTATCTTTTTTGCTAAACGATCAATTTCTGCTAACTCTTTTGTCATGACTACCGAAGTTCCCGTTAATTGTTTGACAATTTCATTAGTTCTAGCAACACTATAATTTTTAATTCTGCAAATATCTCGAATTGCACTTTTCGCTGAAAATCGACTAAAAGTGCTAATCGAAAGCACGCGATTAGAGCCATATTTATTTTTAATGTATTCTATTACTTGTTCTCTTCTATCATCAGGAAAATCAAGATCTATATCAGGCATAGTTTGACGTTCCACATTTAAAAACCTTTCAAACAAAAGACCATGTTCAAGCGGATCGACTTCAGTAATCCCTAAAGTAAAACTCGTTAAACTACCCGCTGCAGAGCCACGGCCAGGACCGACTAAAATCTTTTCTGTTTTTGCGTATTTTACAAAATCCCAAACAATTAGAAAATAATCATTATAACCGAGTTTGTTAATCACTGCTAATTCATCATCTAATCTTTTAAAATAATTTGCTTTGTTCTTTGTTTTATTCTGGTTTAAAAAATTATTCAAACCACGATAACATTGCTGTTTTAAATATTGTTGACTATCTTTAACTTCTGGTAATTTGGGAAGTTTAAATTGCGGTTTTTGATATTTAAATCTAAATAGCGGAAAAACCTTGCTTAAATTAGTAAACACTTCTTGATATTCAGAATAACGTTTTTCAAGTTGGGTTAAAGTTAAAAACGATAAATCCATCTCATCGATTCTTGTACGGTTTGGATTTTGAACTTGAATTATAGCGTCATAAGCGTAAGTATCCTCTTTCCGATAAGCCATATAATTGACAGGCAATAATAAAATATCCAATTCCTGACTAAACTCTTTTAAAATTGGGGCAACTCGGATTTCTTGTGTTAAATTTTGCAGTCCTAAACCGATGGAAAAATGTTTAAGTTGAGCTTTATAATTTTGCAGTCGTGTTTTTGCTTCTGATAATTGATTGTCTAATATTGCTTTATCAACATCTGAGGTATGGCTTGCACTAATAAAATAAAGTCCTTCTTGATAAACTATTAAATCTTCAAAATCTATCCTTTTTGTCTCACTCAATTGAACCATTGATGATAAGATTATTAAATTTTCGTAGCCCTCATTGTTTAAAGCGTAACATAAAATAGAGCATTCGCTGCCAAGATGTATGATTGCTAGTTTCATACCAATAATGTAAGGAATTTTTGCAGTTTTAAAAAGCTTATATGAGCCATATAAGTTATTTGTGTCGTTTAAAGCAACAAACGGATAATTGGCATTATTAGCATCGGCTAATAAATCATTTAGTTTGTAAACACTGTTTAAAAGATTATATTCACTTAAAAATCCAAATACACCGCGCAATCTTAACACCTCTATATAAAGTATAGCACACTTTAAAAGGCATTTTTTCTTTTTTTAATAAAAATAAATATTACTATCCCTAGGCTAGTTAAAGCACCTAAACCAATCATTCCATAAAACAAAAATTGTTTATTAGCTTTCCCCTCCACCTCAATCATAATTGTTTCGTAAGCATGATTTCCTGACCCATCAACAGCTTCATATGTGGCATAATATTTGCCTGGTTTTTCAATATTTAAATCTGTTTGCGAAAGTCTTATTTCAATCTCGTTATCTTTGGTGTAATTGTCAGTTGCATAAACATTTTCTAATAAATCATAATCACTGTTTTGAGGCAAAGATATGTCTTCTGCATATATTGTCGGTGGCGTTTCATCTTTAACATAGATAATTAAGGTTGCGGTTGCTTGATTTTTAGAACTATCCTCAATCGTAAAAATAACCTCATAAACTCCAACTGTGCCAAATTCGATGTTATTTTGAACTATTAAATTATCTTTAGTTAAATCATCATAATTATCGCTAACCTCAACAAATTCACTTAAATCTAACTCTTTAGTTTCGACATCAATTGTTAATCGATTCTGAATTAACGTTATTTCAGGAGGAATTTCATCGACAACATCAATATCAGCTTGTTTAGTCGCTTTGTTTCCACTACTATCAGTTGCTGTAATAGAAATTGAAACTTTACCAATTTCAGCGATATTTCCTGT
>JAAYKO010000045.1 GCA_012522345.1 Acholeplasmataceae bacterium | reverse complement strand
GTAAACGTCAAAAATTAACACTATTCACTAAAAAAAGAACTGCTAGTTTGAGAAAACAGGCAGTTTTTTGCGATAAGGGGTTGAAATCCGTTCCAACGGTGAAAACCGGATTTCTTTGTATTCATCAAAGTTTAAGTATATTTTAGTTATAGGAAATGCGAAATAAAAGATCTACTTGGTCCTTTTGTGTGCTTGATGTGAGGGTTATTTTCTCAGTCTTTTTTAGATTTTAAAAATAGAGCCTAATAATAAGGCTAAATGAAACTTAGAGTACAAGTTTAATTTGGAAAAATAATAAAACTAGTTTATTATTGACAATTAATAGAGTATAATCATAATAAGCAATACAATGGAGGTAAAATAATGCCAGAATTTACACCCCAATTAATTGAGCAAACATTAAATATAACTTTTTTCGTTATTATCGGGACATCGATTTTAACAGGTTTGCTTAGAGGATTATATAAATCATTGTTTTCGACAATCTTATCGACAATTTTTTTAGTTGTTGGTTTTTTTCTTATTCCAATGATTAGTGAGATGATGTTAGATTTCAATTTTTCAATGCTCAACCAGTTTTTACCAAGCGAATATCATATTTCAACATTGAGGGTTTCACTACCAGAGATACTCGCCAATTTACTCCCCAATCAAGCAGCTGTTTTTGTTGCTGGAACGGATACGATGGCTTTAGTGTTTGGGGTAGTGAAATTTGTTTTTAGTATTGTCTTGTTAATCGTACTTTTATTGTTAAATGCGACTATCTTTAAAATTATCACAGGCATTATTTGGTTATTTATTCGCCCTAAGAAAAATAAGAAAACAGATAAAAAACCTAAAAAACATCGTATTTTAGGTGGCGTTGTTGGTTTAGTCAAAGGATTTGTTGCCGCGATGATTATCGGAATTCCAATCGCTGGGTTAGCTTCTTTTTCAAATTCAGCTTTTATTTTACAAGATGCGATTGAATTTGATAGTCAAGCCGCTCTTGATGATGAGGCAGCGATTTTAGAAGCGTTTCAAGGTTACCGCACCTCATTGTTGGGAAGATTGTATAGCTTTACAGTTGACGATGTTAACTTTGATGAATATTTATTTGATGCATTTGTAAAGATTGATGTTAAGACTGATGATAAAGTTGACTCGCTTAAACTCCGCCAAGAATTTGCTGGTATAGCTGAGATTTTTGCAGAAGTCGTAGATGCCAATGAAGGAAGTCTTGAATTTGATCAAAACATTTTATTTAAATTAACCGCTGAACAAATTGATTTAATCCAAAATAATCTCAACAAAAGTAATATTATTAATGTCGCCAAAAATGTCGGTGCAGAAATAGCCTTTGAGATGTTAAAAGATGACTATCTTGAAGGTTATGAAGAATATATTACTTTAGAACTAATTAAAGCGATTGATTTGAAAAAAGATATTAGCACCTTAATTGGAGCAGTGAAAATTATTAATCAATCAGAAGCAAAAGAAGAATTATTTGAAAATGTTTTCGCTTTAACAGAAATTGAAGCTGAAAACTTAATTAATAAATTGGCAGAATTAGAAACTTTAAAAATTGGCTTACCCGTCGCGGTAAATTTCTTCTTTGAAATGGAAGAAATGAAAGACTTAATGCTTGAAAATGATATTGATATCAATGATATTGTTAGACCTGATGCCGATGAATTAATCGCTGACTTTAAAAATATTGTCAATATTTATGCTTTAGCCAAAGAGGTTGGCTTTACCTCAGTGGATGACTTTGAAAATGCAGGTTCTATTGACTTTTTTGTTTCTTTAGAAGATAAAAATATAACAGATTTATTTGAAACGGTATTTGCCTTTTCCTTTTTATACAACAACAATGAATTTTTCGCAACCGTTGTTCACGATATGGTAATTGATGATTTACCAGATGAATTAAAAGACTTTTTAACTAAAGAAAGAATTAGTGATAACTTTAACGCTGCCGAACTCGGTAATGTTGTTTTACTGGCGAAAGTTTTAGCTGAAGCTGAGATGTTTGAAGATAATATTAATTATGATAAATTGTTTTCTGAAACTTCAATTGAAAAACTTTCAACTTATATTTCAAAATCAGATCTTTTAAGTGATGGCACAATTTTCTTTATCGATATGTTTATCGGTGCTGATGAAGTTGACTTTGAACTGGTTGTTCCCGAAGATTTAACCTTTAAAGGTGAAGCAGGAAAAACCGAATTAATCGCAGTTTTAAATTCAGCTAAAAATATTGTTGATTTAGGACTTTTAGAATCTGTAGAAAGCTTCACAGCTTTTACAGAAGAACAGATCGATGATATTTCAAGCAATTTCTCTGCTTCTAAACTAATCACCCATAACTTATCTAATTTAATTAACACAATGTTAAAAGAACAAGAATTTGAATTTGAAAGTAATGAAACTGCTGAGTTTTGGACTAAGACAGAAATCTATCACACATTAAGTGGAATTAATGTCATTATTGAAGCGGGAATTGAAGAGGATGATTTCAGTAGCTTTTTAGTTGAGGACAAGATTGATAAACTCGCTCTTTCAGTTTCAAGCTCTAACACTTTAAGCTCTAATATCGGCAATATTTTAGAAAGTATGTTCAATAGCTTTAGCGATACTCTCACAATAGAATTACCTGAAGATATTAGTTTTAAATACGAAGATGGCGGAGAAGATGAATTAAAAGCGATTCTCTATTCTGCTAAAAATATTGTCGATTATAACTTTTTAGATTCGGAGGATATCTTTGGCGATTTAACTAACGAACAAATTGCTGAAATGGCTTTAAACTTCTCAAGTTCAAAGGTGATTAGTCATAACATTCCAATTTTAATTAATAGTTTAGGCGACAATCAAGAGATTGGATTTACGATAGAAGTTCCTGAAGATTTAATATTTTATGGTAATGAAGGCGAAGTTGAACTCAATGCTTTATTTAAAGCACTTAAAGATATTGACAAGTTTAAAGATGGCTTGGATGCTTTAAAAGCGATGAGTAATCCAGAAATCGAAGCGATTAGCGAAAATTTCTCAAAATCACGAATTGTAGCTCATAATATTTCGGGAATAATCGATTCACTTAGCGAAGAACAAGAACTTGGATTTACGATAGAAGTTCCGGAAGATTTAACATTTTATGGTGAGCCTGGTGAGGTCGAACTCAACGCCTTGTTTAAATCATTAAAAGATATTGATAAATTTGAGGGAGGTCTCGATTCAATTAAGAGTATGACTAATCTAGAAATTGAGACAATGAGTGAAAACTTTTCAAGCTCGAAAGTTGTATCTCATAATATTCCAGGAATAATTGATTCAATTAATGATGAAGTAGATTTAAAATTTGCGATTGAAGTTCCAGAAGATTTAACATTTTATGGTAATGAAGGCGAAGTTGAACTCAATGCTTTATTTAAATCTTTAAAAGATATTGATAAATTTGAGGGTGGCCTCGATTCAATTAAGGGAATGACTAACCCTGAAATTGAGACAATGAGTGAAAACTTTGCCAGCTCGAAAGTTGTATCTCATAATATTCCAGGAATAATTGATTCAATTAATGATGAAGTAGATTTAAAATTTGCGATTGAAGTTCCAGAAAATGCTGAGTTTTATGGTGAACCTGGCGAGACTGAACTCAACGCTTTATTTAAGTCTTTAAAAGATATTGATAGATTTGAGGGTGGTCTCGATTCAATTAAGAGTATGACTAATCCAGAAATTGAGACAATGAGTGAAAACTTTGCCAATTCTAAAGTTGTATCTCATAATATTCCAGGAATAATTGAATCGATTAATGAAGAAGAAAATTTGAGTTTTACAATTGAAGTACCAGAAACAACTGAGTTTTATGGTGAACCTGGAAAGATTGAACTCTCTGCTTTATTTAAGTCATTAAAAGATGTTGATAAATTTGATGACGGCTTAAATTCATTTAAGGTTTTAAATGATGAAGAAGACATTGAACCAATGAGCAAAAACTTCTCAACTTCACGAGTAATAAGTCATAATCTTCCTGCAATAATTGAATCAGTTACAAAACAGGGTGATGATTATCAAATTGAAGTTCCAGCTGAAGTTGAATTTTATGGTGAGCCTGGTGAGACTGAACTTACTGCTTTATTTAAATCATTAAGAGATTTAAGTAATATTGAAGATATGGATTCGTTTAAAGCTTTAGACGATGAAGAAGACATTGAGCCGATGAGTAAAAACTTATCGAGTTCAAAAATTGTTGCGCATAATCTACCTTCAATTATTGATTCATTTACAGATGATAGTGAAGCCAAATATGGTTTTGAGATTACTCAGCCAGCTGGCATTAGCTATGAAGGTGAAGCAGGTGAGATTGAACTCAACGCTTTATTTAAGTCTTTAAAGCACGTCGATAAATTAAGTGGTGGTTTAAATTCATTTAAGACTTTAGACGATGAAGAAGATATTAAGCCGATGAGTAAACATTTCTCAAGTTCACAAGTAATTAGTGGCAATATCCCAACAATGATTGAATCCGTTACTAAAGAAGGTGACGATTATCAAATTGAAGTTCCAGCTGAAGTTGAGTTTTACGGTGAGCCTGGTGAGACTGAACTTACTGCTTTATTTAAATCATTAAGAGATTTAAGTAATATTGAAGATATGGATTCATTTAAGGCTTTAGATGATGAAGCTGATATTGAACCAATGAGTAAAAACCTATCGAGTTCAAAAGTTGTCTCCCATAACTTACCGACGATTCTTGATTCATTTACAGATGATAGTGAAGCCAAATATGGTTTTGAGATTGTTCAACCTGATGGCATCAGTTATGAAGGTGAAGAAGGAGAACGAGAACTCAATGCTTTATTTAAATCATTAAAACATGTCGATAAATTAAGTGGTGGCTTAAATTCATTTAAGACCTTAGATGATGAAACTGATATTAAGCCGATGAGTAAACATTTCTCAAGTTCACAAGTAATTAGCCATAATATCCCAACAATGATTGAATCTGTTACTAAAGAAGGTGACGATTATCAAATTGAAGTTCCAACTGAAGTTGAGTTTTACGGTGAGCCTGGTGAATCTGAACTCAATAGTTTATTTAAATCCTTGCGAGATTTAAGCAATATTGAAGATATGGATTCATTTAAAAATTTAGATGATGAAACTGATATTGAACCAATGAGTAAAAACTTGTCGAGTTCAAAAGTTGTCTCTCATAACTTGCCAACGATTATTGATTCATTTACAGATGATAGTGAAGCTAAATATGGTTTTGAGATTGCTCAACCAGCTGGCATCAGCTATGAAGGTGAAGCAGGAGAAACTGAACTTAATGGACTGTTCAAATCATTTAGAGATATTACGTTGTATAATATAAGTTCGAAAGAATCATTTAAAGCTTTAGAAGATGAAAACATTGTAACAATGAGTGAAAACTTCTCAAGTTCAAAAGTAATTACTCATAACTTAACAGGTATTACTAACTCACTTACAAAAGGTACTTCATATGACTTCGTTAGTGTTAGTGAAGCTGAAGATCCAGCTGATTATTGGAGTCAAAAAGAAATTGAAAATACTTTCAAAGGGGTTAAGATATTTGCCGATAAAGATGTCAATGACAATGATTTATATAATCTCGAAAATGATGAGATTCATCAAATTGCATTATCGATGACTTTCGCAAACTCAATTTCAAATCTCTTAGAAGATAAGACAAAAGCTGGTGGACCGCTTGAGAACAAACTCTTGATTCCAGATGACTTAACTTATCATTCAACTGAAACCAAAACAGGTGAGATTGAACACTTATTTATGGGCTTAAAGAGCACACTTAATGGCAAAAATTTAGATGAAGTGAACTTAGAATTAAGCGAGCTTAAAAAAGTTGATTTAGAAGAAGTATTTAAATCTCAAATTTTAGAAGCTACTGCAGTTGAACTCCACATTAAACCGCTTGTTAAAGAGAGCTTGAATAAATACTTAGTCGATGAATATAAAGATGGTACTGAATTTGACTGGTATATGAATGTAAATGAAAATAATCCAAAAGGTGACACGATTGGCTTAGTCGATTCAGTTAAGGGCCTTGATGCGCAAAGTATTGATATCGAGAACCTGAATTATATGTCATTTAAAGGAGCGCTCAGTAGCGAAGAGAACATTATAAATGTCAATGATGCACTTTTAAAATCTAACATTTTAAAGGCCTCACTTTATAAGATGCTTAATGAATTGCTTGTCAATGAAGGCAATCTTGATGTTAAAGTAGAAAATCCAGATGACTTAAGTTATTGGGGAACAGCTTCAGGTGAAGTGGTTGAAAATAGAGGCGAACTCTTCTATATCTTAAACGCACTTACAATTGGTGATGGCTTCGAAAATCAACATTTCAACCAATTGGATGCTGTTACAATAATAGCCTTCAATCGAGAAGTTCATAAGATTAATGCGTCCGATACTCTCAGACCAATAATTAGAAAGATGTTGGATAAACCACCATTAATTCAGTTAGCACCATTTAGATACACACCAGACCAAAACAAATATAAAGATCCTGAAACGTTTGATCAGGGTGATTGGGAACCTGAAATCGATATCCTAACAGATATTATCTTGATTATGAATGAAAGTGTTAATCCATTATTCGATATAGCGGCGTTGCAAAGCCTTGCGTTAAAGATGGAAACTTCTAAACTTTATGACCCAGGAAAAGTTGAAACTTACATCTTAGGCTTACTTTTCCCCTAACAAACAAATAAGTAGTTAGATAAGAAACCCCACAAAGTTAAGGTGGGGTTTTTTCTTTGATGGAAGTAGTGTTAAACTCGGCTTGAGAAATAAAATTGTTTTAAAAACCTTGGCAAAAAAATAGTTTTAAATCAATTTCAAATCTTTTGAAAAGAGCATTAAAAAATGTAAATTAAATTATTTTATTTTATTTAAAGAATAGAGTATAATGAACTTAACAAATAAATGGAGGAATATTATGCCAGAATTTACCCCGGAGTTAATCGCTCAAACATTAAATATTACATTTTTTACTATATTGGGGCTTTCAATCTTATTTGGCCTACTTAGAGGCTTTTATAAATCGTTATTTTTTACCATCTTTTCAGCAATATTTTTAGTCGCTGGCTTTTTCTTAATACCTTTAGTAAGCGAAAAAATATTGGATGCTAATCTTGGATTTATCAACAACATATTACCTAGCAATATCGATGTAACTGTAACCTCACTGAGGGCTTCACTTCCAGAGATCTTAGCCAATATCTTTCCCAAGCAACAAGCAGCTTTTGCAGCAGGAACTGATACGATGGCTTTAGCTTTTGGAGTGGTGAAGTTTTTATTAAATATTATTTTGCTAGTGGTCTTGTTAGTACTTAACGCAACATTATTTAAAATTGTCCCCAGCATTATTTGGATTTTTGTTAAACCTAAAAAAGACAAAGCAACCGGAGAAAAACCAAAAAAGCTTCGTTTGTTTGGAGCTTTAGTCGGGGCTGTTAAAGGAGTAGTGGCAGTTTTATTTTTCGCAATTCCAATAGCTGGTCTAGCCTCGTTTGCTACTTCCACATCTAGTCTTCAAAATATGATTCAAGACAGCAGTCAAGCGGCAATGGATGATGAAAGTGCAATTTTAGAATCCTTTACAGGCTATCGCAATTCAATTGTGGGCAAAACCTTTAGTTTCACAATTGGTGATACCCCTTTTGATGAGTATTTATTCGATTCATTTGTGAAAATAGATGTTCAATCAAGTGGGACAAAAGAGACAATTAAAATTCGAAAAGACTACAATAATTTAGTCGAAATATTTGTGACCATCGTTGAAGCCAATGAAGGTAGTTTAGAGCTCAATGAAAAAGTCTTGTTCAGATTAACTTCTGAGCAGTTGACCTCAATTCAAAATCGGCTTAAAGGCACATCCTTAATAAATGTTGGCAAAAATGTGGGCGCTGAATTTCTTCACAGTATGATTACTGAAGATAATTTAATTGCTGGTTATGAAGATGAGATAACTCTGCCTCAACTCAAAGCGATTAATTTGCAAGATGACTTATCAATCTTAGTTGAAGCAATTAAAATAATTAATGAATCTGATGCCCAAGAAGAAGTCTTTAATAATGTTTTTGCGCTCAGTGAAGCAGAAGCTGAGGAATTAATCGATGCCTTAAGCGAAATGAGTTTAATTAAAACAGGACTTCCGATCTTGTTTAATCTCTTTTTAAATATGGACTCAACAAAAGAATTAATGCTCGACAACAATATCGATATCGCTAATGTAGTAAGGCCGACACCCGATGATTTAATTCTCGACTTTAAAAATATTGTTGGGATTTATAAATTCGCAAAAGATATTGGCTTAACCGATACAGCAGATTTTGGGCAAATTTTAGATAATGAGTTTTTAGTGACAATCGGAGATGAACAGGTTGAAGATTTGTTTGATGTTGTCTTTGCATTTTCATTTTTATATAAAAATAGTGAACTCTTTAGCAACTTTATTTATGACACTGCCATTGCAGATTTACCAGATGACTTTAAAGATTTCTTAACTCGTGAAAAGGTTAATGAAAACTTTAACGCTGCAGAGTTAAGTAATTTAGTATTATTTGTTAAAGTCTTAGCCGAAAATGAAATGTTTGGTGAAGAAGATATCGACTTTCAAGCTTTACTGACAGATCCCAACATTGAAAAACTGGCAACTCATATTTCTAAATCTAATATTTTAAGCGAAGGGACAGAAACCTTTATCAATAATTTAGCAGCAGGCTTTGATTTAGGCTTTACAATTGAAGTTCCTGATGATGTAACATTTAAAGAAAACCCAGGAAAAGTTGAACTAACTGCCTTTTTCAAATCAATTCGTGATATTTCTAATTTAGAGTTAACAGATAGTGAAAGCTTTGGCAATTTAACTGAACCAGAGTTAACTGCTCTATCAACCAATTTCTCAAATTCAAAAATTATCACTCATAACCTCTCACCATTAATAAATAGCTTTACAGAAGGAACACCTTATGACTTTATTAATAGTCAAGAAGAAAAAGAATTTTGGACCCAAGCAGAGATTTATAATACTTTTAATGGAATTAGAATAATTAGCAATAAAGGTTTAGATGATAGTAATATTTACGATTTATCAGAAGCTGAAATCCATAGTTTAGCCCTTTCAAAAACAATCTCAAACGCGATTGAAAACTTACTTGTAAACAAAACAAGCCCAGGTGAACCATTGGCAGGAAAATTGGTAATTAATGAAGGATTAGTCTATGAATCAACCGCCACAGAAACAGGTGAGGTTGAACACCTCTTTAAAGGCTTAAATCTTCTCTTGGCTGGTTCCAATCTTGATAGTTTTGCTCCTGAAGTGAATGAGCTTTTAAATCTTGACTTGGAAGTTGTTTTTGCTTCAAAAATCTTAGAAGCAACTTTAGTCGAAAACCATATTAAAAACTTATTTGAGTCAGGGAACTTAGAAAAATACCTAGTAAAGAAATATCAAGATGATACCGAATTTGACTGGTATATCGATGAAAACCCCAACAATAAACCAGGCGACACCGTGCCGTTATTAGATGCCTTTAAAGTTTTAAATGAAAATGGCATTGATTATCAAACAATGAATTATAATCAATTTATTGTTGCAGTTGGCGATCCTGAAAAACCGCAACAACTCAATGATGCAATTATTTCTTCTAATATCTTAACTGCCTCTTTAGGTACGATGCTAAATCAACTTTTAAATGTTGAGGCGAATTTCAATCTAGAGATTTACAATGATGCTGACTTAAGTTATTGGGGAACAGCAGAAGAAGATGGCGAATTATTTTACATCTTAGACGGCTTAGTCGTTGCAGAAGGCTTTAAGTCCTATGATTATACCGCGCTTGATGACGATAGTGCAGCTGATTTTAAAGCTGATGCAAAACAGCTAAACCGTTCTGATACTTACCGCCAGTTATTAGCAAGAATCCCTACAGAATCAACACTAACAATTGCTAATAGCCTAAGATCTGATGTTGATCCAAAAGACTTAACTAAAGAAGAATGGGATGATGAGATAGATATCTTAACTGATGTAATTGTAATTTTAAATAATCACCCTAATATCGATTTTGATAATCCGGTTCTAGGTGATATTGCGGCAGTTAATCAAATTAAAAATTTAATTAGCAATTCGCTTCTCTATGATGCGAGCAAAATAGGTTATAATTAATGTTTAGAAAGTGCACGATTTTGTGCACTTTCTTTTTTGACTAACAAAAATTTTTTCAAATGATATAATAAAATAAAGAGGATAAATTAAGCGATGCAGAAATTTATTGATTATTTTTGGAAAAATGTTGGCTTTAAATATAACCCAGATCAACTCCATTTTTTTGATTGGTATCATTTCTCGATGATGGCTTTAATGGTTTTAGTCTTTTTAGGTTTATTGTTAATCGGCAAAAAGATTAAAAATAAAGAAAGACTTTTAATTGTAGTTGCAGTTTTATTGTTTGTTTTAGAGTCGTTAAGAGTTTGCAATTTCTATTTCGCTCACAACTACACTTTGTTTAATTCTTTTACTTTTCATATGTGTTCAATTGGAGTTTATGTTGGGATAATTGCCGGTTTATTTAGAAAAAACTTTATTTTTGAGATTATGTTTGTTCCAGCTTTTATTGGAGGGATTTTGGCGATTGTAATCCCCTTTGGGATTTTACAGTGGTGGAACATCTTTTCTTTTGTTCCAATCCAATCATATTTATCGCATATGCTAATGGTATTTATGATTATCTACGCAATTAAAATTGATGTCTTTAAAGTTAAAATTAAACGCTTTTATCTCCAAATAATTTCAACAACAATTTTTGCGATAATAATCCATTTTATTAATATTTATAAACACCGGGTAAGTCCTTCAGCCTACAGCAATTATTTTTGGACTAGGTATCCTGATCCGATGTTTCCAATTATTAATACATGGGTTTTTCCCTATCATTTTATTTTGCTAATAATTTTATTACTTTTAAGTGGTTTTGGCGCTTATTATCTCGTTGGGAAACTTCACAAAGAAAAGAAGATAAAGAATTAAAAAAGGCAAGATAATGAAAAAATTTTGTGATAGTGTGGGAATATTTCTAGATGTTGGTCGAATAATTGAATAATAAAAAAGTTATGATAAAATAAAGACCAAACATCAACTAGATGAGGAGAATAAAAAATGAGTAAAATAGGTTTATTAGTGTGCGGAAACTCAGGAATCGATTATGAAAAAGTTGACTTCCCTTATGAGATAGTTCGTTCTAAACTTGTAATAGATGGTCAAGAATATGAAGATTTTGTCGATATTAAGGCAGATGAATTTTATAATATTATCGCTAAAAATCCTAATATAAATTTATCGACCGCTCAAGCTTCAACTGGAGAGATTGCCGCCAAACTTGAGCTTTTTAAAGAGCAAGGATATAAAGATGTAATTGCTGTTATTATTTCTTCTGGACTTTCAGGCACCTATCAAAATGTTGTTTTAGCAGGTGAATTAGTACCAGATATTAATTTATATCCAGTAGATTCGCATTCGGTTACTTTTGGTCAACTTGCCCAAGTTTATAAAGCTGCAGAAATGATTAAAGCTGGTTTTCCAGCGCAAGAAATTTTTGAATATTTAGAAGAATATAAAACCCGGATTCAAGTTTATGTTTTGGTAGACACTTTAAAGTTTTTAGTTAAAAATGGCAGATTATCGGTAGCTAGCGGAATGCTCGGTTCACTTCTTAAAATTAAGCCATTATTATATTTTACGCCAACAGGTCATCTAGTTCCTTATGAAAGAATAAGAACATTTTCTAAAGCTAGAAGAAGATTGATTGAACTCGCTAAACAAGAAATAGATGACGGAATCGAAGGCTTTTATTTAGCCTATACGAACAATCAGGAAGTAGTGGAAGGAATTAGAGATGAAATCCTCGCTTATGCACCTGAACTCTCAATTAAGCTTTATCCGCTAACACCTGTGGTGGGAGCTCACGCGGGGCCAGGAACTTGTGGTTTTGGAATCGTTAGAAAGAAAAAGTAATAATCAAAAAGAGCTTCTTTAAAAATCGTCGCAAGACGGTTTTTTTATGGTATAATGAAAAAGGGTTAACTAACAACTATATTTTTGGTGATAAGATGAAATACGTTTTCGGGATTGATGTTGGAGGAACAAATATTAAAATTGGCCTTTTTGATGAAAATAAAATTTTAGTGAGCAAAACTTTACTAAAGACAAACACCACTTTAAAAGGCAAATATGTTGTCTCCGAGTTAAAAACTAAAATTGAACAAATTTTAAGCGTTAATAAAATCACACTTGAAGCTGTTTTAGGTTTGGGCATTGGTGTTCCAGGTCCAGTCAAAGATAATTTTATTATCCGCTGCCCGAATTTAGGTTGGGAAAATAAAGACTTAGCAAAAGAACTTCAAGCAGAATTTAAAAAAGAACTCCTAGTTCTTGTCTCTAACGATGCTTCTGTGGCTGCTTACGGTGAATATAATCATTTAAAAAGCGAGAAAGATATTGTCTTTATGACCCTTGGCACAGGTGTTGGTGGAGCAGTTATTATTGATCAAAAAATAGTAGAAGGAAAGCATGGCTCTGGAGGAGAGATTGGTCATATCCAAGTTCGTTACGACGAGCCTAAACAGTGCTCATGCGGTCTTTATGGCTGTCTAGAGACAACGGCAAGCATTAGAGGAATTAGGTGGATTGCTGAAGAGTTACTCTTAAATTATCAAAAGCCAACAATTTTAACAGCGTCTAAACTGACTCCTAAAACAATTTTTGCCGCAGCTTTAAAAAATGATGAACTAGCATTAGAAATAGTAGAAGAAGTAGCCACTTATATAGCAAAAGCTTGTGCGAAAATAGCTTTAGTCGTAGATCCAGCTCTATTTATTATTGGTGGCGGAATTTCCCAAGCAGGTCAAATTCTGCTCGACGCAATTAAAAGAAACTATTTAAAATATAGTTATTTTGCAACAAGAGAAGTTGAGTTTGCCCTAGCAAAACTTGGCAATGATGCGGGAATGTATGGCGCAAGTGAACTAGTTTTTAAAAATAAGGAAAAAGATGAAAGTAATAAATGAAGGAATAGCCATAGGTTATAGTTATCACTTAACTAAAGGCGCAATTAAATTAAAACAATACTCAGACAATCCAAATAAAGAGCGACAAATCTTTTTAAAAGCCCAAAAAAAATGTCTCGATGAACTCTTTTCTTTAGAAGAAATTACTACAGGTGATATTCAAGATATTATTAGAGTCCATCGACTTTTTATTGCTGATAATAGTGTCAGCGATGAAGTTTTAACTAGAATTAATGACTTAAAAGAAACTGCTGGTTATGCTTATCAAAGTGTTGTTAACAATCATATAAAATTACTTGCCAATAATGGCAATAGCTACTTAAAAGAGCGTCAGTATGATTTAGTAGATATTCGAGAACAGATGCTCAATGTGATGTACGATAATAACTACAAACAAACATTTTTAGCACCAACAATCCTAATTGTTGATTATCTTTATCCCTCTTTAGTTTTAAACCTCCCCCCAAAAGTTAAAGCGATTATCGCGAAAGATGGGGGGCATTTAACTCATGCAGCAATTTTAGCAAAAGAAAAAGGGATTCCTTATGTTGTAATGCCGGAATTAGATCTTGAAAATGATCAACTTTTAATTTTAAATACTGAAAAGGAAAGTTTAATTATTAATCCTTGCGCAGAAAAACTCAGTTTATATGAAAAGACTTTACCAGTAAAATCTCTAAAACAGTTTGCCAATTATCAACCTCCAGAGTTTAATTTATATTTAAATTTATCAAGTTTAATTAATCTGAATTCAAAATTAATTCCTTATATAGCTGGGGTTGGCTTATTTAGGACTGAACATTTAGTTTTAAATAATAATGAGTTTCCCTTTAAAGAAAAGCAAATCGAAATTTATCAAAAACTTTTAGCAACTTTTTATCCCAAACCAGTTAAAATTAGACTTTTTGACTTTCACGGTGATAAAAGACCTTATTTCTTAAAAGAAAACAGTGCTGAATATTTTTCTTTAAATGGCCCCTTAAAGCAGATTTACCACAACCAACTTCAAGCTTTATTGATTGCTAATGAAGTTTATGGAAACTTAGAGATTATTATTCCAATGATCAATGATCGCCAGGAATATGATAGAGTTTTAAATTATTTAAAGACTTATAAAAAAGAAAACTATTTAATTCGCGATTTACCTAAATTGGGAATTATGCTTGAAACTAAAAAAGCATATGAGGAATTACAACAATTTCAAGAGGTTGATTTTATCAATGTTGGAACTAATGATTTAGGAGCAGAATTACTTGGAATTGAGCGCGATAGCATAGGTGATTTCTTTGCCAATTATCAACTCTTGTTAGAACCACTACAAAGGATTGCTGATTTTTGCGCCAGAAATAAGATTGAATGTTTAATCTGTGGTGATATCGCATCGCATAAAAAGAGCTTTGTAGAGCTTTTAGAAAAGGGGTTTAAAACCTTTAGTATCGCTTCAGGGTTTTTCATTGAAGCATTAGAAGAAATCGCTAGTTATAATCGCAAAAGCACTAAAACTAAAAAAAACTAAACAAATAGTTGCACTTTTAAACTTTTTATTATATAATAACTATCGCTTGTGCGTATAGCATAAGAAAGGCTTTGAAATGGAAGGTTGTCGGCACACTGATAGCCGTTGTCTATGCCGGGTTATTTCCATGGAGCAAGTCTATACATTAGATTGTAGGCGAAAGGAGAAGAAGAAAAATGGCAAAAGAAGTAATTAAAATTCGTTTAAAGGCTTATGATCATCGCTTAATTGATCAGTCAGCTAAAAGAATCGTTGATAGTGTTGTTAGATCTGGAGCTAAAGCTAAAGGTCCGATTCCGCTACCAACAAAAAAAGAGGTTTTCACTCTTTTAAGAAGTCCGCATGTCAATAAAGACTCGCGTGAACAATTTGAAAGAAGAACCCACAAAAGATTGATTGAGATTGTTGAACCTAACGCTCAAACGATCGAAGCTTTGATGCACATCGACTTGCCTAGCGGTGTGGATATTGTGTTAAAAAAATAAAATAAAGGAGAAAGGTTATGGCAAAAGGAATCTTAGGTAGAAAACTAGGAATGACTCAAATCTTTAATGATGATGGTCATCTAGTCCCGGTAACTGTCGTTGATGTCGCAGGCAATGTTGTTTTACAACAAAAGACTGTTGAAACTGATGGTTATGTCGCAACCCAATTGGGGTTTGAAGACAAACGGGAAACATTAAGTAACAAGCCAGAATTAGGGCACGTTGCTAAAGCTAATTCAGCACCTAAGCGCTTCGTTAGAGAAATTCGCTTTAAGAATACGCTTAATGAGTTAGCAAACTTAGATGTTGGGGCTCCAGTATCTGGGGCAATATTTGAAATTGGTGAAGTAGTTGATGTAACTGGAACTTCGAAAGGTAAAGGTTTCCAAGGCGCAGTCAAACGCCACAATTTCAAAAAAGGTTTTGGTTCACACGGTTCAAGATATCACCGTGGTGTTGGCTCAATGGGAGCGGTTAAATCAAATATTAAAGGGAAAAAATTACCTGGTCAAATGGGTAATGTTAGAAGAACAGTGCAAAACCTACAAATAGTTGGTGTTGACCAAGAAAGAGAATTACTGTTGATAAGAGGATCAATTCCAGGCCCAAGAAGAGGGTTAGTAATTGTGAAATCAGCAGTTAAGAAGACTGAGTAAGGGGGATAATTATGTTACAAGTAGAAGTTTTAAATCAAACAGGGACTAAAGTATCCGATCTTAACTTAGCAGAGAATGTTTTTGGAATAGAACCAAATATTCAAGTTTTATATGATGTCGTTAATGCTCAGCGAGCAGCGATGCGAAGTGGAACAAGTTCAACTAAAACTCGCAGTGAAAAACGTGGTGGGGGCCGCAAACCCTGGCGTCAAAAAGGAACAGGGAGAGCTCGTCATGGCTCAAGAAGAAGTCCAATTTGGCGTGGCGGTGGAGTTACTTTTGGTCCAAAACCGAGAAGTTATCGCGTTAAAATAAATAAAAAAGTTGCTAATTTAGCATTCCGCAGTGCACTTTCCTATCGCTTAGCGAATGAACAATTGATTATTGTTGATAAAGTTGCATTGTCTGAGATTAAGACTAAAGATTTTCAAGCAATTTATGAGGCCTTAAAACTCAATGGAGCAACTTTATTTGTCGATCTTAATTTTGATTCTAATGTAGTTTTATCAGCGAGAAATATCCCCTATGTATCTATTGAGGATGCCGCGCACACGAGCGTGTATGATTTAGCTCAACCTCGTCAAGTTGTAATGACAGTTGATGCGGTTAAGTATTTTGAGGAGGCGCTTTTAAATGATTAAATATTATGAAATTATTCAAGCACCAATTATTACCGAAAAATCAACAAAACTAATTGAATCAGCTAATACATATACTTTTAAAGTTGACAGAAAAGCAAATAAGATTGAAATTAAAAAAGCAATCGAAAAAATATTTGATGTTACAGTTGTCCGAGTAAATACGATTAATGTTAAACCAAAGTTTAAAAGAATGGGAAGACATGAAGGTTACAAGTCAGCTTATAAAAAAGCGATGGTTACGATTTTAGAAGGACAAAAAATAGATGCCTTCAACGTCTAGTCATCAAGATAATTAAAGGAGAGAAATTATGGCTATTAAAAATTATAAACCGACGACTAATGCTCGTCGACATATGAGTGGTTCGACATTTGAAGAAATCACTACAAGCACTCCTGAAAAGTCACTACTAAAGCCATTACACAAAAAAGGTGGGCGTAACCATCACGGTAAAATAACTGTCCGACATCAAGGTGGTGGCGCTAAAAGAAAATATCGAATTATTGATTTTAAGCGTAACAAAGATAATATTGTTGGTAAAATCGCGACTATTGAGTATGATCCAAACAGAAGCGCAAACATCGCTTTGGTTCATTATCTCGATGGTGAAAAACGTTATATTTTAGCGAGTAAAGGTCTTAAAGTTGGCGATCAAATAATTTCAGGAGATCGAGTTGATATTAAAGTTGGAAATGCAATGCCAATTATGAATATTCCAGTTGGAACTATTGTTCATAATGTTGAATTATCACCAGGCAAAGGTGGTCAAATTGCTAGAAGCGCTGGTACGAGTGTTCAAATTATTGGCCGCGAAGGAAAATACGTTTTAGTAACTCTTTCCTCTGGTGAGGTTAGAAAAATCTTAGGTACTTGCCGAGCGACAATTGGGGAAGTGGGTAATGAAACTCACGAACTTATTACAATCGGTAAAGCTGGTAGAAAACGCCATATGGGAGTTAGACCGACAGTTCGAGGTTCAGCGATGAACCCAGTTGATCACCCACACGGCGGGGGCGAAGGTAAAGCACCTATTGGTAGACCTTCACCGATGACACCTTGGGGCAAACCTGGCAGAGGAATTAAAACTAGAAAGAAAAATAAACCTTCCGATGCACTTATTGTGAGAAGAAGGAGAAAGAAAAAGTAGGAGGATACTATGGCACGTTCAGTTAAAAAAGGACCTTTTGTTGATGACCATTTAATGAAAAAGGTTTTACAACAAAAGAAAACAAAAGAAAATAAAGTAATCCAGACATGGTCAAGAAGATCAACGATCTTTCCTGAGTTTATTGGCCACACAATTGCTGTTCATAACGGTCGTGAACATGTTCCTGTCTACATAACAGAAGATATGGTTGGTCACAAGCTCGGCGAGTTTGCACCGACAAGAACATTTAGAGGACACGCAGGAGACAGAAAACTTGCTCGCAGGGCTTCTGTTAAGAAAGGGAAATAATTATGGAAGCACGAGCAGTCGCAAAAACAGTTAGAGTTGCGCCAAGAAAAGCACGACTTGTCGTTGACTTAATTCGCGGACTAGATGTTAAAGAAGCGCAAGCGGTATTGCTTTATACCCCTAAGGCAGCTTCCCCAATTATTTTAAAATTATTAAATAGTGCAATTTCTAATGCTGAGAACAATCATGAAATGGATGTTTCACAATTATATGTTAAAGAAATTTATGTCAATGAAGGAGTTCGGTTAAAAAGAATGTTACCTCGCGCTAAAGGACAAGCCGATATTATTCAAAAGAGAACTAGCCACATTACAATTGTTGTAGCAGAAAAAGCTACAGGTGAAGAGGAGGATTTAGATGGGTCAGAAAGTTAGTCCTAAAGGGCTTAGAATAGGAATTAACCGAGGATGGGATTCTAATTGGTATGCCGATCCTAAAGATGTTCCTGCCTTAATTAAAGAAGACTATAAAATCCGCCAATTTTTGTATAAAACTTATGAAAATGCTGAGGTTTCTTTAGTTGAAATCGAACGTTTAAAAAGTAAATCAAAAGATCGCGTTAAAATAACGCTTCACACTGCAAGACCGGGAATGGTTATCGGTCGCGATGCAGAAATTAAAAATAAAACAGTTAGCTCACTTGAGTACATGACAAAAAAGGATATTATTTTAAATGTAGTAGAAGTAAGACGGGCCGAAGTTGATGCTCAGCTTGTTGCCAATTCAATCGCGCGTCAGCTTGAGCGAAGAGCGAGCTTTAGAAGAGTTCAAAAGATCGCGATTCAAAGAGCTTTAAGAGGTGGCGCAAAAGGTGTTAAAACACTGGTTTCAGGTCGCTTAGGTGGTGCTGAAATAGCGAGAAGTGAAGGTTATTCAGAAGGAAGAGTTTCGCTTCATACCTTAAGAGCGGATATTGATTATGCAACTGCGGAAGCCCAAACTACTTACGGAAAACTAGGTGTGAAAGTTTGGATTTATAAAGGCGAAATCTTAGATAACAAATTAAGGAGAAAAGAACAGCCTCGAAGACGTCCTGCTAGAAGACCTAGAAGAGGAGGTAGACGCAATGTTGATGCCGAAAAGAACTAAATATCGCAGACCACATCGCGTTAGTTATGAAGGAAAAGCAAAAGGGAATTTAACTCTGCAAAATGGTCAATGGGGATTAATGGCCCTAGAAGGTGCTTGGATTACTAACCGCCAAATTGAAGCTTGCAGAATTGCAATTACGCGCCACATGCGCCGGACAGGTAAAGTGTGGATTAATATCTTCCCTCATTTCGCGAAGACAAAAAAACCACTCGAAGTCCGAATGGGTAGCGGTAAAGGTGCTCCGGATAGCTGGGTTGCAGTTGTCAAACAAGGCAAGATAATGTTTGAAGTTGGTGGCGTTAGTGAAGCTATCGCCAAAGAAGCACTTCGTCTTGCATCACACAAATTGCCGATTAAAACAAAAATCGTCAGCAAGGAGCGTGAACAATAATGAAAGCAAATGAAATTAGAAAACTTTCAACAGCTGATTTAGAGACTAGAGTTGAAGAATTAAAAGAAGAATTATTTAATTTAAGATTTCAACTCGCAGTAGGTCAGCTTGAAAACACTGCCAGAATTAAACATGTAAGAAAGCTGATTGCTCAGATGAAAACGATTATCACTGAGCGGGCTCAATAAGGAGGATACTATGGAAAGAAATAAAAGAAGACAACTAACCGGTACCGTGGTATCTGCGAAGTCTGATAAAACAATCGGTGTGTTAGTAGAGAGATACAGAAGACATCGGCTATATGGAAAACAAGTCAGAGTTTCCAAAAAATATCAAGTGCATGATGAGAATAATCTAGCAAACGAAGGCGACATTGTCAGAATTAGAGAATGTCGACCAATCTCGAAGAAAAAAAGATTCGTGCTTGTTAAAGTTATCTCGGAAGCAGTTGAGATCTAGGAGGCTTTATTATGATTCAACAAGAAAGTAGAGTAAAAATTGCTGATAATAGTGGAGCGAGAGAAGTTTTAGTTATTAAAGTGTTAGGCGGAACCGGTAGAAGATATGCTAATATCGGTGATATCGTCACAGTAACAGTTAAAAAAGCTTCCCCAAACTCAGCAGTTAAAAAAGGTGAAATAGTTAAAGCTGTAATCGTGAGAACTAAAACAGGACTTCGAAGAAGAGATGGTTCTTATATTAAGTTTGATGATAATGCAGCAGTTATTTTAAGAGAAGATCTAAACCCCCGCGGGACAAGAATCTTTGGTCCTGTGGCAAGAGAGTTAAGAGAAAAGAACTTTATGCGAATTGTTTCTCTTGCTCCAGAGGTTTTATAGGAGGGCTTTTTTATGCGGATAAAAGTTGGAGATATGGTTGTGGTGATGGTCGGAAAAGACAAATATACAATCGATAAAAAAGGTAATAAAACAAGAACTGTTGGCCAAGTAATTAAAGCTTTTCCCAAAGAAAACAAAATTATTGTAAAAGGTGTTAACATCGTTAAAAAACATGAAAGAGCGACTTCTGGTGAAGGCTCTGGAGGGATTTTTGAAGTCGAAGCCCCAATTGATGTTTCAAATGTGATGATGTTAGATCCGAAAGAAAATGTTCCAACAAGAATTGGTTATAAAATTGTTGATGGAAAGAAAGTTCGCTACGCCAAAGTTTCTGGCGAAATCTTAGATTAATAGAGGGATATTATGAGTAGATTAAAACAGTATTATGAACAAACCACAATGCCAGAATTAATGAAACAATTTAACTACAAATCTATTATGCAAGTTCCTAAGATTGAGAAGATTGTTGTTAATATGGGTGTTGGTGATGCAGTCGCTAATCCCAAGGCAATCGATGATGCAGTTGAAGAGTTGATGTTGTTATCCGGTCAAAGACCGATTACAATCAAAGCCAAAAGATCAGTTGCTAACTTTAAACTTAGAGCTGGAATGCCAATCGGTTGTAAGGTGACACTTCGTGGCGAAAGAATGTATTATTTTTTAGATAAATTGGTTTCAATTGGTCTGCCAAGAGTAAGAGACTTCCGTGGCGTATCAAGAGAATCATTTGATGGACGTGGTAATTACACGTTAGGTGTAAGAGAACAAATTATCTTCCCTGAAGTCAGCATTGACAAAGTAAAAAGGGTAAGAGGTATGGATATCGTTATTGTAACAACGGCTCAAACTGATGATGAAGGCAGAGCACTTCTGCAGTCACTTGGCATGCCGTTTAGAAGGTAGGAGACAATTATGGCAAAAAAATCACAAGTTGTAAGATTAAGAAGAAAAGCGAAATTTTCAACTAGAGAGTATACTCGCTGTAGTGTTTGCGGCAGAGCACGCTCTGTTTATCGAAAGTTTGGCCTTTGTCGTATTTGTTTTCGCGAAATGGCCTATAAAGGCGAATTGCCTGGCGTTAAAAAAGCCAGCTGGTAAGGAGGATATTAGGGATGGTTATGACTGATCCAATTGCTGATATGCTTACGCGTATTAGAAATGCTAATCAAATGCATAAAAAGACATTAGAAATTCCAGCATCAAAATTAAAAGCTGAAGTTTTAAATGTTTTAAAACAAGAAGGGTTTATTACTGATTATGAAACCCGGCTCAATGAAAAAAATCATCAGACTTTAATTGTTACCCTTAAATATAATGGTAACGAACGAGTGATTAAGGGCTTAAAAAGGATATCGAAACCAGGATTGCGTGTTTATGCAAAAGTAGAGCAATTACCACGGGTTTTAAACGGCTTAGGTATCGCTGTTATTTCAACTTCAAAAGGCATTATGACTGACCGTGATGCCAGAATACAGCAAGTAGGTGGCGAAGTACTCGCCTATGTTTGGTGAGGAGAGTTAAGATGTCACGGATAGGTTATAAAGTAATTCAAATTCCAGCTGGAGTCGAAGTTACTGCGACAGACAATTATGTTGTAGTAAAGGGTCCACATGGAACACTTGAAAAACAATTTTCAGATTTAATAACTATTAATCAAGAAGAACAACAAATAGCTCTTAAACGTGCTAACGAAAGCGAATTTGCCAAAAAGATTCATGGAACAACTAGAGCTTTATTGGCAAATATGATTACAGGTGTTACTGAGAAGTTTTCGCGCCGTTTAGAGATTACAGGTGTTGGTTACCGAGCATTACTAGAAGGAAAAAAACTTGTTTTAGCCCTCGGTTATTCCCATCCTGTTGAATTTGAAATTCCAGATAATATTACTGTCACCCTACCAAAAAATACTTCGATTATTATTGAGGGAATTGACAAACAGGTAGTTGGTGAGTTTGCGGCTAAAATCAGAGCGACAAGAAAACCAGAACCATATAAAGGCAAAGGAATTCGCTATTCTGATGAAGTTATTAGACGCAAAGAAGGAAAAGTAGTTAGCTAGGGGGTAGATGAAATGATAAAAAAAGAATCAAAAAATACTTTACGAAAGCGTCGGCATCTTCGAATTAGAAAAAAGATAGTTGGTACAAGCCAAAGACCGCGCTTAAGTGTATACCGCTCTAACAAACAGTTTTTTGTTCAACTTATTGATGATCAAAACCATCATACATTACTCTCAGCACGAAGTAGCGAGATAGAACCTGGAGCCAATCTTAAAACAGCCGCAGCAGTTGGCAAACTAATTGCTGAAAGAGCCTTAGAAAAAGGAATTGAAAATGTTGTTTTTGATCGCTCAGGTTATATTTATCATGGTAGAATAAAAGCTTTAGCGGAAGCAGCAAGAGCCGCAGGGTTAAAATTTTAGGAGGATTTCATGCGTAGACATAGACAAGAAAAAGAACAAGATATATTTGAAGATCGCGTGGTCTCAATTAACCGTGTTAGTAAAGTTGTTAAAGGCGGAAGAAGAATTCGCTTTTCAGCGCTAGTCGTAGTTGGTGATAAAAACGGCAATGTTGGCTTTGGTTTAGGTAAAGCTCAAGAAGTACCTGATGCAATTCGAAAAGCAATTCAAATTGCCCGAAAAAATGTTGTTAAAATCAATATTGTCAATGGAACAATTCCTCATGAAGTAACAGGTAGATACGGAGCTGGCAAAGTCTTTTTAAGACCTGCAAGTGAAGGTACTGGAGTTATTGCTGGAGGAGCAGTAAGAACTGTTTGTGAACTAGCAGGTATTGAAGATATTTTATCAAAATCGCTTGGTTCAAAATCACCAATCAACACCGTTAGAGCAACCTTTGTCGGTTTAGAATCTTTAAGAACAAAAGAAGAAGTTGCTGCTTTACGCAACGTTTCTGTTGAAAAGATGGTGTAAAGAATGAAACTAGAAATAAAATTAGTAAGAAGCTTAATCGGACGCAAACCAAATCAAGTAAAAACTGCTAAAGCATTAGGCTTAACAAAAATTAATAGTGTTGTTGTTAAAGAAAAGAACGAAGCGATATTAGGAATGATTAAGACGATTTCTCACTTAATCGAAGTAACAGAAATTGCGGAGGAGGTTTAAAAATGTTAAAAGATTTAAAGCCTAATGAAGGCGCAAGAAAACCTCGAAGACGTGTCGGTCGCGGAACTGGTTCTGGGATGGGAAAAACCTCAGGCAGAGGCCATAAAGGTCAACTTGCTCGTGCAGGAAGAAAACCAAGCCCAGTATTTGAAGGTGGTCAAATTCCTTTGTTCCAAAGACTACCCAAGCGCGGGTTTACAAATATTAATAAAAAAGAATTCGCAATCGTAAATTTAGGAGATTTAAACACATTTAATGATGGCGATGTCATCACTCCAGATGTGTTACTTGAAAAAAGAATTATTCGCAAGCTTAAATCAGGTGTTAAAGTATTAGCTAATGGCACTTTAGAAAAGAAAATAACAATTAAAGCTCATAGTTTTTCTCAACAAGCTCTTGACCAAATAAATCAAGTAGGCGCGATAGCTGAGGTGATCTAAGTGAATAAATTAAAGGCGGTATTTACAAATACAGATGTACTAAAAAGGATTGGAATAACAATATTTATTCTTTTAATGTTTAGAATCCTAACTTGGGTTCCAATTCCCCTTCTTGATACCTCAGGAATACAAGCTTTTATTAGAGGCAATGAATTTCTTGCTATTTTGAATAACTTTTCTGGTAATGCTTTAGGAAGATTTTCAATTATGGCGATGGGAATCAGTCCCTACATTACAGCGAGCATTGTTGTTCAACTCTTACAAATGGATTTTATTCCAGCCTTAAAAGAGTGGAGTGAACAAGGAGCAGCTGGTGAAAGAAAGTTAAACCGTTTAACAAGAATTTTGGGTTTAGTTTTATCTTTTATCCAAGCTTTAGTTTTACTATTAGGACTAGCTGTTGGTGGTGGCGAATTTTTGCCTGACATTTTAGAACCAAGACCGATTTATTATGTCTACATGGCTTTAATAGTTACAGCAGGTACAGGTCTTGCGATGTGGATTGCTGATTTAATTACCCGCTATGGAATTGGTAACGGTGCTAGTATGTTAATCGTCGCCGGTATTATTACTTCACTCCCCGCAATGATTGTTAAACTTTGGGATAAGTATATAATTATTGGTGGCGGCGGCTTAGATATCTTTTTATTTATTTTAATTATTTTATTATATGTGTTAATCCTCGTTGGAGTTACTTATCTTGAACTAGCAAGAAGAAAAGTCCCAATTCAGTATGCAAACGTTAGACCAGGTCACGGAAGAAGTGATTCTAACTTACCGATTAAACTTAATACATCAGGGGTTATCCCAGTCATTTTCGCTTCAACAATTTTATCAATTCCACTTTCAATCGTCGGAATGTTTAGCGGATCTTCGACTAGCGGAGCAGGTTATTGGCTCAACCAAATCTTTAATTATCGTGAGCCGCTTGGCTTTGTCCTCTACATGTTGTTAATTTTAGTGTTTTCCTTCTTCTATTCATTTTTAATGTTAAACCCAGAAAAAGTTGCCGATAATCTTTCCCAAAGCAATGCTTATATTCCAGGCGTTAGACCTGGGGAAGATACAAGTAATTTTATTTCCAAACTATTATTTAAAATTACTTTGCTCGGAACAGTTTATTTAATGATTTTAGCAGCGATGCCAATTTTAACATCAGTAATTTTTAACTTTAATGCAGAAGAGGCCCAAGTAATTACTCTTGGAGGAACTTCATTACTGATTGTTGTAGGTGTAGCTTTAGAAACAGTTAATCAAATAATTACTCAATCGACAGAACAAGAATATAAAGGCTTGTTTTAAGGAAAATAACAATGAGACTGATTATAACTGGACCACCAGCAGCAGGCAAAGGCTCTATAGCTCCTTTTCTTGCGAAGGAATATGGAATTTTACCGATTTCAACTGGTCAGATGTTCAGAGAAGAAATCAAAAAACAAACACCTTTAGGCTTAAAATTAAAAGTTATTCTCGATCGAGGAGAACTTGTAAGTGATAATTTGACTAATCAAATGGTTGAAGCTCGACTTAAAAAAGAAGATGTCAAAAATGGCTTTTTACTAGATGGTTATCCGAGAAGCATTAATCAAGCTGAGTTTTTAGATAAATTTTTAGCTGAAAGAAATGAAAAACTTGATTATGTTATCTCGCTTTATCTTGAAGAAGAAATTATTATTAAGCGAATAGTGGGGAGAAGAATCTGCCCAAAATGTGGTAAATTGTACAATATTTATTTTACAAAACCAAAGTTTGATGAAGTTTGTGATCTCGATGGTACAGCTTTAATTAAAAGAAGTGATGATACTGAACAAATCGCAAGACAGCGAATTAAAATCTATGAAAAACAAACAGCACCACTTATTGAATACTACAAACAAAAAGGTATTTTAATCTCTAGTTATAGCGGTCACAAAAAGGTAGAAGATACATTTGATCTAATAAAAAAACAGGTGATAGCCGATGATCACAATAAAATCTAAACGTGAAATTGATATCATGCGCGAAGCGGGGAAACTTGTGGCGCTTGCGCATGAATATCTAAAAAAACAGATTAAACCCGGCATCAGTACAAAAAGACTAGATCAAATGGCAGAAAAGTTTATTTTAAAACACGGAGCAACTCCTTCATTTAAAGGATACAATGATTATCCAGCAGCGATTTGCACAAGTGTTAATGAAGTAGTTGTTCACGGAATCCCAAGTAAAGATGTTATTTTAAAAGAGGGCGACATTATCGCAATCGATATCGGCGTTTATTATAAAGGTTATCATGGCGATGGTGCCTGGACCTATCCTGTTGGGAAAATTAGTGATGCAGATAAAAAGCTTTTACAAATAACAAAAGAAAGTTTATACGAAGGGATTAAACAAGCAGTTAATGGAAATCGAGTCTCAGATATCTCGGCTGCGATTGAGAATTTTATTAAACAGTATGGTTACGGAATTGTTGAAGAGTTTACAGGCCACGGAATTGGTCAAAACCTTCACGAACAACCGTTTGTCCCCAATTTTGGGAAGCCTGGTAGAGGAGCAATCTTAAAGCCAGGAATGACAATTTGTATTGAACCGATGATCAACCGCGGCAACAAACAAATTGAAATCTTAGCTGACAACTGGACCACAGTTACAAAAGATAAATCAAATAGCGCTCACTTTGAGCATATGATTGCGATAAAAGAAGATGGCTATGAGATTTTAACAGAACTTTAAAAGGAGAATATATGGCAAAAAAAGATTTAATTGAAGTACAAGGAAAAGTAATAGAAGTGTTACCCAATACCAAGTTTAAAGTTCAACTTGAAAGTGGGCATGTTGTTATTGCGCATGTATCTGGCAAAATCCGTATGTACAACATACGCATTTTACCTGGTGATAGCGTTACACTTGAGTTATCACCATATGATCTAACAAAAGGAAGAATTACATACCGTAGGAGGTAGATATTTATGAAAGTAAGAGCATCAGTAAAAAAAATATGCGATAAATGTAAAATAATTAAACGCAAAGGTAGAGTCATGGTTATTTGTGAAAATCCAAGACATAAACAACGACAAGGATAATAGGAGAGTAAAAATATGGCAAGAATTGCAGGGATAGATGTTCCACGCAATAAGCGTGTAGTAGTATCTTTAACATATATTTATGGAATCGGTGAATCCACTTCCAAAAAGATTTTAAGTGAGGCTGGAGTTTCTGAAGATATCCGGGTTAAAGATTTAACAGAAGATGAACTAAATAAAATTAGACAAGAGGTTACAAACTATCAAGTTGAAGGAGACCTCAGAAGAGATGTTCAATTAAACATTAGGCGTTTAATGGATATCGGTTCTTATCGCGGAATTAGACATCGTCGCGGAATGCCAGTTCGGGGACAAAACACTAGAAATAATGCCCGGACGAAAAAAGGCAGAGCCCGAACAGTCGCGAAAAAGAAGAAGTAGGAGGACTAAAAAATGGCAAGGAAAAGACAAACAAGACGGCGAGTGAGAAAAAACATTCCACATGGAATGGCCCATATTCATACAACGTTTAATAATACTATTGTAACAATAACCGATCCCTCAGGTAATGTAATTACTTGGAGTAGTGCCGGAGCATTAGGCTTTAAAGGCAGTCGTAAATCGACACCTTTTGCGGCTCAAATGAGCGCTGAAGCAGCAGCTAAAGCTGCGATGGATAATGGTGTTGTTAAAGTAGATGTTTCAGTAAAAGGTCCAGGCCCAGGCAGAGAAGCAGCTATCCGCTCACTACAAGCAGCAGGATTAGAAATTGCATCGATCCGTGATGCAACACCAATTCCTCATAATGGCTGTCGCCCTCCGAAACGACCTCGTGGTTAACAACAAATTGATGGGAGGTAATCTTTTTGCACGAACTTAAATTCACGAAACCAAATGTTACTGTTGAACCAGTAAAAAATCAGCCTAATAAAGCTATTTTTACGATTACTCCGCTTAAAAGAGGTTACGGTATTACAATCGGTAATGCTTTGCGGAGAGTTTTATTGTCATCTTTACCAGGAACCGCAATTGTTAATGTTTATATCGATGGTGTTGAGCACGAGTTTCAAACAATTGAAGGTGTTGTTGAAGATGTGATGAGTATTGTTTTAAACTTAAAAAAAGTTATTTTGACAACAGATATTTTTGAAAAAGATTTTGAAAAAGAAGTAGAAATTCATCAAGTTGGAGCTGGCGTTGTTACCGCGGCTGACATTCAAACTGATACGGAAATTCAAATTGTTAATCCTGATCAAGTTATCGCTAACGTTATTGAAGGCGGAAAACTTTCAATGCGGATGACTGTTAGAAGAGGGATTGGCTATGTCAGCTCAGAAAAAAACAAAATTTATTCTAATGTCATTGGAACAATTCCGATTGACGCGCTTTTTACACCAGTTACTAGAGTATCTTATAATGTTGAAAAAACACGTGTTGATAAAGATGTGGACTATGATAAATTGCAAATGGAAGTTGAAACAAATGGCGCGATTGAGCCTTTTGAGGCAATTTCATTAGCTTCAAAAATTATGATTGATTATTTAAATGTAATTGTTGATTTAGATGAAGAAACTCACAATCTTGATTTTATGGTTGATAGACCTAGTGAAAAAGAGGATCACATCTTAGAAAAACCAATTGAAGAACTTGATTTAAGTGTGCGCTCTTTCAACTGTTTGAAGCGAGCTGGAATTAATACTCTAGCTGAGTTGACTCAAAAGACAGAAGAAGAGATGATGCGAGTTAGAAATCTAGGTCGTAAGTCACTTAAGGAAGTCAAAGACAAATTAGAAGAACTCAATTTATCATTGGCTCCAAATTATGTCGCTAAAAAGGCTGAAGAATAAGGTTAGAAATAAGGAGAATATTTATGGCATTTTCAAGATTAAGACGAACAACTGCGCAAAAAAAAGCACTTTTAAGAGATCTTGTGACAGAATTAATTATTCATGAACATATTCAAACTACAGAAGCGAAAGCTAAAGAGTTAAAAAAAGTTGCCGATAAAATGGTCACATTGGGCAAAAAAGGAACACTTGCTGCCCGTCGTCAAGCGGCTAAAACTGTTAGACCAAGAAAAGTCAGCGAAACTCAAACAGTTTTGCAAAAATTGTTTGATGAGATTGCACCACGCTTTGTTGACCGCCCGGGCGGATATACAAGAGTTTATAAAATTATGCCGCGAAAAGGTGATAATGCACCGATGGCAATTATTGAATTTGTAGAATAATAAATAGTAGAAAGTTTCGGCTTTCTACTTTTTTTTACTTTTTAGTGAAAATTGAGTTATAATAGGAAATAGTAAATATTAAACGGAGGCAGAAGATGAAATTTCTAGATTTTCCTTATCAACGACCAGACTTTGAACAAGCCACTACTGAGTTAAAAACCTTAGTAAAACAGTTTGAAGAAGCTAAAAATGGCCAAGAACAGATTGAAATTATTGAAAAATATTTTGAAATTTCCGATGAATTTAGTTCTAACGTTACAATCGCTTCAATTCGTAACGCAATAAACACAAAAGATCAGTTTTATGAAACAGAAATGAAATTTTATGATGAAAACAATCCAATATTAAGTAGTTTTATTCATAAATTTCAAAAAGTGATAGTTGAAAGTCCTTTTAAAGCGGATTTAATCGCTAAATTTGGTAAGCATTATTTTAATTTAATTGAAGTAAGCTTAAAAACATTTGATGAAAAAATTATTCCTTTATTGATAGAAGAAAATAAGCTCGCAAGAGAATATGATAATTTAATTGCAGCAGCTCAAATTGAATTTGAAGGTAAAATTTATAATTTAAGTCAAATGGGTCCTTTTTTAGAAAGTATTGACCGAAAAACTCGCCATCAAGCTCAACTTAAAATGAGCGAATATTTTCAAGCAAACGAAGAGAAACTTGATCAAATTTATGATTCATTAGTTAAAACGCGGCATCAAATGGCTCAGACCTTAGGTTTTAAAAACTATATTGAACTGGGTTACTACCGGATGGGTAGAACTGAGTATGATGCAAACGATGTGGCAAATTACCGAGAACAAATTAAAAAAGAAGTTGTTCCAGCAGTGACGAAATTTAATCAACGAAAAGCGAAAAGATTAAAAATTGAAAAACTAAAAAGTTATGATCGAATTTCTTTTTTATCAGGTAATCCTAAGCCAAAAGGAACCAAAGCTGATTTAGTTAATGCTGCAAAACTGATGTATAGTGAAATGAGCGCTGAAACAAAAGAATTTTTCGAATATATGCTCAAGCATGAACTGTTTGATTTAGAAAGTAAAGCTGGTAAAAGGGGTGGTGGGTTTTGTACCTACATTCCTAAATATGAAGCGCCTTTTATTTTCGCTAACTTCAATGGAACTTTAGGCGACGTCGATGTCTTGACTCATGAAGCAGGACACGCTTTTCAAGTTTATTCTTCGAGAAACAATTATCCATCACAGCGATGGCCAGGAATGGATGCAGCAGAAATTCATTCCATGAGTATGGAATTTTTTGCTTGGCCTTGGATGGAAGCTTTCTTTAAAGAAGATAGCAGGAAATATTATTTTACTCATTTAGTCGGAGCAATCTCATTTCTCCCTTATGGGGCAACTGTAGATGAGTTTCAACATCGTGTTTATGAAAACCCAGAACTGACCCCAGAAGCGAGAAAAGAAATTTGGCGTTCGCTTGAGAAAATCTATTCACCTGAAATAGATTATGATGATGACGATTTTTTAAAGAAAGGAACTTATTGGTATCGTCAAAGCCATATTTTTGGCGCCCCATTTTATTATATTGATTATACATTAGCTCAAGTTTGTGCTTTTCAATATTGGGTAAAAGACCGCTTGGATCACGAGAAAGCTTGGAAATCTTATTATCATCTTTCAACATTAGGCGGTACTCAAGGTTTCGTTGGTCTTTTAAAAGAAGCTGGTCTTGATAGTCCTTTTGAACCAGGCACAATAAAAAAAGTACTTAAGCCACTTTTAGAGTACTTGGACACAATTGATGATTTGAATTTATAAACGCAGAAAATTCTGCGTTTTTTATAGGTTTAAAAGTTTTTTCAATTCGTTTTTGGTTTTTAATCCAGTAAAGTGATTAACAATTTTCCCTTTTTCAAAAATGACAACAGTCGGCACAGACATTATTTTAAATTGATTGGCAAGTTCTGCTTGTTGTTCAATATTTACTTTACCGACAACTGCTAAACCATTTGTTTCAGCAGCTAGTGAGTCAATGATTGGACTAAACATTTGACAGGGAATACACCAAGAAGCATAGAAATCGATTAAGACTGGTTTGTCACTTTCTAAGACCAGTTTTTTAAAATTTTCTTTTGTAATAGTTAGAGCCATTATAAAATCCTCCAAAATTAATAACCACTAAAAAAGATTATAAGCATTTATCTTTATTTTATCCATTAAAATGCTTAAAAATTCGCGATTTTATGGTATAATTAATTGAGGTATTGTAGGTGAAAAATGTGACCAAAATTAAAATTAAAAATTTGCATTTTTCTTATGACCAGAAAAATGAAGCGATCAAAGATGTAAGTCTTACAATAAACAAAGGGAGTTGGGTTGCGGTTGTTGGACCTAATGGCTCTGGAAAAAGTACTCTAGCTAAGCTTTTGGTTGGATTATTAAAGGCAGATAGCGGCACTATCCATGTTGATGAGATATTTTTAAATGATGAAAATTTAACTAAAATTAGAAAAAAAATTGGAATCGTTTTTCAAAATCCTGATAACCAATTTGTTGGAGTTACTGTTAAACATGATATCGCTTTTGGCTTAGAAAATCAGTTAGTTCCTCAACCTGAAATTGTTGAATTAGTTGATAAATATGCTGAAGTCGTAGGGATGAAAGAAAACCTCGATAAAGAACCTTATCAACTTTCAGGAGGTCAGAAGCAACGAGTCGCGATTGCAGGAGCTTTGGCGATGAATCAAGAGATTATGATTTTTGATGAAGCAACATCGATGTTAGATCCTGAAGGAACCAGAGAAATCACTAATTTTATTGTTAAATTAAATGAAGAATATCATAAGACCTTAATTACAATCACTCATGATTTAGAACTGGCTAGAAGAGCTGATCGAGTTATCGTAATGAATGAAGGTGGGATTGTAATGGAGGGGACTCCAGATGAAATATTTGCTCATTCGGAAATGCTTAAAAATATTGATTTGGACATTCCTTTTGGGCTAAAAATATATGAGAAAATCCTTCAAGATGAAACTTTAAAAAATGATAAAGAGTTGGTAGAGGCGCTATGGGCATACAGTTTAAAGAAGTAAGTTTTGCCTATAAGGGCGTAAAAGATGAGCGTTATGACGCTATTATTGATATTAACTTAAAAATTGAACAAGGTGAATTTGTGGCAATCGTTGGTAAAACTGGTAGTGGCAAAACTACTTTAGCCCAACATATGAACGCTCTTTTACAGCCGACAAAAGGAACTGTAAATGTTTTTGATTATGTCCTTCCTGGTCATAAAAGACAAAAAATAGGTCCGATTAGAAAGCGTGTTGGTTTGGTTTTCCAATTTCCAGAATATCAACTTTTTGAATATACAGTTTTAAAAGATATTATGTTTGGTCCTAAAAACTTTGGCTTAAAAGAAGAAGAGGCTAAAGAAAAAGCTCTCTTAGCAGCTAAATTGGTCGGTTTACCAGATGAGATTTTAGAGAGCAGCCCTTTTAGAATTAGCGGTGGTCAGATGAGACGAGTAGCAATCGCTGGGATACTTGCGATGGAGCCCGATGTTTTAGTTTTAGATGAACCTACTCGTGGACTTGATCCAAAAGGAGCTCAAGAAGTGATGACAATTTTTAATAATATGCATAAAGAATACAATAAAACTATTGTTTTAGTTAGTCATGATATGGATTTAATTAGCTCTTATGCAGAAAGAGTAATTGTTTTAGATGAAGGCCGAATAATTTTTGATGGGCCGAAAAAAGAACTTTTTACCCACAAAGATTTCCCCAAATTTTCTCTCGCTAAACCTAAAACATATGAACTGATGGAGTACTTAGCTCAAAAAATTAAGATTCCATTTAAGGCAATATTTAATCAAGAAGAAATCCTTGAATATTTAAAGGAGATTCGCAATGAATAATATTGTAATAGGTCAGTATATTCCAGGGAATAGTTGGATTTATAAAATTGATCCAAGAATAAAAATTAGTGCTCTTATTATTTTAATGGTTGCGACATTTTTACTGAATTCATTTTTGCTGATGAGCATTATGTTCATCCTAATGTTAATAATGTTTTTAACAACAAGAGTGCCTTTTATAAAGATGATTAAAGGCTTAAAACCACTGGTGTTTTTACTCACCTTTACATTTTTTATTCAAATTCTTGGAGCGACACCAACCGAAGGTTCGAAACTACTTTTTGAAAGTCAAATGTATTTAAGCTTAACTAGTATCGGAGCGATTATTTTAGTAATTGTTCTCTACTTTTGGCTTAAGCGTTATGTTAGACTAAAAACAATCTTCTTTTTGCTGACCGCCTTTTTAGTGTTTTTTGTACAGTGGCTCCTTCCCTACGTTCCTTTTTACGAGTATACAATTAGAATTTATGATTTGGCATTGCTGACAACAGGATTTCTAATTTTAAGAATAATAATTATTATAATCTTATCGAGTTTACTAACCTTTACAACTATACCTACAGATATTACAAATGGAATTGAATCGCTTTTAAAACCACTTAAAATAATTCGTTTTCCTGTTGGTGAATTAGCGATGATGTTGAGTTTAACTTTAAGATTTATTCCAACCCTTCTTGATGAAGCCAATAAAATAATGAAAGCGCAAGCCTCACGAGGAGTGGAATTTAGTGAATCAAAATTTCGCGAAAAAATTGTCCAAATTGTCTCACTTTTAATCCCCTTATTTGTTGTCTCATTTAAAAGAGCAGAAGATTTGGCAAATGCCATGGATGTCAGAGGTTACATTGTTGGCGGCAAAAGAACAAAGATCGATGTAATGAAGATGCGGATCTCTGATTATATCGCTATTGGTGTTGTTACATCAGTTTTAACTTTAGCAATTTTATTGAGAGTAGGTGTAATAGCTCTTGCGTTATAAACTTACAATCAGTTATGATGGAACTAACTATAATGGTTTTCAAAGTCAACCAAAAGGTAAAACTATTGCTGGAGAAATTAATAAAGCTTTGACAAAAATCCATAAAAAAGAAATCAAGGTCACGGCTTCAGGAAGAACAGATAGTAAAGTTCACGCATTGGGGCAAGTAGTCCACTTTGATAGTTTTATCGATATTCCGGAAAATCGCTTTTTAAAGGCAATTAACAATTTATTGCCACTTGATATAAGGGCTTTGGAAATTAAAAGAGTTCCAGCTGATTTTCATGCTCGTTACGATGCAAGAAAAAAGACATATCTTTATATCATCAGTCCGACTTATGATGTCTTTTTAAGAAACTACCAAACTTATTTTAAATATCCATTAGATTTAGAATTGATGACGCAAGCAACCAAAAAATTTATTGGTACTCATGATTTTGCTGGTTTTTCGAGTTACACTAAATCTAAACAGACAACAAAAACTATTTATAATGCAGATTTAATTCAAAAAGATGATAAAATTATTATAACTTTTACCGGTGATGGTTTTTTAAAATATATGGTTAGAAGAATGGTCGGAACAATTATTTCAATCGCGACTAAAAAAAAGCCGCTCACTGTAATTGAAGAAATATTTGCAACTAGGGATAGCAGTTTATGCGGTAAAACCGCAAGTCCGAATGGACTTTATTTACAAGCAGTATTTTATTGAGGAGGAACAAAATGTTTATAACATTTGAAGGCGGAGAAGGCTCGGGAAAAACTTCCCTGATTAAAGCTGTTTCAAAATGGCTTTTTGATAATAATTTACCTAACATCACTACAAGAGAACCAGGTGGATCTGAAATTGCTGAAAAGATTCGCGATATTCTACTTGATGTTGATAATGAAAATATCGCGTTTGAAACTGAGGCATTACTTTTTGCAGCAGCTAGAACTCAACATTTAAAAGAAGTTGTTTTACCAGCATTAGCGGAAAATCAAGTTGTTTTGTGTGATCGTTACTTAGACTCGAGTTTAGCTTATCAAGGTTATGCGAGAAAGCTTGGCTTTGAAGCTGTTTTAAAAATTAACTATTTCGCTTTAAAACATCTCCCCAATTTTACTGTTTATATCGATATAGATCCTAAAGTGGGCCTTAAGCGTGCCGGAAGTAGAGGTAAATTAAATCGGCTTGATTTAGAAGAATTAAGTTTTCATCAAAAGGTGAGGGAAGGTTATTTAGAGTTGAGTAAAATCTATCAAGATCGTTATCTTATTATTGATGGTAATTGTAGTCTAAATAATTTAATTGAAAAGACAATTAATGAACTTGCGAAGGTGATTTTATGAAGAAGAAAAACATCGCTTTATTAGTCAACAAGTTTAATTTAGCAATTCAAAATAAACGTTTAAGTCATCTTTATTTAATCAATGGTTTAAAAGGGTCAGGAAAAAAAATCTTAGCTTTTGAGATAGCTTCACTCCTCCTTGAAGCAAGTGTAGAGGAGTTGGAAAAAGGACATATAAATCTTTATTTCTTAGAACCGGAAGGACAAAACATTCGCGTTGAACAAATTCAAAGATTACAAGTTGAGTTTTCTAAAACGTCTTTAGTAAGAGGTTACCGGGTGTTTATTCTCAATCGAGTTGAAAGGTTAAATCCTACTTCAGCTAATAAACTTTTAAAGTTTTTAGAAGAGCCAGTTAACAAAAATATTGTTGGCTTTTTATTGACTGAAAATAAAGACCAAGTAATTTCAACAATTTTATCTCGCGCGCAAGAAATTTATTTACCTGCTCAAAGCGAAAAAGAATTAACGGCTCAACTTATCGCAGGAGGAATCGATAAACTTACTGCTGAGTTGTTGCCGGTTTTAAATAAAGATATTGAGATTTTATTTTCAATGAGTGAAGATCCAAATATTCAATTAGTAGTTAAAGAATTTACAGATTTTACAAATGCTTTAGTCAGTGCTGATAATATTTGGTTGTATACTGATAAGCATTTAAAAGATATTAGATACAATAAAGATTTGGTCTCAATCTTTTTACAATTTCTACTTGTTTTTTATTTAGATATTTTCAAGACTAAAAATAATGAAGAAGTGACAATTGAATCTTTTATTGAACATTATTTAGTCTTAAAAACGTTGAAAAATGAACTTTTGCAGGAGAAATTAACAAAAACACAGGAAATTTTACAAAAAATAAATTATAATATTAATATAGATATGGCGTTTAGCCAATTAATTTTAGATTTAAGTTAGGAGCGTTTAAATGCGTGTTTGTGAAGTCCAGTTTAAAAAAGCTGGGAAAAGATATTATTTTGATCCACTTGACTTTGAGCTTGAAGTGGGAACTGAAGTTGTTGTTGAAACTATTCGAGGACTAGAACTCGGAACAATAGTTAAAAAAACAAAAATTGCAAGTAACACTTTAGATAGCGAACTAAAACCACTGCTTAGAATAGCTACAGAAGAAGATGTTGTCGCTGCCAAAGAGAACGAAGAGTTGGAAGATGAAATAATCAAAACAACTAAAAAACTAGCTAAACAAAACAAACTCGAAATGAAAGTATTGGCTAGCGAATATACTTTAGACCGCGATCGTTTAGTGATTTATTTTGAAGCTGAAGGAAGAATTGATTTTAGACAATTGGTCAGAGATTTAAACGAAGTTTATCGCACAAGAATTGAACTCCGCCAAGTTGGTTCGCGTGATGCAGCTAAATTCATTGGTGGAATTGGTCCTTGTGGTTTAATTACTTGTTGTACCACATATATGGGTTCTTTTGATAATGTTTCAATTAAAATGGCTAAAAATCAAAATCTGAGTTTAAACCCTCAAAAGATTAGTGGTAGTTGCGGTAAACTTTTGTGTTGCATTAAATATGAAAATGATGTTTACGATGAACCAAGAGAGAAGATGCCCGATGTCAATGATTTCGTAATGACTGCCGATGGCAAAGGAAAAGTCATCAGTATTCAAATTTTAAAGCGAAAAGTTAGAGTTCTTTTTGAAGATGGAAATGCAGCAACATATAGTGTAGATGATTTAAAACGCGATGAGAATTAAGCATCAATTGTTTGGTTATCCAAAATATGTAATTTATCAAAAGACTAAAACGTTTCATTTTTCTTTAGATTCAATGTTGTTGGCTGATTTTGTTAAAGTAAAAAAAGGAGTTAAAAACATAATTGATTTAGGGACAGGAAATGCCGTTATACCAATGTTTTTAACACTTAAGACTGATGCTCAGATTTATGGTGTCGAGATTCAAAAAGAGCCGTTTGAGTTAGGTTTGAAAAGCATAAAAGAAAACAGACTGACTGAACAAATTAAGTTGTATCATGATGATATTAAAAATACTCCAGAAATATTTTCTTCAATCAATTTTGAAACAGTTATCTGTAATCCCCCTTATTTTAAATACTATGAATCATCAAATCTTAATCAAAGCGAACATTTAACAATTGCACGCCATGAAGTGAAAATAACATTGGAAGAAATTGTTGAGATAAGTTATAAACTGCTGAAAAATGGTGGTTCTCTGTTTTTGATTCATCGCCCTGAACGATTAGCAGATGTTTTTGCCATTTTAAAAGAACATAAATTTGAACCTAAACAAATCCGTTTTGTCTATCCAAAACACAACAAGAAAGCTAATCATGTTTTAATACACGCTACAAAAGGTGGCAGACCATCATTTTTGAATGTCTTGAAACCACTTTTTGTTTATCAAGATAATAAATGGACAGCTGAGGTTTTAAAAATCTATAATTACGGGAGGAAAGAAGATGCTTCTGAGTAAATTAAGTCGGAAAGAAAAATTGAAATATTTAGATTTAGCACTTCATATGGTTGAAGTCGATGGCTCTACCACAAGCCATGAACAACGACTACTAAATATGATGTTAGCTGAAGTAGGGGATGATATTGTCAAAGAGTACAGTTTTTTTCACTCCAGCGATCTAGATGAAACTGTTGAATTTTTTAAAAGTCAATCTATTTCAACACGTAATATTGTTTTTTTAAATTTGATAAAACTTTCGATGATAGATGATTTTTACAACACTAGTGAGCATTTCTTTTTAGAAAACATTATGAAAAAGTTCAATATTAGCAACGCTAAAAGAAGTGATCTTGTTGCCTTAGTGTTTGAAGAGCGAGACTTAAAAGAAAAAGCACGTAGAATTTGTTTAACATAATGAAAATAAGAAAATCTTTTCAAACAAAAAAACCAACCCTTTATTTAATTTCAACACCAATTGGCAACTTAAAAGATTTAACAATTAGAGCGTTAGAGACATTAAAAAAGGTTGATATTATTTATGCAGAAGATACACGAGTAACTACTAAATTGCTTGAGCTCTATGAAATAAAAAAACCTCTTTATAGCTATCATTCTTTCAATGAAGAACAAGCAATTAAAGAGATTTTTAAACATTTGGAAAACGGCTTGAGTATAGGATATTGCACAGACGCAGGAACGCCAGGAATCAGTGATCCTGGCTATTATTTAGTTGCTGAGATCAAAGACTATTTTCCAGTTGTTTCAATTCCTGGTGCAAGTTCAATTCTTACTGCTTTAGTTAGTTCTTCATTAGTTCCTCAACCTTTCACTTTTGTTGGATTTGTTGGCCGTAAGCAAACTCAAAGAAAAAAAATGTTAAGTGTTTATAAAGATTATCCTCATACTTTAATTTTCTTTGAAAGTGCTAATCGCTTAAGTGGTTTATTGGATAGTTTATTTGAAGTTTTTGGCAAGAGAAAATCTGTTGTCGCAAGAGAATTAACTAAGCTTTTTGAGACTTTTTATGAGTTTTATTTAGGTGATGATTATTCGAAGATAGAACTAAAGGGTGAGTTTGTAGTTCTTGTTGAAGGTTATCAAAAGGATCAGATTAGTCGTGATGATATTTTAAAGTTGGTTGATGAACTTTTAACTCAAGGAATGAGTAAAAAAGATGCGATAAAAAAAGTAAGTGAAAAACTAGAAGTAGCTAAAAATTTAGTTTATCAGGAGGTTATTAAACGTGAAAAAGAAAGTTAATCTTATCACTATATGTTTGATTTTTTCTTTATTTATCGGAGGCTGTAAAAAGGAACCTCAACTCTTTAAATTTTATTTTCAAGATAACGCTAAAAGTGTTCGTGGTAATTTAACCTTAAATCAATCCTATCAAGAACAAACCATTTTATGGAAAAGTAGTAATCCGAGCATCATTGAAATTGTTGATTATGGAAGTGGCAGAATTTATGGTGTAGTAACTCAAGGCGAAAGCGATCAAAAAGTGACCCTTCAGGCAATAATTGATAATAAAACTTATACTTATAAACTGACTGTAAAAGCTTTAACCGACGATGAATTTTATAATTTTTATCCTGCAGTAAAAGATTTAAATCACGTTTTTAAAATATTAACCTATGAAGATACCTTAGAACTATTTAGTAGTGGAACACATCTTTTATATTTAGGTTTTCCGCCATGTCCTTGGTGTATCGAATATGTTTACTATTATAATCTTGTGGCGAAAAATTTAGGTGTTGAAGTTATCAACTATTACGATATGCGTTCGATTAGACAAATTGAACTTATCGCTGGTGAGATGAGACTTAATTTAGAGTTTCAAGCTTTAATCGACTTAATTTCGGCCGAACATTTAAGCCAAATTGAACGCGATGATAAAGTCTACGATTGGTTGTTTGCGCCAAGTTTACTTTTAATCAGTAATGGCGAAGTAATCGGGTCGTTAAATGGCGGTTTTAAAGATCATATCGCAACTGAAGCAACGTTAAATAAACAACAAGAAAAGGAATTTAAATCCGAACTTGAAAAACTCTTTAAAAAATATTTGAATGCCTTGAAATAAAGGCATTTTATTAATATAATAATAAGGATAACAAAAAAGGGAGCAGCAAATTATGAAAAAACCATTTTATATTACCACATCAATCGTTTATGCCTCAAATATTCCTCATGTTGGAAATGTTTATGAAATCATTTTAGCTGATAGTATTGCAAGATTTAAAAGACTTGATGGCTATGATGTGTTTTTCCAAACAGGAACAGATGAACATGGGCTGAAGATTGAAACAACAGCCAAAAAACTTGGTCGTTCGGTAGTTGACCATGTTGATTATATTACGGCTGAAATAAAACGCATTTATGCTTCTTTAGATATCGCTTATGATCAGTTTGTGAGAACAACCGACCAAAGACACAAAATTGTTGTTGAAAAGATATTTAATCGTCTTTTAGCTCAAAATGAAATTTACTTAGGAAATTATCGCGGTTGGTACAGTGTTAGTGATGAAGCTTATATTTTTGATAAAGAATATATTGAAAAAGGTATCGGTCCAAGTGGCGATAAACTGATTTTAATGGAAGAAGAAACTTATTTTTTTAATTTACACAAATACCAAGAGAGGTTATTAAAGCACATTGAAGAAAATGATAATTTTATTTTGCCAGAAACAAGAAAAAATGAAATGGTCAACACTTTCTTACAACAACCCCTCCATGATTTAAGTATTACTCGAACCACTCTTGATTGGGGAATTCCTGTTTTAGGTGGAAAACATACGATCTATGTTTGGATTGATGCCCTAACAAACTATATTTCTGGCTTTGATTTAGATGAGAACTTAACAAGTCCAATGTTTAAGAAATATTGGCCTTGTAACATCCATTTAATCGGTAAAGATATCTTAAGATTTCATACAATCTATTGGCCGATTATGTTGATGGCTCTAAATCTGGAATTGCCAAAAACTATTTTTGCCCACCCATGGATTTTAATTGATAAAAATAAAATGAGTAAAAGTATTGGTAATACGATTTATACTGATGAGATGTTAAAGCATTTTGATAAAGATACAATAAGATATTATGTGCTCCATGAAATACCTTATCAAACTGATGGAAATTTAACTTATGAACTTTTAATTGAACGCAACAATGCAGATCTTGCCAATACGCTTGGTAATTTAGTTAACCGAACAATTGGGATGGTAAATAAATATCGAACTGGGATTGTTAAAAAAGCTTTTACTAACAAAGATTATCAAATTAATTTACGTCAAGAAAGCGTCAATTTATTGCCAAAGATAAGAGAAAAAATGGCGGAATATCGCGTTGGTGACGCTTTAGAAGAAGTAATGAAACTATTGCGATCTGCAAATAAATTTATTGATTTAACTGAACCATGGAACTTATATAGAAATGAGAAAACTCAAAAAGAATTAGATGGAGTGCTCTATGAGTTAATAGAAACAATTAGGTTTGCTGCTGTCTTATTGCAAGCTTTTATCCCAGCGACAGCTTTAAAAATCTTTGCTCAATTAAACTGTGATCTTCAGACTTTTAAGTCATTAGAGGAGTTTGGAGGATATCCAGATAATACAGTTTTGAATAAACCTGAAGTCCTCTTTGAACGTTTTGATTTAAAGAAGAAGATGACTGAAATATTGGAAGAGAAAAATGACTAAAAAACAATTTTTGCAGGAATTAAAAACCTTTTCTGCAGTTGTGTTTTTTACCTTTGTTTATGGCTTTGGAGTTATTTGGTTTTTAGAACAAACCTCCCCGCCACTATTTACTGGTGGAATCCCTGGACTCGCACAACTATTTAGAAGTATTTTAATGACTTATTTTGATCTTGACCCTGGTGATATCTTTTTAGGGATTTTTGTTTTTCTAGTCAATGTTCCAATTATTATTTTAGGTTGGTTTGGAGTCTCGAAGAAATTCACTCTTTACTCACTTGTCAGCGTAGTTATTCAGTCAACTGTAATGGGTTTTATTTCGAGAGATAACTTTGGGATTACTCAAGGATTAGATGTTTTTTCACTTGCAGTTATTGGAGGAATAGTTACCGGAATTGGAATTGGTGGCGCTTTGAGATTTGGTTCATCGACTGGTGGAATTGATATTATTGCTCAATACTTTAGTCTAAAAAAAGGAATTAGTGTTGGTTATATCTCCTTAATATTAAATGCGATTATCGCGATTGGCGGTGGGCTCGTTTTAAAGAGTGGTGCGATTGCAGCCTATACAACAATTAGAATAATTATAACGACTTTGGTAACCGATAAGATTCATACGGCTTATAACTTTATGAAAGTTGAGATAATTACAAATTATTCGGAGCAACTCATCGAAGAGATTTTAGTCAATTTGCATCGTGGAGTTACGTTGTTAGATGTTAAGGGTGGTTATAAGAAAACTGAGCGAACAATGGTTGTTGTAGCAATCTCAACTTATGAACTCGGTGCTTTAAAACAAATCGTCTACCAAAGAGATCCTAACGCCTTTATGTTAGCTCAGCCTGTGCGCTACATCTTTGGCAATTTTCAAAAAAAGACGATCGTTTAGTTACGCGATAATTAAACAAATCTTAGAGAAAAATCAAAGTGTTAAAATAATTTGAATTAAAATTAAAAAATATTGTTTGACAAAGCACTTTACATATAGTAATATTTATACGGTACATTTTTAAAGAAACGCCATTTAGCCCTTATTAGACTAAAATAAGGAGAGGTTTATTATGAGACAAACAAAAATGCTTAGCGCACATAATATTGAAAGAAAATGGTATCTAGTTGATGCCAAAGATAAAACACTTGGGCGCCTAGCAACACAAGTGGCATCCGTTTTAAGAGGCAAGCACAACCCTTTCTATACCCCTCATGTAGATTGTGGTGATTATGTAATTGTAGTTAATGCGGATAAAATTAAATTAACTGGTAATAAGTGGGACGATAAACTTTATTATCGTCATAGTGGATATCCAGGTGGCTTGAAGCAACGCACAGCTAAAGAAGTAATGGAAAAATTTCCGACAAGAATGGTCGAAAAAGCAGTAAAAGGAATGCTGCCCAAAACGACTTTAGGACGACAGATGTATCGTAAGTTATACGTCTATGCCGAGGAAACTCATCCGCATCAAGCGCAACAACCTGAAGTTTTGGAGGTAGAATAAGATGCAAGTACAATACTTTGGTACTGGTCGGAGAAAAAAGAGTGTAGCTAGAGTTATTTTAACTAGTGGAACAGGTAAGTTTCTCGTCAACGGTCGTGAGTTTGAAGAATATATTCCTTCTCCAGCGACACGTTTAGATGTTCTACAACCGCTAGAAATCACTGAAAATGATGGTAAGTTTGACATTGAAGTAAATGTTTTCGGTGGTGGTCTTACTGGACAAGCTGGTGCGATTAGACTTGGCATCTCAAGAGCACTTTTAGAAGTTGATCCAGAGCTGAGAAAAGTCTTAAAACCAGCAGGTTTAATTACTCGTGATGCTCGGGTTAAAGAACGTAAAAAGTATGGTCTTAAAAAAGCCCGTAAGGCAAGTCAATTTTCAAAACGTTAATTTTTTTCAATAAAACCCAGAGTGTTGGGTTTTTTTCTTTTAAAATAGTTTGTTAAAATCTTTTTTATAGCGTATAATATTATTTGCATGAAAAGGATGTGTCGTAATGAAAAAAGTTAGAGTTCGTTATGCGCCAAGTCCAACAGGACTGCTTCATATCGGTAATGCTCGAACAGCAATTTTCAACTATTTATTTGCCCGCCACTATCAAGGCGATTTTATTATTAGGATTGAAGATACTGATATTGCAAGAAATGTTGAAACCGGAGAAAAATCACAACTTGAAAATCTATCATGGCTTGGGGTTGACTGGGATGAATCGCCAGACAAAGGTGGTCCTTATGGTCCCTATAGACAACTAGATAGACTTGAATATTATCAAAAGTATGGTCAAGAACTTCTTGAAAAAGGTTTCGCTTATAAAGATTATAAAGAGGGTTCAACAAACTATGCCTTGCGGTTTAAAGTCCCTGAAAATCAAGTCTATGAATTTACTGATTTGGTCAGAGGAAAACTTTCCTTTGCTAGTGAAGATATCGAAGATTGGATTATTCTTAAAGAAAATGGAATCCCGACGTATAATTTTGCGGTTGTTGTTGATGATCACTTAATGAAAATAACTCATGTTTTAAGAGGCGAAGAACACATCACCAACACCCCTAAACAGATTATGGTTTATAATTCCTTTGGCTGGGAGGTACCTCTTTTTGGCCATATGACATTAATCGTCAATGAACAACGCCAAAAACTTTCAAAGCGGGATCATTCAATTGTTCAATTTATCAGTCAATATCGAGATCTAGGTTATTTACCAGAAGCATTGTTTAATTTTATTACCCTTTTAGGTTGGTCGCCTGCGATTAACCAAGAAATCTTATCTAAAGCAGAAGTTATCGAACTTTTTGAAGCGAGTAGATTATCAAAATCACCGAGCATGTTCGATCAAGATAAACTTAAATTCATTAATCACACTTATCTTAAAAACTTAACTTTAGAAGAATTTATTAAATTGATAAAACCATTTTTAGTTGCAGAAAAAATTTCAATTGAAGATGAGAAATGGTTAACTGATTTTGCAAGTCTTCTGCAAGATAGATGTGAATTTGGAGCCCAAATTGTTGAACTATATAATGAGTTTTTCACTGAAGACTTTATGATTGAGAAAAAGGCGTTAGACTTTTTAAAGGAACAAGAAAATGTTTTAAAAACAATTAAACACTTCTCAAAGTTGCTCGCTGAAACAGACTTTAGCCCAAAAATGATTTTTGAGGCAATTAAACAAACAGGAAAGCAACTCAATGTTCGCGGTAAAAATTTATATATGCCAGCAAGAATAGCAACTACTGGCTTAATGCATGGCCCCGAGCTGCCTAAAATGCTCGCTTTAATCGGAAGAGATGAAGTCTTAGAAAGAATTGCGAAAACGATTAAATTACTGGAGGATTTATGATGAAAAAATACATCTTACTTATTTTTAGCTTATTTTTAGTTTTACTGACAAGTTGTAACAAAGAAACGATTTCAGCAGAAATCACAATCGAGTCAATTACCCCAGCAAGAACTTCAGCTTTTGTAGTTTTAGAGGTAAATGACCCCAACGAGGAAATAGTCGAAAACTCAATTGTTGCAAGAGTCTTTTATAAGGATTCACTTTACTCAACGTTTAATGCAACATTTGATAAAGATAAAGAGATTACTACAGTAGAGCTGAAAAATTTATCAATCGATTATGAATATACTATTTCTATTCATGCTACCATCAATAAGAAATCACATAAGTTTGATACTAAAACATTTAAAACAAGCATTATCGGTTCTTCAAAGGATAACCCTAAACCAATTAATACAATTGAAGATTTTAAAGAAATTGAAAAAGATGCTTCAGCTTATTATCGTTTAGAAGAAGATTTAGATTTTGCAGGCTCAGAATATGTTTCATTATTTCAAACTACAGCATTTCAAGGTCATTTTGATGGTAATGATAAAACAATTAAGAACTTTACAATTAAAACAAGAAAAACTTATCTCGGTCTTTTTGCCAGAAACAGAGGAACAATCGCTAATTTAAATATTGATAATGCTGAGATTAGACTGACTAGTACAGCTCTTTACAGCCAATATATTAGTTTAGTTAGTGGTCGTAATGAAGGGACAATAGATAATGTTCATCTTACAAATAGTAAAATTATAACTGCCTTTTCTTATACAGGAGTTAGCCATATTGGGGGACTTAGTGGGTATAACGATTCCGATGCTGTAATTAAAAACTCAAGCGCCCAAATTGATTTTGAGATTAACGCAATTTCAAGAACTGAGTTTTCTTTAGGTGGTCTAGCTGGGACAATGGCTTCTGCAATAATCGAAAACAGTCATGCTGATGTTGAAATTATTTTAAATAATGCCGATACAGCTGACATCGGTGGTGCGGTAGGACGTTCATCTTCGCTTTCAGCTAAAAGAAGCTATTTAAAGCAGGTCAGTGCTAACTTAGATTTAACTGTAAAAACAGAAGTTACCGCAATAACTTACAATGAAGTAATCGAAGTTTCATTAGGAGGTTTAATCGGAAAAGCTAGCGATACTAAAATTGATGAAGCAGCAGTTGTTGCAAACATTAATGTCGAGAAACTAACTCATTCTGTAAGTACTCAATCAAAAAGAGACACCTATGCGAGTGGTGGGCTTGCTGGAACAATCGCTTCAAATTCAGCGTTAGAAAATATTTTGGCTGAAACTAAGATTACTCTTGGTGGCAGCGAAGAGACTAATATTGACCGGTTTGACTTTATTTATTTAGGCGGTTTAATTGGACAATCATATTATAGTTATCACGATACACTTTTCGCTTTAAACCCGGAGCTTAATATTTTAACAAATGATGGTGTGATGACTATTAAAGCAAGTCCTTTAATTGGCAATGAAGAAAGGGCTCGCACAAGTGAGTATGCTTATTTTGATTCAGTTTTAAAACTGGATCAAATCGAATACGAAAATAAAAAAGTTATTTTAGAAAAAACAAGAGTTGTAACTGAAGTTGATGATGAATCTGTCATTACATATGAAGATAATATTACGACAGAAGAACTTCAACCGAGAGAGCTTGAAGATTATTTTACAAGTGAATATATTCTTGAAAAGTTAAATGAAAAATAAATAAGACAAAGCCTTTAAT
>JAAYKO010000044.1 GCA_012522345.1 Acholeplasmataceae bacterium | reverse complement strand
TCCTCACTGGTCTTGAAGAACCATTTGCCAAACGAACTGTTGAAGGCGATCTTGGGATGCGCTATAGTGCCTCAGGTATCTTAAACGCGCTTTCTAAAGTTGAACTTGAAAAGGCAAATAAAACTTATAATTTAGTCGCAGAGGTTACTAAAAGAAGGGAAAACGTTAATTTTATTCCAACTACTTCTTTTGATTATAAAGTTGACCTTTTTATCGCAGAAACTGCACTTGATGTCGCATTTTCACGCCATGTTGGAAAGACTAAAGATGTTTTTACTCATTTTGGAACGATGTATTATCAAACCGGAAAAGATTTAACTGAAACTAAATATGTTATTGGAACTGGTGGGGTTTTAATTTACAACAAGCCACAAACAATTTTAACCAAGATTAAAAGTAAACCGGAAAATGTTTTAGAGTTAAGACCTAAAAATCCAAAATTTTTACTCGATAGTTCTTATATTTTATCAGCGATGGGGCTTTTAGCTGAAGTTGAGCCTAAAAAAGCTCTTCGAATAATGAAAAAAATGTTAATAGAAGTGGGAGAAGATAATGAAACTTGAAAATAAGAAATGGCCATTAGAGAAGTTTTTAAATGTGAGAAAAGATGTTCTTGCAACTTGGAAAACGGGGAATAGTCCCAACTTAGATTTAGCTGTTTCACTTGAATATCTCAAACAAGTTCCACCTCATAAAAACTTTTCAAAAAAACTGATTGAAGCTAAAGAAAAAAGACTTACTCTTGTTCAACCTCGAGCTGGGGTAGCCTTAGTAGATGAGCATCTTGAACTTCTCCTTCACTTACAAAATGCGGGGGCTGATTTTCTTCCTACGACAATCGATTCTTATACGAGACAAAACCGTTATGAAGAGGCTGAACTGGGAATTGAATTTAGTAAAAAAGAAGCCCGATCTTTCTTAAATGGGTTTCCAGCTGTCAATCACGGCGTTTTAGAATGTCAACGGGTTCTTGAGAGTGTTGATTTACCGCTTCAAGCCAGACATGGCACCCCTGATGCGAGACTTTTGGCAGAGATTATTCATGCCGCTGGATGGATGTCTAATGAAGGTGGAGCGATTAGTTATAATATTCCTTACGCTAAAAATATTAGTTTAAGAGATTCTATTTTTTACTGGCAGTATTGTGATCGGCTTGTCGGTTATTATGAAGATCAAGGAATCAGTATTAATCGCGAACCTTTCGGACCTTTAACCGGAACACTTGTTCCTCCTTCAATCGGGATTGCGATAGGAATTATTGAAGCACTTCTGGCTGCTGAGCAAGGAGTTAAAAATATTACTGTTGGTTATGGTCAATGTGGTAATATCATCCAAGATGTTGCGGCTCTAAGAATGCTTGAAGAATTAACAGAAGAGTATATGAAACGTTTTGGCTATGATGATGTAATTATTACTACCGTTTTTCATCAATGGATGGGTGGTTTTCCAGCCGATGAAGATCAAGCTTTAGGTCTAATTAGCATTGCAAGTGCAGTTGCAGCGCTAGCTGGGACAACAAAACTGATTACTAAAACTCCTCTTGAATCAATTGGAATTCCAACAAAAGAAGCTAATGCGAGTGGGATTAAAGCTTCCAAGTTTGTAGTCTCACTGTTGCAGGAACAATTTTATCCTAATTCAAAAGCGCTTCTAACTGAAGAAAAACAAATTGCCTTAGAAGTTAATTCCTTAATGGATTTTGTCTTAAAAGTTGGTAATAATGATTTAGTGCTCGGTGTGATTAAAAGCTTTGAACAAGGAATTCTTGATATTCCTTTTGCCCCAAGTAAATATAATGCCAATAAAGTTCTTCCAGCAAGAGATCTTGATGGTTGTATTCGGATTTTAGAGTTTGGAAATTTAGGGTTTAGTGAAGAGATTAAAAAGTTTCACCAAAAGAAACTTGCCTTAAGGGCTAAAAAAGAGAAACGTGAAGTCTCGTTTCAAATGTGTGTCGATGATATTTATGCTGTGAGTAGTGGTCGTTTAATTGGAAATAATAATTTAAATATAAAAAAAGAAGGGATAATAAAATGAAAATTTTAGATGTAGTATTGACAAAATCTAATACGGGATTTTACTATGATGATCAAGTGGCGATGAAGCAAAAAGGAGTTACTCCGGATGGTTTGTTTTATTTAGGTGAACCTTTAACTGCTGGTTTTACCGAAATTAGAATGCCTGGTGAAGCAATCTCAATCCAGCTTATTTTAGAAAATAAGTTAGTTGCGGTAGGAGATTGTGCGGCAGTTCAATATTCTGGCGCTAGCGGCAGAGACCCGCTCTTTTTGGCTGAAGAGTATTTGCCTTTTATGGAAGAGCACATTAAACCACTTTTGATTGGTGAAGATGTTAGTTCTTTTAAAGTACTCGCTCAAAAATATGATAATTTGCTCATCAATGGTAAAAGAATCCATACTGCAATTCGCTATGGTGTTACTCAAGCTTTATTAATGGCCACCGCTCTTAGTTCTGGGAGAACTGCTGCCGAAGTTCTTGTTGCTGAATACGAGCTTAATAATAAACTCTCTGTCGTTCCTGTCTTTACTCAAACAGGTGATGACCGTTATTTAAATGCTGATAAGATGATTTTAAAAGAAGTTGATTCACTACCTCACGCTTTAATTAATAATGTTGAGGAGAAACTAGGCTTAAATGGCGAAATATTACTCGATTATGTTGGGTGGTTAAAAGCACGCGTTATTGAAAAAAGAAAGAATCCAGCCTACAAACCAATTTTTCACTTTGATGTTTACGGTACAATTGGGATGGCTTTTAATAACGATATTAAAAAAATTGTTGATTATTTAGAATTGCTTGAAAATGCTGCTAAGCCTTTTAAAGTTAGAGTTGAAGGTCCGGTTGATGTTGGTAGTAGAGAAAAGACAATGCTCGCTTTAAAGGCGATTAGAGCTCTTCTTACAAAAAGAAAACTTAGTTTAGAGATTGTTGTTGATGAATGGTGCAATAATTTGGAAGATATTAAATATTTTGCTGATCATCAAGCGGGTCATATTATTCAAATTAAAACTCCTGATTTAGGTGGACTTAATAATGTTGTTGAAGCCGCTTTATATTGTCAAGAGAAAAAGATGGGAGTTTATATTGGCGGGACTTGTAATGAAACAAACATTTCAAGTCAAGTAACAGCCAATGTCGCTGTTGCGGTTGGTGCTGATTTAATTTTAGCAAAGCCTGGAATGGGTGTTGATGAAGGTTTGATGATTGTTAAAAATGAGATGGTTAGAGTTGTCGCGCTTAATAATCGGAAATTTTAAAAATAGAGGAGTAGTTTAATGAAAATTGGAATCGCAGGCTCTTTAGAGTCTAATGATTGCTTAATTACAGTCTATGAACAAAAGGGACGCGAAATAAAAGTTGAAAGTATCGTTTATGAGCAATTTGGTGAAGCAATTTATCAAGTTATTGAAGCTGTTTTAGATGAACTAAAGATTGATGATATCTTTGTTAGTGTTAACGATAAAGGAGCTTTAGATTATACAATTAAAGCACGCTTTAAAACAGCTTTAAAAAGGTTAGGTGAAAATGGTGCGTAGAAGTTTGCTTTTTATTCCTTCCAATTCACCTGCAATGTTACAAAATGCAGATGTTTTTGGTGTTGACAGTGTAATTTTTGATTTAGAAGATTCGATTAATGAGCAAGAAAAAGATGCTGCAAGAATTCTTTTAAGCCATTATTTAGAACTTTTCCCGTTTGTTGAAAACTTTGAGATAATTGTTAGAATTAACGCTTTCGATTTTCCTTTACTTTTAAATGCTGATTTAAAGACTTTACCACTTAATAAAATCTCAACAATAATGCTTCCCAAGGCGAGTCTTAAAAATGTTGTTGAGCTCACTAAGATTCTAAGGACTTTAGAAAAGACTTTTAACTTACAAAAAGAACTTAAAATTATTCCTTTAATTGAACTGGCTTCTTCTTTAATTGAAGTTTATGAGATAGCTGCACAACCAAGAGTCTCAGGGCTGCTGCTTGGCGCTGAAGATTTAACGACAGATCTTAAAGTAAAGCGAACTAAAAAAGGTGATGAAATCCTTCTTGCCAGAAGTATGGTAGTCTTAGCCGCAAGAGCTAATGATATTGATGCAATCGATACACCTTTTACTGATATCAATGATTTAAGAGGTTTAAAAGAAGACTCTCTTCTTGCCAAATCTTTAGGAATGAATGCTAAAGCGGCAATTCATCCAAGTCAAATTGAAACAATTAATAATTCTTTTAGTCCCTCAGAAGCAGAAATTGAAGAAGCGCTAACGATTTTAGAGTTAGCTGAAAAAGCTAAAAAAGAGGGTAAGGGAGCCTTTAGTTATCAAAATAAGATGGTCGATAAACCAATCTTAAAACGAGCTAAAAACCTCGTTTTAATGGCTCAAAAATGGAATTTGAGGCCAAAAGATGAAAAATAGTTTAAAAAGGTTTGTCCCTAAGGGTTATCTCCCTTTTATTAACAAAGATGGTTACTTAAAAAAAGAACCTCAATTAGTAAATGAGGTTTTAACGACAAAAACAAATAAATTAGTAAATACAATTCAAGATATTTTTAATCAGATTCCCATTGTTGACGGCATGTGTTTATCATTTCATCATCATTTAAGGAATGGTGATTATATCATAAATTTAGTAATGGCTGAAGTTAAGGCGAGAGGACTTAAAAATATTACAATCGCTCCTTCTAGTATCTTTCCTATTCATGAACCCCTTGTTGAATTACTTGAAGATGAGACCATTACTTCAATCTATACAAATTACATCAATGGTCCTGTAGCAGATATAGTCAGTGCTGGCGCTCTTAAAAATCTTCTCGTTATGGATACTCATGGCGGGAGAGCAAGAGCAATTCAAGCAGGCGAGATTAAAATTGATGTCGCTTTTTTAGCAGTTCCAACTGCTGATAAAGCTGGTAATGGAAATGGTTTTGAAGGGAAGAGTGCCTGTGGGAGTTTAGGTTATGCAATTCCTGATTTGTTATATGCTAAACATAAAGTTATCATCACTGATAATTTAGTCCCTAAAGTCCCAAGAGCTGAAATTGAGGCAAAGTATGTTGATTATGTTTTAGTTGTTAATGAGATTGGTGATTCAAAAGGAATTGTCTCAGGAACTACAAGACCAACAAAAGATCCAATTCAACAAATAATTGCAAAAAACACTGCTCTTTTAATCGAAGACTTAGGACTAGTTAAGCCTGGCCTTTCATTTCAAACAGGAGCTGGGGGGATTAGTCTTTTAGTTGCCAAACATTTAGCTACGATGATGCAAGAAAAGCAAATTAAAGGTTCTTTTGCTAGTGGTGGGATTACAGCCTTTTTAGTCCAGATGTTAGAAGAAAACCTTTTTGAAAAACTTTATGATGTCCAATGTTTTGATTTAGAAGCTGTTAGATCTTATAAGGAAAACCCAAATCATCTACCGCTTTCAGCAATTACTTATGCAAGTCCCTACGCCAAAGCGATTATTGAGGATTTAGACATCGTTATTTTAGGCGCTACCGAGATTGATCAGGATTTTAATGTCAATGTTACTACTGATTCATTTAATCGGATTATTGGCGGTTCTGGAGGTCATTCTGATACTGCAAGAGCTAGCAAAGTTTCAATTATTACAACTAACTTAGTTAAGTCAAGACTTCCAATTTTAAAAAATGAAATAACTACAATTACTACCCCCGGAGAAACGATTGATTGTGTAGTTACCGAAAGAGGAATCGCAATCAACCCTAAAAGAGTTGATCTAATTGAAAAGTTAAAAGACTCAAAACTAAATATTTTACCAATTGAAGAATTAATTCAAACCGCTTTAAAAATAACTGGTGTTCCGAAAGAAATAAAAAGATCAAATAAACCAGTTGGACTTGTTAGATATCTCGATGGCAGTATTATTGATACAATTTTTAAAAACGAGTAATGACTATGAACTATTATTTAGCAGAGATAAAAATCAATGATGCAAAAAGCATCATCATTGAAAACAATTTAAACTTTGATTCCTCAGTCGATTATACAATCGGTCTTTTTAAAGATAAAACTTTAATTGGTACTGGCTCATTATTAAAAAACGTAATTAAACTTGTCGCAATCAAAAAAGACTATCAAGGTGAAAACTTACTCGCAATAATAGTCACCAATTTAATTAAAGAATTAACAAAAAGAAAAATTGTTAAATATTTCGTTTTTACAGACTTAGAAAGTGCGCCTTATTTTCAAAGTTTAGGTTTTAGCTTAATCGCCAAAACAAATGAAGTAGCTTTCTTTGAAAATAGTCTTTTTCCAATTCAAGAAACTCTTAAAGAGATTTCAGAAAACTTATCACTCAAAGCAGGTTCTACTGCTGCGGTTGTTGTAAATTGTAATCCGCTAACAAATGGTCATCTTTACCTAATTGAAAAAGCAAGTAAAGAAAATGCAAATCTCTTAGTTTTTGTTGTGGAAGAAAATAAATCCTTATTCGCTTTTGAAGAACGATTTTCTTTAGTTGTAGAAGCAACAAAACATTTAAGCAATGTTCATGTTCTTCCTTCTACAAAATATTTAATTTCAAGTCTCACTTTCCCAACTTATTTTTTAAAAGATTTAACTTCCCAGGCAAAAGTTCAAATGGAATTAGATACCGTTATTTTTAATAATTATTTTATTCCAATATTCAAAATTGATAAGCGTTATGTCGGTAGTGAAGAAGTTGATCCATTTACAAGTAGCTACAATGAAATTTTAAAAAAATATTTAAAAGAAAAACTAATTATTGTTAAACGGTTAAAAGTCAATAACCAAATTGTTTCTGCTTCACTTGTTAGAAAGTTTTATCAAGAGAAAAACTTTGAAAAACTTAAACCTTTAGTTCCAACCGCTACTTATAATTTTTTAAAAAGAAAAGCCACAATTAATAAATGAAATAAAAAAAACACACTCTCAATGTTGGTGCAGGAAGAAAAGAATAATGAGAGTGTGCCTTTTTTATAACAACGATATCTCAATTGCTTAATCAATCAAAATAACCGCAATTATTGCGATATTCAAGCGGTGTTGAACCGATAACTCTTTTAAAAACTTTTGTAAAATAATTAACATCTGTGAAACCGCTTAGGCTTGCGATTTCATAAATTTTTAATTGCGATGTCTGAAGCATCTTTTTAGCATAATCTATTCTGATCATTGTTAAGTATTCAACAAAGTTCATGTTGGTCTCTTTTTCAAATAATCGCGAGAGATAGGAAGCCGAAACATAATGTTCTTCAGCAACAAAACCAAGACTCAGTTTTTTTCTAAAATTCGCTTCTAAATAACCGATGATATCCCAAATAATATAATTTTTTATATCGGTTTGTTCGCTATAATTTATTTTAGATTCAACATCTACCGGAAGGGTTCCTTCCGCTTTTTTTCTTTTGCATAAAGTCAAAAAAAACATCTAATAAAACTAATTACTAGATGTCTCTTTTTAAAGCTATTATTTTATTGTTCTTTTACGGAATCAATATACTTTTTTATCGACCTATAGACTACATAAGGATCTTCAATTCCACTAAATCTAAATAGTGCTCCTTGAGGGGCAAGCGGACTTGCTTGACTACCAAAACGGAGTGAACCGGTATTTCTTCTGACGATTTTATCAGATAAATCAACTCTAACATCAATCGCTCCAATCATTTTATGGTCTAAGCTTTTATAATCAACACCTATTAGCCCTGACTTAATAATGATCCTTTTATTACTATAAGCATAAAATCTTTTATTATAAGTCATCATTAAAAAGATACAGTCAATAGCTGCCGCAACTAAAAATATTCCCAGCAAAATCAAAAACACAAACGCTGGCATTTGATCAGAGAAATCCTCAGGAAACAAATAAATCAGGAGGAATATTAAAAAGATAAAGATCCATCCAGTTGTAAAGAAAAAAATGTTCAAAAAATAAAATTTAAACTTGTTCGGTTTAAAAGCAGCAATAATTGTTTCATTATCATCTAAGATTTTACTAAATTCATTTTGCATTATTTTCAGCCTCCAGGAGTATTTTACTATATTTTATTCTTAAATGTAAATTAACATTATTTAATATCGCTGTTTTCACATTTTTATTTTAGTTTTTCAGCAAAAGAATAAAAGCCATTTATAATGTTGGAAACAGGAGGTTTGAAGTCTAAATCATGGCTTTTTATTCTTTGCTCAAATATTAATAAACCTTTTAATAAACTCTTTTGTTCGCTCTTCTTGGGGATTATTAAATAGAACCTTAGGTTCGTTTTTCTCTACTATGTAGCCATTATCCATAAAGATAACTAAATCTGAAACCTCTTTTGCAAACTGCATCTCATGAGTGACAATAATCATTGTCATTCCCTCTTTAGTTAAATCTCTAATCACCTCTAAAACTTCTCCTACCATTTCAGGATCAAGAGCTGAGGTTGGTTCATCAAAAAGCATTACCTTAGGATTCATCGCTAAACTTCTGGCAATCGCAACCCGTTGTTTCTGACCACCAGACAGAGTTTTTACTGATTGGTTTTTAAACTCTAACATTCCAACTTGTTTAAGTTTTTCAAGTGCTATTTTAACTGCTTCTTCTCTTGTTTTTTTAAGTACTTTCATCGGTGCCAAAATACAATTTTCTAAAGCTGTTAAATGCTCAAACAAATTAAAATTTTGAAAGACCATTCCAATTTGCGTCCTAAGTTTATTGACATTAACCTTTTTAGCCAGAATATTCTCGCCTTCAAAATAAATCTTTCCCGCTTCAGGAATCTCCAGTAAGTTTAGACATCTAAGTAATGTCGATTTCCCACTTCCAGATGAACCGATTACACTGACAATACTTTTTTGTTTGAAGGTAATACTAATATCTTTTAAAACTTCATTATCACCAAAGCTTTTCTTTAAGTTTTCTACTTTTAAAATTTCCATCTTCTTCTCCCCCTAATTAGCACTTGGAAGCTCAACAGATGGAATATCTAATTTAGCTTCAATCATTCTTAACGTCTTTGTTACAGTGTAAGTTAAAAAGAGATAAATTCCGGCAGCGATTACAAATGCTGCTACAGGCTCGGCAAAACGTCCACTGGCATATTCAGCAATGCGAAAGAGATCAACAATATTAGGGATTACAGTTAAAACTGCTGAGTCTTTAATATTAATTACAAACTCATTGCCAATTGATGGCATCGCATTTTTAATCGCTTGCGGATAAATAACACTTTTTGTTGCTTGCCAACTAGAAAGCCCTAAACTTCTTGCGGCTTCATTTTGGCCCTTATCAAGCGCATTGATGCTTCCCCTTAAGACTTCAGTTAAGTATGCTGCAGTATTAAGTGAGATTGTCACAAGAGCAGCAATCGCATAATCCCAGTTTAAAAAAGATTTAACTCCGTAATATAAAATCATCGCTTGGACCATCATTGGTGTGCCCCGAAAGACTGTTACATATAACTTGACAAAGCCTTGAGAAAACCTTTTAAAGAAGACAGTTAGTTTATTATCGTTATGTTCAATCTTTAAAGTAATAAAATAACTAAAAAGCAGCCCGATAACAAGCCCTAAAACAGTTCCAATTAAAGAAAGTCTTAAAGTGACTCTAATTCCATTAGCAAAATCTTTACTATACATCGCAAGTGTCTTTTGATAAACATTTTTATTCCCACCAAATAAATTTAAAACAAAAACAAATAATGGTTTTAAAGTAACATTAAAAACATTATCAAAATTATAAAGCAGGACTAAGACAACAAGAAAGCAAAAAACGGCCTTGCCTTTTTTCCATATGGGATTTGTTGTCTTAGTGTTATATTTTTGGGGTTTTCTTGTAAAAATAAGCCCAATTGAATTATTGACTAAAAAGTCAATTGAAGCAACAAGATGCCTAAAGAAAAAACCAATCCCTGATCCTATTTTAGTTTTTATCTTTTTTACTTTACTCATCAATTTCAGCTCTTAAAGAGACTTCACTCATTATTTGATTGCGCATTTCTAAACTAATCTCAGCTAATGCCAAATTAAGCTTTTCAAGTAATAAGGTGTCCCCTTTTCTAACTCCGATTGAGACATCTCTTTCTTCATCACTAACATTAAAAATATTTCCTGCATCTTGAAATAATAACTTAAGGTTGGGATGTGATGCTTCATATAATAAGGCAACAGGAGTTTCAACAACCATAAAATCAGCATCATCATTTAGAATATCTAAAACCATTAGTCCGACACTATCTCTAACTGGATTAGCGGTTGCCCCATGATGTTCAACTACATAATCAACTAATTCTGCATAGATTGTGTTAATCTGACCGACACCACGAGCGCTCTCTAAGTCAGCAAGTGAAGTAATATTAGCAAATTGACCATCTCTTTTAACTACGACAATATGATTAGAAGAATAGTAAGGTGTTGTAAAATTAATTGATTCTTTTCTTTCTTCTGTTGGGCTCATCCCGGCAATAATAAGATCAATATCCCCAAACCTTAAAGCACTAATTAAATGTTTCCAATCAAGAGCCTTAATAACAAGCTCCATCTCTAACTCCTCAGCAATTAGTTTCGCAATTTGAACATCATAACCATCAACATAACCACCTGATTCAAGCTTGACGTTAAATTCTGTTGAATCAGACTCATACCAATTAAATGGTGGATAATCAGCTTCCATTCCAACAACTAAAACGCCCTTTTCAAAATCAAAAACGGCTTCCTTTTTCCCACATCCTACAAGCGTCACTACAAGCAATAACGCACTTACAAAAACAATAATTTTTTTCATTTTTCTTTCCTCTTTCCTTGTTTGTTTTTTTAAAAATAAAAAAAGCATCACAAGGACGCTTAAGGATTAACTCTATAATAATTAGCGCCTCTACATTAATTCCTGTAGGAGTGTTATAGATCTTCTCATATAACCCCATAATAAATAGATGCCTCCATTTATTATTCGGCGATGATTGCCTTTCTAGTAGTTCATTGTATGCCTACTCCCTACTATACTCTTCTGCATCGCTACCTCTATTGGTATGCTTATTTTATTTTCTTACTCACAAGATTACCACATAATAATAAACTTGTCAAATGTAAGTGCTTTACAATCTATTCAAGACTATAAGAATCGTATTTTTTCTAAATTACCCAATTAAAATGGTGACTGGCTGAATTATTGTTTATTGTTTTGAAAATTTATTTATAAAAATCATTTTCTATTAAAAGTGTTCTTGTTATATCCTTAAAGTAGTTCTTATCACTAAACATGCCATATTTATAAGTAAAACTCATTATACCTGGGGAACGTCTAGCTGCCCTATAATTTTCATACAAAGAATCTGACTCTTTATCGCTAAAACACACTTTAAATTTATTGACTTCTGTAAAATCTACCAATGAACCATCTATATATATAGGTCTTTTATCAACATATGGTTTAACAAAATATTGAATAATATATTCTTTGTCATTAATATCATATTCTGCTAACACTTGTTTTTGTTCTTTTCCACCCACAATCTTTACTTCTTCGATTAAAACATGATACATTTCATCCATTCTCCTTTCCTATTTCATGAAACTTATTATCAAAGCAATTATAGAAATAATAACAGCCAGCCAGCCAATGATACTTTGATTAAATGAACTTTTCACTTTACTTTGATCTCTACTTTCTTGCTTTTGATATTTTTCGTAATTCTCTATCGCAATAATTCCTTCGTTTGTTGTTATATATTTAGAGTACGACCAATCTAATAAAAGAGAATCTACATAGTCTCTTAAATTTTTGTTGACTTGGTATTTTTCCCGAAACTCTAAATTAGACAAATACTTTTCTTTTTCATTAACGACCGCAACAAGTTTTTTTTGCTTTATTATATTTAATGCATCAATATAAGAAAATTCAAGTTTTTTAAACTTAAAATGATTAATTATTTCATTTAATCCCATCGGATT
>JAAYKO010000043.1 GCA_012522345.1 Acholeplasmataceae bacterium | reverse complement strand
GCCGTATTTGGAATCACCATAGATTGGAGTTCCATAATTTGCTAATTGAGCTCTAATTTGATGAAACCGGCCTGTAACAAGTTTAACTTTGAGAAGACTTAGATTATCGATTTGCGCTAATTTCTTAAATTTTAAAATACTTTCTTTTCCTAATTTAGGATTAGTAATTAGTGCTTTTTTATGCTTTTTATCTTTCCTTAAAAAATCTCTCAGCGTTATTTCCTCTTCACTCTTTAACTCCCCTTCAACTATCGCAAGATATTTTTTTTCAAATCTTTGTTCTCTAATCTCTTTACTTAATCTTGAAGCTGCTTTAGATGTTTTCGCAAAACAAATAACTCCACCAACATTAGTATCTAAACGGTGGACCATTCCAAGAAATACAGCTCCTGGCTTCTTGTATTTTTCTTTAATGTAAGCTTTAATCTTAGTCAAAAGAACTGGCAAATCCAAGCTTCCTGCTTGAGTTAAAACGCCAGGTTGTTTCTCAACTACAATTAAGTGATTATCCTCATAAAGTACATTTAAAGTCATAATTATTTTTTTATACTCCCTCTTTCTGTAAGAAAAGAACTGACATTCCTTTCTTTAAAATTTAAGTGAATTCTTTTTTCATTAAAAGCCTTAATTCAACTTTACTATATTCGTTTAGCTCAGTTTACTTTAGTCCGAAATATTATTTAAGCTCCAAATTGGTGAATTTATCCCTAAGTCATGCTAATAATTATTAGTTAAAAAATACTTTTATTGTTAAGCATTTGATGATTGTTTTTATTTTATAATATTCTTTTTGTAAGTTTTAATGCTGCTTCAAAAAGATTTTCTTTGGCATTTTTAAGTGCTTCTTTTAAAGTCTCGTGTGGCTTTGTAATCTCAATTATTTCAGTGAAAGGATCAAGTGTTTTTAACTTATCTTTTTTGCCTGTAAACGCGTATACTTCAATTTTGGGAGAAACTTCTTTTGCTCTTTTTGCAAGACTGTAAGGTGCTTTGCCAAAAAATGATTGATAATCAATTTTACCTTCGCCTGTTATTAAAAAATCTGCTTCTATTAGCTTATCTGCCAAATTTAGAGTTTCATAAACAACATCAAAACCGCGTTTGACTTCTGCATTAGCGATTGTCATAAAAGCGTAACCAAGTCCTCCTGCTGCTCCAGAGCCAGGAGTTTTTGTATAATTACAATTAAACTTTTGGTTTAGCAATTTACTAACTCGCTTAAAGGCATCATCAAATATTTTTAAATCTGCTTTTTTTAATCCTTTTTGTGGCCCATAGACATAACTTGCACCTGTTTTGCCAGATAAAGGATTATTTACATCAACAGCGATAATAATTTCTTTATTTAAGATTCTTTGATTAAGGTTCGTAATATCAACTTCTTTTACCGTTAATAAGTCTTTACCATAAATACCAACACTTTTATCTTCTTTATTTAAAAACTTAATTCCTAAAGCAGTTAAAGCGCCAAGTCCTAAATCATTGGTTGCGCTGCCGCCTAGTCCTAAAATAATTTTTTCAACATTGAGATTTAAAACATTTAAAATTAGTTCTCCTACACCATAACTTGTAGTAAACAAAGGGTTTCTTTTTTCCTTTTCAACTAATTCTAGACCACTCGCTTTTGCCATTTCAACTATTGCTGTTTTACCCTCATTTAAAAAGCCAACTTCTGCCTTAATGTTTTTACCTATGGGTCCTTTGACTTGAAAGCTTTTTAGCTCTGAAGTTAGACTAGCGATTAAACCTTCCCCTCCATCCGAAATTGGGATAATTTTATAATTATAATTTGGTTTTACCCTTAAAAAAGCTTGATGAATAATTTCTGCTGCTTGCTGATTAGATAGACTATCTTTAAATGAGTCTGGTGCAATAATAAGCTTTTTCATTATTTAAACACCTTTAAAGCTTTTCCATTAAATTTTCTAAATTTAATGTTTAAAGATTTAGCAACAGTTACCCCAAAATCATAATTCTTGACACTTTTTTTATAGCCCCCTAAATGCTTTGTATCTCCGCCAAAAATCCATCCCACAACGTGATTAGAACTTACATCTAAAGTATCGTGTTGAGCTTTTGCTAAAACACTTCTAGTTAAGTTTTTGCTAAAGTGATAAGGACTCTTTGGGGAGATTATCAGATCAGCTGCTTCAGTCCAATAACCCATTCTTTTTAGTTCTTTGGTTGTTTTTACTGCATAAATATAATCTTTAGTTAAAAGAGTTTTCTGTAAGTTTCGTTGCTGTTTATGCGAAAAGGGTTTTAAAAAACTTAATTGAACATTTAAATTTGCTCCAACAACGACTAAATTAGTTTCCTTTTTTGCCCTTTCATTTGGGCTTAAAAACTCAATTTTAAAACTTGAATCAAATTCTTTTAAAGTTTTAAACAAATCACTAATCTTTGAGTGTTCATAAAGATTTCCTCTTCGGGAACTTGGTTTACCATAAGGACTCATCCCATGATCGGTTGTGATAAAGATTCTTGTTTTGTCATAGAGGTTATTGCTTTTTAAGGCTTCAACAACTTCTGCTATTTTTTTATCAATTAATTTTAATCTAGCAACAACATTTTTTAATCTCTTGGTTTCACTTTTAGCAGCTACCGAACCATAAATGCTATCAAAATTATGACCTATTCCATCTAAGTCATCACAATAAAACACTATTAAATTAGGAAACTCCTTTATAATAAACTCATCTTTTCCATTGCTGATAGGCTCTTTATTAATTACTTTAAGCAATTGATTAAATCTTGCTTCATAGTCATAATACTTCTCATCATCAGTTTTAAAACTTTCGCCAAGATATAATCTTTCATTATCATAATTAGTTAAATCTTCTTCTGTTAAATAATGCGCAATACTAACAACACTTAATCCTTTGTCAATAGCATATTTAGTTATTAAATCTACTTCATTTTCGCGAGTTTGTTGAATTACAATATTATTTTTTTTATCATAGTGACGATAAACATTTTTCGTAATCTTTGATGTAGCACCACTTAATAACATATTTTGACAAGGGTTAGTAATAGAAGGAAGAGTTGTAAAAATGTTTTCAAAGAAAACACCTTCTTTAATAATTTCATTTAAAAAGTATTTGCTTTTTTCATCCTTGATTAGCTCATCAAAATAATATCTTGCGAAACCATCAATAATTATATAAATCACATGTCTGTTTTCTTTCATTATCTTATCTCTTTTCTATAACTATTCTACAATAACAAAGAGAAGCCCGCAAGGACTTCTCTTAAGTTAAATACT
>JAAYKO010000090.1 GCA_012522345.1 Acholeplasmataceae bacterium | reverse complement strand
CATGAACTGCCTCACCGAGGCGTTGGGGATGGCTCTACCAGGGAACGGAACTGTCCCGGCTGTCTACAGTGAGCGGGACCGGTTGGCCAAAGAGAGTGGTTACAAGATTATGGAGCTCTTTGAGAAGCAGGTTAAACCTTTAGATATCATGAACGAGGCTGCTTTTGAGAACGCCCTCGCCGTCGATATGGCTTTGGGATGTTCCACCAACAGTATGCTCCACCTCCCGGCGATTGCCCATGAGGCTAAAGTGAAATTAGATATCTTCATGGCCAACGAGGTGAGTAAGCGTACTCCCAACCTCTGTAGTCTGGCACCTGCCGGACCACACCACATTGAAGACCTCTACCAAGCCGGAGGGGTGATGGCGGTGATGAAGGAGCTGAGTAAGGAGAATCTGATCCGCCTAGAGGCCAATACAGTGGGTGGGACAACGATTGGAGAAGAGGTTGCGAAGGCCCAAAACTACGATCAAGAAGTTATTCGTCCCATCAACAACCCCTACAGTACAACGGGGGGGATTGCCGTTTTGCGGGGCAACTTGGCCCCTAACGGAGCAGTTGTGAAGCGCTCGGCAGTTGATCCCGAGATGCTTAAACATACCGGACCGGCCAGGGTCTTTGAGTCGGAAGAGGAGGTTGCAGAAGCAATCTACGGCCAACAAATCAAGAAGGGAGATGTCGTCGTCATCCGCTACGAGGGACCCAAAGGGGGACCCGGGATGCGCGAGATGTTGGGACCCACTTCAGCTATTGCCGGAATGGGGCTCGATAAAGATGTCGCCCTCATTACCGACGGAAGATTCAGCGGAGCCACCCGCGGAGCCTCGATTGGCCACATTTCGCCCGAAGCTGCCGAAGGGGGGCCCATCGCCTTTGTCCGAGAGGGGGACCTTATCGAGATCGATATCGACGGAGGCGAGATTAACCTCCTTGTCGATGAAGCCACTTTAGAGGAGCGGCGTAAGGGGTTTGTTCCCCCTGAGCCCCCCATTAAAGATGGGTATCTGGGGCGCTATGCCCGCTTAGTGACTAACGCATCAACAGGAGCGGTTTTTAAAGAGTAGAGGAGAGATTTGATGAAGTTAAATGGAGCTGAAATCATTGTAGCGTGTTTGAAAGAACAGGGAGTCGATACTGTCTTTGGTTTTCCGGGGGGAGCTGTCCTTAACATCTACGATGCCCTATACAAACACCGAGACTCAATCCGGCACATCTTGACGAGCCATGAGCAGGGGGCCTCCCACGCCGCCGACGGCTACGCCCGTTCGACCGGCAAGGTGGGGGTGGTCTTTGCCACCAGCGGACCGGGAGCCACTAACCTTGTTACCGGCCTGGCTACCGCCTATATGGATTCGGTACCGATGGTAGCCATTACCGGAAACGTGACAACCGACCTGGTGGGGAGAGATAGCTTCCAGGAGGTCGACATCAGTGGTATCACGATGCCGATTACCAAACACAACTACATCGTTAAGGATGTTAACACCTTGGCGGCGACAATCCGTAACGCCTTCTTCATCGCCCGTGAGGGGCGCCCGGGACCCGT
>JAAYKO010000042.1 GCA_012522345.1 Acholeplasmataceae bacterium | reverse complement strand
GATGGTTAGACTTGAAGATGTTGAACTCTTTTATTTGACTTGTCATGAAGTCCCACTCAAAAAGCCATTTAAAAGAAAAAAATATGTTAATTATTATAATAATTTTTTCAATCAAAACTTAAGTATGGATGAACACTGTATGGTAATTTTAAAAATGCGTGGGGGTTTAATCTTTAGATTGTCATATGATGTTTATCAAGTATTTGTCGAAGGAATGCCACATAAAGAAAGAAAATGAAAAGTCAGAGTGTTTTAAAATTTTTAGAAAAGTATAATTTAAAAATAGCTTTCGCAGAATCGATGAGTGGTGGTAGATTGGCAAGCGAATTGGTTAAGCATGCTGGAGCAAGTAATGTTTTTGAGTTGGGATTAGTCACTTATTCAAATTTGATGAAAGAAAAATATCTCAATATTGATTCGAAAACCATTGCGAAATATGGCGTTGTTTCAAAGGAAGTGTCTGAAAAAATGGCACTTGCAATTCAAAAACTAGCAAAATCTGCAGTTTCGGTTGGAATAACAGGTAATGCAGGGCCGCTTGTTCAAGAAAATAGTGAGCTAGGAGAAGCATGGGTCAGCATTTGTATTTTTGAAGAAATTAAAAGTTATCATCTTCAATATAAAAATCTTAAAAGAGAAGAAATAATTAAAGCAACAACAATTAAAATATATGAGCTTTTAGAACAACTTTTAAAGGAAAAAATAGACCTTTAAAAGCAGCGAAAAAAATGTTTGTATATTGGGTTGCTTTATGTTATAATAACAAAGCGTGGTTATTTTAATCCTTGTTATATTTATTAATATAACCGGTAGACCAGAAGGAGGAAAAAAAGATGAAAAAATATGAAATCATGTATATTGTTAAACCAGACCTCGAGACTGAGGCACTTAAAGATAAAATTGAAGCTTTAAGTAAAACTATTACAGATTTTAATTCAACAATTATTGAACACAAAGAAATGGGCTTAAAAGATTTAGCTTATGAAATTGACCACTATAAAAAAGGTTATTATGTGTGGCAATTAGTTTCAGCAAATGATGAAGCGATTAATGAGTTCAACCGAATTGTCAGAATTACAGAAGAAGTGTTGCGCTTTATCGTTGTTAAGGCCGTTGAGTGAGGAGAAAATTATGAATAGAGTAGTTTTAGTAGGAAGAATAACCCGTGATCCTGAGTTGAGATATACTCAAAGTAATGTCCCTGTTGTTTCATTTACTGTTGCTGTAAACAGACCTTATTTAAATCAGCAAGGCGAGAGAGAAGCAGACTTTATTAATTGTGTTGCTTGGCGTGCTCAAGCTGAAAATCTCGCTAAATTTGTAAGAAAAGGACTTTTATTAGGTGTTGATGGCAGACTTCAATCAAGGTCATATCAAACTCAAACCGGTGAAACCAGATATATTACAGAAGTTGTTTGCGATAGTGTTCAATTTTTAGAACCAAAAGGCGAACAAGAACCAGCTTATGAACCCGATGTTGATGATGAACTTTTAGAGACATCAATTGATATCGCTTCAGAAGATGATTTACCGTTTTAATGAAAGAAGGAATAAAAAATGCAACGGAGATTTGTTAGAAGAAAAAAAGTATGCTATTTTACTGAAAACAAAGTTACTCATATCGACTATAAAGATGTTGAATTACTAAAAAGGTTTATTTCTGACCGCGGGAAAATTTTACCACGGAGAGTAACGGGAACTAGCGCTAAATGGCAACGCAGACTTGCTGTCGCGATTAAACGTGCTAGACATATGGCATTATTACCATTTGTAAACGATTAATTATTAACAGAAAGTGATTAGTAAATTGGCATTTTATAATCACTTTTTATTTTACTAAATCAACTTAGAATTTACTTATTTTAATTTTTTTAAATATAAAAAAGTTAAACATGTTATAATTTAGTTAAGCAGGTGAAATGATGAAAAAAATAATCGCATTTTTAATCACACTGGTCATTTTTATTGCAGTTGTAGTTTACGGAGCATTAAGAGGCTACTTTTCTTTTGAATTTGATTCTATTTATTATTTAGTGTTAAGTTTTAGTGGCATTTTATTGATTGCTGTTGCGGTTGCTTTTATTAACTACAATCGAGCAAAGAAAATTAAAACTTTAGAAAACCGTCTTACTGCTTGGAGTAATCTTTCTTATTTTGTCAACAAAATTGGCGATGAGGCATTTTATGATCTCCCAATTGGAATAATTTTATACGACAAAATTAATTTTAATATTAAATGGAGCAATCCCTTCTCAGCGAAAATTTTTGGCGCAGGTAAACTGGAAAATAAACCATTAGCTGAAGCTCATAGTGAATTTGAAAAATTAGTCAGTTCAAATAAAAAAATTGAGACAATTACTTATGAAGATAAGGAATATGATGTCTATAATAGTAAAGCTAATCAAGTTTTATATTTATTTGATGTCACTGAGCGTGAAGAGATAAAAAAACGCTATTATGATCGCGCTCCTGCCTTAGGAATCTTACATTTAGATAATGTTGAAGAAGCTTTGCAAGGCTTTGATCTCTATGAAAGAAGTAACATTAGAGGTGAGTATTTAGGAGTTATTACTGATTGGATTAATGATCATCATGGGTTTATCAAATTGTATACAGAAGAGCGAATGATTATCATTTTTCACTATGAAGAACTAAAAAAGATTATTGAGACAAAGTTTGATGTTTTAAATAAAATTCGCGAGATTTCTGCTAAACACCAAGTTAGAATAAGTGTTTCAATTGGACTTGCGAGCTGGGATGTCAGCTATGAAGAGTTAGGAATTTTAGCTCAAAATGCAATTGAACTTGCTGAAAAACGCGGTGGAGATCAAGCTGTTGTTAATATTCAAAATGAAAAAATAGCTTATTTTGGGGGGAAAACTGATGCTAGTGAAAAAAGTAGTAGAGTTCAAGTTAGAGTTAAAACCCAGAACTTTAAAGATTTAATTGATAAAGCGAAAAATGTGTTAGTCATGGCGCACAAGCATTTTGACATTGATGCTTTAGGCGCGATGATTGGAATTTTAAAAATGGCTGAAGCTAGCGATGTTTATTGTAAAATCGTTGGTGATTACGAACAGATGGATGATACTGTTAAAAAAATAGTTATTGACTTGGAAAAAGAAGTTCCTAAAACATATCGAGCAATTATTGATACTACAGAAGCGCTTAAACTAATTGATGAAGATACTTTACTTGTTGTCGTTGACACCCAATCTCCTCTTATTGTCTCTTCACCCTCCGTTCTTGAAAAAGCGAAAAAGGTGGCAGTGATTGACCACCACAGACACGGGGAAGAAACATTTGATGCTGAGTTTATGTATGTTGAACCTTATGCTTCAAGTAGTGTTGAGTTGGTTGCTGAGATGATGGATTTTTATCAAGAAGAAGTTGAATTAGAGCCGATTGAAGCCTCTGTGATGTATGGGGGAATTTTAGTGGACACAAATGAGTTTTCTTATCGAACAGGAACGAGAACTTTTGGTGCCGCTGCATATTTAAAAGATCATGAAGCATCAACTCTAAGAGTTAAAGAATGGCTTAGAATGAGTAAAGAAAACGCGCTAACATTGAATAAGATGATTAGCAAGCTTACTTTGATTGCTGATAGTTATGGCGTTATAGTTGATGATTCAAAAGAAATTAGAGATCGAGTTTTAATTGCTAAAGCGAGTGAAAAGATCTTAGAGATAGATGGCTTTAATGCGGGTTTTACAATCGCTAGAATTGATGAGAATGCAATTGGAGTAAGTGCTCGAAGCTATGGACCAATAAATGTTCAAATTATAATGGAAGAGATGGGTGGAGGTGGACACTTAAATAGTGCCGCAGCTCAACTCTCTAATAAAACTATAGAAGAAGTTTTTGAACAACTTAAAATAATAATCTTAAGAGAAACAGACGAAGGTGGCGAAACTATGAAAATTATACTTCTTGAAGATATTAAGTCAAAAGGTGAAAAAGGAGATATCATTGATGTTCCAATGGGTTATGCGCAATATTTAATTTCAAGTAAAAAGGCGATTAAAGCGACACCTGAAGAATTGAAAAAGATTGAAGAAGAGAAGAAACTTGAACTTGAGAAACAACGTCAGCATGAACAATTGATGCGTAAATTAAAAGCAGAAATTGAATCGAAAAGTGTTAACGTGTTTATCAATATCGGTCAAGATGGCAAAATGTTTGGTAGTGTCACAACAAAAATGATTACTGATGCCTTCAAAGAACAAAACGGAATTGAATTTGACCGAAAAAAGCTTGAGTTAACAAGTGAAATTAATTCAATAGGTATTTATACCGCAACGGTTGTTTTATCAAAAGATGTCAAAGCACAATTTGAAATTAACGTTTTAGAAAAATAGGGGGATTAAAAAGTGGTCAATTCTAGAATAATGCCTCACAATGTGGATGCTGAAAAATCAGTACTTGGTGCAATCTTTTTAAGCCCAGGTGTTTTAGCGAGCGTGGCTGATAAACTAAGTGTTGATGATTTTTTTGAATTAAAAAATAAAAGAGTTTATTTTGCCTTATTAAGGCTTTTAGAAAAAGCTGAAAAGATTGATTTTACAACCATTTCAGCAGAACTTGCATCCTTGAAGTCAATGGACCAAGTAGGCGTCGATTATTTAAGTGAACTAGTTGACTTTACCCCCACTTTAGCTAACCTTGAATCATATATTGAAATAGTTAAAGACTATTCACTAAAAAGAGCGATGATTAGTGTTAGTGGCGAGATTTATGCAGAAGGATTTAATCCAGCAATTGACGCAACAGATTATGTTGATCAAGCTGAAGAAAAAATCTTTCAACTGATTAGAAGGCGACGCGCAGGCGAGTTTTTAACGATTGATGAAATTTTAAGAGAAGTTAGAAAAAAGGCTGAGATTAAACGTTCAGAAGGTGATGTCACAGGCTTAAATACAGGCTTTGGTAGACTTAATTATTTAACGAGTGGTTTTCAAAATGAGGAGTTAATTATTCTCGCCGCAAGACCTTCAGTCGGTAAAAGTGCTCTCGCGATGAATTTAGCGATTCAAGCTGCTAAAAATAATAGTGATGGCCATGCAGGAGTAGCTTTTTTCTCCCTTGAAATGTCCAATGAACAACTTGTCAGTAGAATGTTGTCATATGAAAGTTTAGTCGATAACCGTTTAATTAGAAACGGAACACTAACTCCTAATGATTGGCAAGATATTAATGCCGCTACCCAAGTTTTAAATTCACTTAACTTATATTTTGATGATACTGCAACAGTCCAAGTTAAAGATATAAGAGCTAAATGCCGTAAACTAAAACAAAATGGCAGACTTGATTTTGTGGTCGTTGACTATCTTCAATTAATTCAAGAAGCTCAAGCAAGAGGGACGAGACAGGAAAATGTCGCTGAGATTTCACGGGGTTTGAAATTAATGGCTCGTGAACTTCAAATACCAGTATTGGCACTCTCACAATTATCGCGAAGTGTCGATCGCGAAAAAAGAACGCCCGTGTTAGCGGACTTAAGAGAATCAGGCTCAATTGAGCAAGATGCTGATATTGTAATGTTTATGTATGAACCAGAAGATGAAACTGGTCAAAGTACCGACAATATTGAAATTTTGCTCGCAAAAAATAGACAAGGTGCGACTGGCAGATTTATGTTAAGATTTCAAAAGAATTTTTCGCGATTCTATCCACTTGTTGAGCGCGAAGATGAATAAAAAAAACCTGCGTGATTTATCGCAGGTAATTTTTTTGTTTCAAATTTAATTATTTTACAAATTCATGCAACATCCAAATGTGTTTTTGGAAAACAGCTCTTACTGTAGTAAATAAATCAGCTGTTACATCATCATCAGCTTCTTCAGCAGCCTTCAAGGCAAGTCCAAATTCTTCATTTAAATGTTCATAGTCTGCTAAGACATTTTTAACCATTTCATCTGTAGTTTCATTGCCGGTAGCCTCTTTAATGTTTGCTAGGGCAAGAGAATCCTTTAGAGTTGCGACAGGCTTTAAACCAATCATTAACATTCTCTCTGCAACTTCATCATATGTATCAGCTATTTCTACATACATATCATCGAGCAGTTCATGAACTCGATAAAATTGTTTGCCTTTTACAAACCAATGATAGTTATGTAATTTAACATAAAAAACAATTAAATTAGCAACTTGTCTGTTCATTAAATCTTTTAATTTCATTTTCTGAAAACCTCCCTTTTCTACTATTTATAATAACATTAAATAACACTTTTTTCAAAATATACGCTTTAAATAACAAAAAGTTAAGCCAATAGAAAAACAAGAAAAAATGTGGTAAAATAATAAAGGTTTAGGAGTGATTAGATGTTTAAT
>JAAYKO010000041.1 GCA_012522345.1 Acholeplasmataceae bacterium | reverse complement strand
ATGTTCCAAAAATAAAAGAGCCACCAGTGACAACAATAGCGAAAACTAAAGTCCACACTGTCATCCCTAAAAGACCTTTTAATTCATTTGTAAAAATTGTTTTATAGTTACTAAAACCAATAAAAGTGTAATCTCTTAAATTAGTTCCACTATAGTTAGTCATCGATAAAGAAAAGTTTTGGACGATTGGATAAATGTAAAACAAAATAACTAAGGCAAAAAACGGCAACAATAAAAGATAACCAACAATTGATTCTTTAGTGTCATTGATTGGTTTTAAGTGATCCGCTTTTTTCTTTTTTAAAAGCGAGACAACGATAATTACACTTAAGACAACCGCCAGCACCGCACAACCAATAATAATATAGAGTGCTTTTGAGATATCTAAGGGTTCAGTTTCTTGGTTCATATTGGCAACTTCTTTTAATAAAAATGAAGTCAGTTCATTTAATTTAAATTCCGCATCAACCTTATTTCCGTAAGGATCACCAAAAAAGATTTGGGCTAAAGTGACAAAAGTTACGTTTTGGTTATACCAAAGCGGTCCTTCAGAAATATTGGGAAAAGGTTCAACATCAAAACCAATTTTACAAACACAATTTAAAATCTCATCGCTTTGAATATATTCACTATCAATAACGCTAATATTACAAGGGTTACGTTCACCGGTCTTTAAGGCGTGTTTATTGCCAGCTTCAATTAACCTCTGTTGATTATCATCTCGGTAAATATAATTATAAAACAGTTTGGCGTTGTCCATATTTTTACTAAATTTATTAATCACAAACCCTTCAACTGTTGTCAAAGGTTTAGATCTCGTATCACCACTATAAGGTAGTGGAGCAATCCCATAATTAATTCCTTTATTTTTAAAGATTGCTGCTGACCACAAACCATATAAAAACATCGCCACTTTGCCATCTGAAAAATCAGCGATTATTGGACTGTAGTCTTTCTTTTCTCGATTATCAATAATTAAACCTAGTTGTTGCATCCTTTTCATCTGGTCAATATAATTAAGCATTCCTGCATTGGCTAATCCAATATCAAACGGATCATAACTGCCATTTTCAAAACCATAATAATATCAACCATAATGACGAATTAAAGGATAGTTAAACCACATATCGGTAGCATTAAAATAGGCTCCTCTTTGCCGAATTGTTCCACATTCATCTTTAATTGTTAGATTTTCTGCTAACAGAAAAAACTCATCCCATGTCTCCGGCAACTCTGCTTCAGAAACTAAATCTTTATTGTATAACAAGCCTGAAGTGCTGTTGCTGTAGCCAATCCCATAGGTTTTGCCATCTAAAGTAAAGGCATCGACTGCAACATCAACATAGCGCTCTTTAGTCGCTTCGGTTAATTCAAGCGGTTCTAAAAAACCTGATCTGACCAAACCGCCAATATCTGGTGCTTGCATATAGACTATATCTGGTCGACTATCTAATTCTGCATTATTCACCAAGGCATCAGGAACAGTAAAAATCTCAAGTTTTTGAATGACTTCAACAGCGATTCCAGTTTCTTGTTTAAATTGCTGGCCAATTCTTACCATTTCATCTTTTTCTTGACTAATCGCGCCAACCCAAACTCGAATAGTTTCTTGTTTAGCGTTGAGCTTTAGTGAAAAAAAGAACGTTGGTAAAATCAGTAAAAAGAGAGTTACTAGAAGTTTTTTTCGCAATAAAACCCCTCCTCTTTATTTCAGTTGTTTAAATTTAGCAGTATATAATTTAGCTTCAGCGATATCTTTTACTGGTAGAGTTATTGAGAAGTTACCCGCTTTAAAAGAGGCAAAATTATCAACTATTTCTTGAAAGTTTTCGCAATCAATCGCTAGATTTGCCCCTCTTGAATCAAGCGCTAGTTGTTCGCCATGTTCAATTGGTTTTGGAGCATTTGGATCTGTTGGTAACCAAAGATTAACGACATTGTTTAGGGAACAAATCTCCTTTACTAAATACATCGAGCGCGAGTGAGTGTGCATATGACCATCACCAAAGTGGTCAATTACCTTTTGCGTAAAAGGCGCACAAAACTCTTGGTATTGTTCCCCAGAAATCATGCAGGCAATATCTTCGCTCATATTGATTAAGCCTTCTGTATAAAAGAGGCCATATTTACTGTTCTTTAAGTATTTTTTAATAACTTTATGAATCTCACTAGCAAACTTAATTGTCGCATCCGCACAAAAATCAATTAATTGTTTAACTTCATCAGGGTTATCATAAAAATCAAAGAAAATCGCCTCACCCCTTAGAGCGTGTGCTAAATCTAATGGCGAAAAGAAACCCCGACTAAAAGGAATTCCTGATGGTCCTGAAATTTTTAAGATTTCTTCAATTATTTCTAAAAAAAGACCATACCATTTTGCGGTTCCTAGCGGTGGCAATTTTTGATAATCATTTACTTCTTTTAAAACAGGTTGAGACCAACTTGTATCTTTTTGAAAAATAATCTCTCCTGCAACAAAAGCGCTATAATCACCAATCCCCAAATTAGGTGTAATTACAGGGATAAAATTATCATCAACGTCTCTTCGAGCATGAAAAGATTTTTCTAAAAGACTGCAGAGATCTTTTGCATATCTCTTATTATCTTGGGGAAATTCATATTCAAGTAAATTCATCTTTTCATAAAAGTCAACATCACTAGGCGGTAAAGCTCTAAATGAAATATTGCCACCCTGATGTTTTCTTGCATTAGCAATTGTTTTTTCAGTTTCTTTAATCGTTTTAGCAAGATCAGGTTTATAAAACTCTAAAGGTTTAAACATGATATTTCTCACTTAAATAAGCTTTAGCATACTCCGCAGCACTCGCCGCATCCGGTTTATAAGAGTCAGCCCCAATTTCATCAGCATATTCTTGGGTTACTGGTGCTCCACCTATCATCACCATGAGATTAGCTTTAAGTCCTGCGTTTTCTAATGCTTCAATAATCTCTTTTTGGGAAAACATCGTTGTCGTAAGGAGGGCTGATAAACATAAAATATCGGGGTTATGCTCCCTCACTGCTGCAACAACTGTTTCTTGATCAACATCCACCCCTAAATCAAGACATTCAATTCCTTGACCTTCAAACATCATTTTAACTAGATTTTTACCGATATCATGAAGATCTCCTTTAACAGTACAAATTAAAGCTTTGCCAATTGGCTTAACTCCACTTTCTACTAACTTTGGCTTAATAACTTCCATCCCCGCATTCATCGCTCGGGCCGCAATTAAAACTTCTGGCACAAAAACTTCATTATTTTTAAATTTTACGCCAATAATCGACATTCCTGCAATGAGCGCCTCATTTAAAATTACTTTTGGTTCGTAGCCTTGGTCTAAAGCTTCTTGGACTAAGTTTTTTAAATCATTAGCTTTTCCTCTTTGGAGCATTTCAGAAATTTTCTCTAAAATCATTTTTTCCTCCCATTTATTAACTCACTTTAATTATAGCATTTCAAAAAACCCTTTTATGTTGTTTTTTTGCTTAAAATAAAAGAAACTTGCTATTTTTAACCCCTAATAGCAATATATCACTAAATAAAATCTTGTTTTAGCCAAAATAAAAGACATCAGTTTCTTCATTAGAAATTAATGTCATTTCATTCAATAGCTTAAAATAGCTTAATTCTTTGGCTTTTCTTCAATCACCTTAATGTAGTTATAAGGTGTTAGTCCAACATGGTTTTTAAAGACTTTAATAAAATAACTTGAATTATTATAACCGACAAGACTAGCAATCCTTTGAACTTCTCTTTCACCTTTTTGAATTAAGATTATCGCATTATCTAATCTTATTTTCCGCAAGTAATTAGAAAATGTTATTCCCAATTCTTTTTTAAAAAGATGACTTAAATAATAAGGGTTAATATAAATATGTTCAGCGACATCTTCTAACTTTAAATCTTCATTATAATACATTTTAATATAGTTGGTCGCTTTAATAATATTTTCATTGCTTTTTTGAAAACCACGCGCTAAATAAATTGCGCTAGTCAGCTCTTCAACTGCTTCTTGAGCCCATAAAAACATTTGATCAAAATTATTCTCAGAAACGATTTTAGCTGTGTATTTAACGAGCGTTGAAGCTAGTTCTAAAGATTGGCTACCCATTTCAGAGGCAGTTTTTGAAAGCTCTGTTAAAAGTTCTAAAAGTTTTGTTTTAATGATGTTTAAATTGGCTTTACTTTTTGATAAGATTCTTCCTAAAATTTCCGTTAATAAGCCCATCGCTTGAGCTTTATCACCTAATAAGACAAGCGAAACAAAATCTCTTTCTAAATCTTTTTCTTTGCTCAGTGTCCGTTTGCGGGCGGGCATCTCTTTTTGTTCTTGAATTAATTCTGAAATCTGTCTTTGCTGCATCATAATTTTTGTCCGCTGTTTAAAAAACTCATTTTCTTCTTGACAAATGTAGCCAACAATAAATGCTAAAAGTTCCGCTGCACTATTCATTTTTTGAGCTGAAAGTCTTGTTGTATAGTTAATAATTGTCGCTAATTGTTCCTCATTAAAGCCACATTCTTTTTTTAAATTATTAAACTCTAGTGGCACAAAATCATCAGTATCCCATAAAAGTACTGGTCCCAATGAGACCCCTCCTAATACCATCCCATCACTAAAGACTGGGGCGATACATCTAATCATCTCACCACATTTAAAAGTGTAAGGCTCGCCTAATTCTGCTGCCTTAAAGATAGCATATTTGGTGTTTTTTTGGCAGAGATTAAAATACTCCAAGCCTTTTACTAAGTGGCAGACCGATCTGGATGGATCAATTCGTTCAGAGATAACTTCATTCCCAAAAACATCAACAAGCGAAACATCAATTTTAGTCAGACTTGTAAAGTTGTGAAGCAGTTTTTCAATCTCTTCAATATTTAAAACTTTGTTTAAAAGAAGTGGTGAAGCTTTAATTGTCATTTTCAGCACCCCAAAAGCCCATATTTTCTATAAATTGTTGATTAAAAAACTTGCTTTTTGCTAGTTCTACTACCATAACTTCTTGGGCTAACTTTTCGCCCTCTGTTATTAAATTAGGATCGAGGGCACCTAAAATTGTTCCTTGACCACTCGTATTGCCAACATTAATAATTTTAGTTGTTTTAGCAAAGGGTAGTAACCCTAAATCAAGAGCGTTTTCTTTATTTAGATAAAAACCAAAACCACCCGCAATATAAACCTCAGCTAAACTTGAAATTGAGATTTTAGCTTCTTTTAAAATAGTTTGAATTCCAGAAGCGATTGCGCTTTTTGCCAGTTGAAATTCTCTGACATCTCTTTGACTGAGATAGACTTTATCGGTTAAATAAAACTTGTTATCTTTAAACTTTGTAAAAAGTGGATTTGAACTCTCTTTTACAAAAGCCCCTGTCTCATCGATTAATTGGGCTTTGACTAAGAGACTAATTGTATCAGTAAGCCCGCTGCCACAAAGGCCAATTGCTTCTTGGTTGCCAATAGTTTTTAATTTAAGTTGATTGTTTTCTAAAAATACTTTAGAGATTGCTCCCTTTACTCCCCCTAATCCCATTTCAATTTTGGCACCTTCAAAAGCTGGACCTGCTGCTGTTGAAGTTGAGTAAAGTTTTTTATTCGCTAAAAGCACTATCTCACCGTTTGTTCCAATGTCAACGAAAAGTTTGTTTGTTGGCTCAGAAAAGAAATCAACTGCAACCAAACCAGCGACTATATCGCCGCCAACAAAACTAGCAATCCCCGGATATACTACAACATCCTTAACCGCTAAACCTAAACTACTGCCTGCAAGTTCTTTTTTTTCTAAAAAGACGGGCTTAAAAGGAATTCTACCCAGTGGTTCTGGGTTGACATTTAAGAAAATATGACTCATCACTGTATTTCCCGCAACAACTAATTTTTCAATCTTAATTTTAACTTGCTCAATTAATTTAGATATGAAATGGTTTACTTGATCAATAATCGTTTGCTGGATTTGCGCTAAACTTTTATTAGTTGCATAATCAATCCGACTAATAATATCTGAGCCATAAACAGCTTGCTTATTGAGTTCTGAAGCTTTAAAGACTACCTCTTTCGCTGCAAGATCAATTAAATAAAAAGCTAGTGTTGTCGTTCCTAAATCAAGCCCTAAAGCGTATTTTTTACTTTCGCTAAGCTTTAAGTTGTTCAAATTTAACTTCTCAGCCTCAACAATTAATTCAATCGTGACATCTCGATCAAGAATTGTTTGGCAGGAAAGTTTTGTTTGACCATCAATTAAAAAGTTGCATTTTTTGCATGTGCCTTTGCCGCCACAACTAGCGTCAATATAATAGCCCTCTTTAATTAAAAACTCAAGACCGTTAATTGGCTCTTTTAGACAATAAGTTCTTTTAAAATCATCGCTGATTACTTTAACTTTAAACATCGAGAACCTCCTCGCTAAAAAAGAACATGGCAAAGTAAGTTACAGTATTAATGCCATTAATATAATTAAAACCATTTTTCTTTGCTGTTTCAGCAACGTTAATATCAATTGCTTCAATTGGAAAAATCACTTTATCAGGATGTCGACACTCTTTTTCTGGATAAGTACATTCCTTGCAGAGATCACAGCCACCTAAGCCAAAAGGAACAAATTCAAGATTTGTTTTTTTCAAAGTTTGGCCGATTTTTCTAATCTTTTTTGTAAAGCTTTTTGCACTTGAAGTCATCGCTTCATAATCATAGGAATCTGCTAATTGATAGACACAATTAAAGATTAAAACTTGTTGATAGTCTAAGACTCGTTTTAAATTGAAGACTTCTTGATTGTTAGTTGAACAAACCCAACTTTTATTGTAT
>JAAYKO010000040.1 GCA_012522345.1 Acholeplasmataceae bacterium | reverse complement strand
TTGCTAAAGAGCTAGAAGCACTTGAAAGAAGTTATAAGGATGAATTAGAAATTTTTGAAGCTGAACAAAATAAAAGAGTTGAACTAGCTTTAAAACAAGCTGAACTTTTAAAAGAGAATAAAGCGAAAAGCTATGTTAAGCAAGAAGAGGAAAGTTTTGATAAACAGAAAAAAACATTGATTATTCAAAAGCAAAAACAGGTTGATTCAATTCAAAAAAAACTAAAACAAAATAAAGAAAAAATTCGCGAAAGAGCTAACAAAAAAATTGTTTCAACAAAAAAATGATAAATTTAAAGGTCTAATTGATTTAAAATAATGACTTTTTATTGTGAAAGGTTTAATTGTTTTTTTGTAGTTGTAATATGATATAATTATTCGGGTGGTAAATCATGAGATTAGATAAGTATTTAGCTCAAGCGGGAGTAGCATCGAGAAGAAGCAGCAAAGAGATAATCGCTGCTGGTAAAATAACAATCAATGGAGAAATTGTTAGTGAACCAGGATATTATGTTAAAGAAAATGATCTTGTAGCTTATCAGGGGATGAAGATAGAAAAAGAACATTTAGTTTATTATTTACTCAACAAGCCACGCGGAGTTATTAGTTCTGTTGCAGATGAAAAAGGAAGAAAAACAGTGCTTGACTTCCTTTTAGAAGCGGACAAGCAAAAACGAATATTTCCTGTCGGGAGGCTTGATTATGATACTGCTGGAGCGATATTGTTGACCAACGATGGCCAACTAACTTATCTTTTGACAAGGCCTGAATATGAGGTTCCTAAAACATATTTAGCAAGAGTTGAAGGTTTGATTAGTAGGCAAGCGATAAAAACTTTAAAACAAGGTGTTGAAATTGAGAACTATCAAAGTAGATCAACATTAGTTAGAGTTAAAGAACACAATGTTCAGCAAAAGTCTTCTTTAGTTGAAATAGTTTTAATTGAAGGAAAAAATCAACAAGTAAAAAAGATGTTTGAAGCGGTTGGCTATCCAGTAAAAAGTTTGACAAGAATAGGTTTTGATTTTTTAACACTTAAAGGAATAAAGCGAGGGAGTTATCGTGAGCTAAAAATTCATGAAGTCAAAAAGCTATACGCAAACAAGAAAAAGTGAGATTTTAAAACAATAATAAATAGCAATTTAAAAATATAAATGTTATAATGGTAGAAAATACGGAGGTTTTTATGCCCAATTTTCATGTTGCAATAGATGGCCCCGCTGGTAGTGGAAAATCGACGATTAGTAAAAGGGTTGCAGAGGAGCTTAATTTAATTCATATCGATACTGGTGCGATGTATCGGGCAATTACATATGTCGCCTTAAAAGAAGGTATTGATTTAGATGATGAACAAGCTTATGATTTTGTTGAAATGGTTAAAATAAATTACACCAATGATAAAATATATGCAAATGGTGAAGATGTAACTGAAAAGATTAGAAGCGACAAAGTTACTAAAAATGTTTCCAAAGTATCGAGTTTTCCAACTGTTAGAAAACACTTAGTTAAAATCCAAAAACAAGCAGCAAATGGTAAAAATGTTATAATGGATGGTAGAGATATCGGAAGTGTTGTCTTAGTTGATGCAGATTTAAAAATATTTTTAACTGCTAATGTTGAAGAAAGAGCGAAACGAAGAATGCTTGAACTTCACCAAAAGGGTTTAGAGATTGATCTGCTTACAGTAATAAAAGATATTGAAATGCGGGACTTAAAAGATTCAACACGAAAGGCATCGCCGTTAATCATACCTAAAGATGCAATTATAGTTGATACAACAGATTATAGTATTGAAGACACAGTGCAAGTAATTATTAATGAAATAGTTAAAAAGGAGACCTATCATGGCAAAAGAGAAAAATGAGATTACAATGGAAGACGTTGTAATAAAGCGAGTTAAACGGGGACAGAAAGTTACAGGTACTATTTTTAAAGTGGAAGAGGATTTAATCTATATTACACTTGAAAATAATGCAGAAGCGAAAATGTATCGCAATCATTTTGGGAAAAAAATTGACAGTTTTATCGACGAAGTAAAAGAGGGAGATAAAATTGAAGCAATTGTTTCTCAAATAACAGAAACTGATGATATTAGTTCAATTTTGCTTGACCGAAATGCGATTGTCAGACATGAAGAATATGAAAAAGTAAAAGAAATTTACAAAAACGAAGAAATAATTAATGTTAAAGTTACAAGAGTAGACAGTCGTGGACTACATTTACAAGTGCTCAGTTTTTCTGCTTTTCTACCTTATGGTCTTTTAGATAATGAGCTTGTGGAGAAAAAAGCTGAATTAAAAGGGACAGATTTGGATGTCCATATTATTGAAGTTAAACCTGGTAAGCGCCCCAGAATTATTGCTTCAAGGAAAAAAATCTTTGAAGAGAGAAGAATTAAAGAGCGCGAAGAGCGTCAACAGTTAAGAGAAGAGGAATTTGAAAGCATTAATACTGGTGATGTCTTAACCGGTAGAGTTGAAAGAATTGAAAGACACATGGCATTAATTAGATTTAATAATGTTGCTGGAAGATTAAGAATTTCTCAAATCAAACATACTAGAGTTGAAGATATAAAAGATGTGTTAAAAGTTGGCGATACAGTAACTGTTAAAGTTATTAAAAAAGATCGTTCTTTAGATTTATCAATTAAAGCTTTATTGCCAACGCCTTTTGAAACTTTTGTTGAAAAGCATAAAAAGGGGGATACTGTCATTGGTGAAGTTGTTCAAAAATTGCCGTTTGGAATAATTTTAGAACTTAAAGAACAAGTTAGAGGTTTATTGCACCGCAGTGAATACTCTTGGAATCCGGATGATAATTTCCAAAGTTATGTTAAAATTGGCGATAAAGTGGAAACTGTTATCACGCTAATTGAACCAAAACGCAATAAAATAAGTTTGTCGAGAAGATTATTGTTAGATAATCCTTGGAAAGATGTTTCGTTTAAACGCGGTGAAGAGGTTGAATGTAAAGTAGTTGAAGTTGCTGAACAAGGAGTTACAGTAGAAGCAAAAGGAGTCAACGGTTTTATTCCTTTAAATGAACTTTCGCGGCAAAGGGTAACAGAGCCTGAAAAATTGTTCGCAGCGGGAGATAAACTTAAAGCACTTGTCACGGATGTAAATCCTAAAAGATGGCATTTAAGACTTTCAATTAGACAAGCTGAAATTGTTGCAGAGAAAAGCGAATATGAAAAATATTTGGTTGACGAAACTGATGAAACAACTACAATTGGAGACTTATTTGCAGAAGTATTAGAGAGTGAAGAAGAATAAGACAAGATAATAAAGTAGTGTGATAAAATGCCATTTAATGTTGCAATTGTTGGCAGACCGAACGTAGGAAAATCTAGTATCTTTAATCGAATGATTGGAGATCGTAAGGCGATAACAGATGAAATGCCTGGAGTGACTAGAGATAGAATCTATGCTCGGGCAACATGGTTAACTAAATCCTTTGGTCTGATAGATACTGGGGGCATCGACATTGGCGATGCTCCTTTTTTAGAACAAGTTAAACAACAAGCCTTGTTTGCGGTCGATGAAGCAAGTCTTATTTTATTTGTTGTTGATTCAAGAGCTGGTCTTACAGAGATAGATAGTCAAATCGCAAAAATCCTTTATAGCTATCAAAAACCTGTTTTAGTTTTGGTCAATAAAGTCGACAATAAAGAGATGGTCAATTTAATCTATGATTTTTACAGTTTAGGGTTTGGCGATCCATTTGCCGTCTCAGCTCTACATGGAATTGGCTTTGGTGACGTTTTAGACAAGATTGTCGAACTGATGCCTAAAGAAAGCCAAAAAGAGGAAATGGACACAATTAAACTTGCGGTAATTGGTTATCCTAATGTTGGAAAATCAAGCCTTGTCAACACTATTTTAGGTGAACAGAGGGTTATTGTCTCAGAAATAGCAGGAACAACAAGAGATGCAATCGACACTAAGTTTACTCGTGATGGCGAGAAATATACGATAGTAGACACCGCGGGAATTAAAAAACGAGGACAAATTTATCAATCAACAGATCGTTATGCTCTTCTTAGAGCACTTCAAGCGACAGAAAGAAGTGATATAGTCTTATTTTTAATTGATGCTTCGCGGGATTTGATCAACCAAGATAAACATGTTGCAGGTCTGATTACTGAATATAGTAAAGGATGTGTAATTGTTGTAAATAAGTGGGATTTAGTTGAAAAAGATAGCAAAGCAATGCAAAACTATGAGAAAATGGTGAGAGAAGAATTTCAATTTTTACCATTTGCGGAAATTTGTTTTGTTTCAAGTTTGCTTAATCAACGGATTGAAACAATATTTACTGCGATTCAAAAGGCTTATCAAAACTACAACAAAACTTTAAAAACACCAGTTTTAAATAATTTTTTAAATGATATGACATCATTGGTACCACCAAAAATGTATAAAAAGAATTTAGCAAACTTTTACTATATGACCCAAGTTGCAGTTAAACCACCAACTTTTGTTATTTTTGTTAATAACCCCAACTTTGTACATTTTTCTTACAAAAGATATTTAGAAAATAAATTGCGAGAAGTTTTTGATTTTACAGGAACCCCAATTAAACTGATATTTAGAAAAAGGAGCGAGTAAAATGTTAATTGGCATTATTGGCGGCGGCGCATGGGGAAGCACTTTAGCGCAACTTTTAGTAGATAATGGACATCGAGTTATTATTTATGATATCAACATCAAAAATGTTGAAAAAATCAATAATCGGCAACATCCTTTTTTTAATGTAGAGTTACCGAGTTCAATAGAAGCAACTACCAATCTATCTGCTGTAACTAGTAAAGTCACTTATTTAATTTTGGCAATTCCGACAAGAGTGATGCGGCCAGTTTTACAACAGATCAACGCTCTTTTAACAAAAAAGACTTATTTTATTGATGTCTCGAAAGGCTTAGAGCCAGAGAGTGGAAAAAGGATTAGTCAATTAGTTGAAGAAGAGATAGATCCAAAGTATTTGGCTGGCTATGCAGTATTGACAGGACCAAGTCATGCGGAAGAAGTGATTAAGCGAAAAATTACTCTCTTGACAGCTGCCTCAGAAAACGAAAAACTTTCTAAAACTATTCAAGAAATATTTTCCAATAACACTTATATGCGAGTTTATACTTCATTTGATGTTACTGGTTCAGAGGTTGGTGGTGCAGCAAAAAACGCAATTGCAGTTGTCAGTGGGATTTCAACAGGCTACGGAATGGGAGAAAATGCCCGAGCTGCCTTAATAACAAGAGGAATTTTAGAAATAGCTCGAATTGTAGAGTATTATGGTGGAAATAAAGAAACGGTGTTTGGATTGACCGGAATAGGTGATTTAATTGTAACCGCAAGTAGCGAACACTCGAGAAACTTTAGGGCAGGTAAAAGAATCGGCGAAGGTTTGTCTATTGATGAAATCTATGCTCAAGAACCGCAAACAATTGAAGGATTCCGCTCGATTAAAGCTCTCTATCATTTAGCTAAAAAAGAAGGAATATATTTGCCGATAATTTGTTATGCTTATGAAGTGATTTTTAATAAAATGTCAATAAGTGAAGCTTTAACAAATATTCTTTCAAGTGAATTAAAAGAGGAAAAAATTGAATAACTAAACCATTTCAAAAAACAGCCTAAAAAACGCTTTCACGTGCATAGTTATCGTATTAAATGTAAAAATAATAAAAAACGTTGCAATATCATAGTTTAAGTGATATAATGGCTACATAATGATTAAAAAGGAGGTTCGACATGAACAAAACAGAACTAATTGCAGTTGTTGCAGAAAAAGCAGAAGTAACCAAAAAGGATGCGGAATTAGTTTTAGCGGCAATTACAGATACCATTGCTGAAACATTAGCCGGTGGAGAAAAAGTTGTCATTACTGGATTTGGAACATTTGAAGTAAGAGACCGTGTTGCAAGAAGCGGTAGAGACCCAAGAACTGGTGAAGCTATTCACATCCCAGCCCAAAAAACACCAGCGTTTAGAGCTGGAAAAGGCCTAAAGGATGCTGTAAAATCCTAAGTTTTGATAAAAAAGACCTCTTGGTCTTTTTTTTTCAAAAAGTTTAAGAACATCGATATATTTATTTAATAAAATATAAATTAAAGTTAAGTTATTTATAATAAATAGCAATTAGTCCTTTAAAATTTAAAATTAAAGTGTTATAATGAGAACGTTGCGAAATATTTTAAAAGGAGCGAAGTGATGGATAGTGTTATTGAATTAAGGGATCTAACAAAAAGATTTATTCTTTCCAAAAAACAGCGCAAAATAAACAAAACTTCAGAAAAGTTGCTTACAGCTGTTAATCAAGTATCTTTAAAAGTTTACGAAGGCGAAATATATGGTCTTTTAGGCCCCAACGGTGCGGGTAAAACAACCGCTTTAAGATTGATTTCAACCTTGATTAAGCCTAATGAGGGACAAATTTTTGTTGCTGGAATTGATGCTTTAAAAGAACCGTTAGAGGTCAGGCGGAAAATAGGTTTTTTAACGAGTGAATTGAAACTTGAAGAATTTTTCACGCCTAATTTTTTATATAATTTTTATAGTGATTTACATGGCGTTGACCCTGATACGAGAGAAAAACGCAAAAAGATGTTGTTCGATAGATTTGATGTCACAGATTTTAAAGAGGTTAAAGTGGGAGATTTATCTTCTGGGATGAAACAAAAAGCATCGCTAGCGATTTCGCTTGCTCACGATCCGAAAATAATTATCTTTGATGAACCAACAAATGGGTTAGATGTTTTAGTTGCCAAAATAGTTATTGATTTTCTCTTAGAATTAAAAGAACAAAATTATACAATGATTATTTCAACGCATATATTTTCTTTAGTTGAAAGAATTTGTGATCGAGTAGGAATTATTGTCGATGGACGCTTAGTTTTAGAGGATGATGTTGCTAATCTTAAAGAACAAGGAATTTTAGAAGATGTTTTTTTTGAGATTTATCAGCGAGAATCAGGAGAAATATAATGAGAAATATTTGGATAGTAATGAAAAAAGAACTCGCACGAGTTTTTAAAGATAAAAAATTAATTTTTACAACCTTTATCCTACCTGGTTTAGTTATCTTTTTAATCTATACAATTATGGGTGCAGCTGTCGAGAAAATTGCTGAACCAGATAAAACCTATACAATTTTAGAAGTCGGTTTAACTGAAAAAATTAAAACAGATATGATCTCAATAGCTGAATATGTTGATACAGAATTAATCTTTGAAACTGTGGAAGTAGAGAGAATTCCTGAGCTTGAACAAGAGATTAAAGCTGATATGGTTCAGCTACTAATTCACTATGATAAAGCGCAAAATGTGATGAAATATTATTATAATGACAGTAATATTAATTCTTTAGGCTTGGTCCAATTAGTCGATGCGGTATTTCAAAGCAATGAATATACTCAAACTTTAATTGATGGTGAGTCGGTTCGGTTTGAACATGTCAATTTATCCGAAGTTGGCGTTGGGATGAATATTATGTCGATGATTCTTCCGATGTTAATAATTACTTTTCTTTTTCAAGGAGCGATTTCAGTTGGACCAGAATCCATTGCTGGCGACAAAGAACGCGGTACTATTGCGACATTGTTAGCAACACCGACAAAACGGAGTCAAATTGCTTTAGGAAAGATTTTATCATTGAGTATTTTAGCGGTTTTAGCTTCACTTTCAAGCTTTATTGGGATAATTTTATCTCTGCCGAAACTGATGGCAATTGAAGGAGCAACTTCACTCAATTATACGGCCTCAACATATTTCTTTGTTTTAATTGTTTTAATTTCAAGTGTTTTGGTCGTAATAGCTTTAATTTCTAATATTTCAGCATTTGCAAGAAATGTTAAAGAAGCAGCCTCGTTAGTAGCGCCAATAATGATTGTTGCAATTGTAGTTGGAATGTTGACAATGTATGACCATAAACCAACAGATAAACTATATTTATATTTAATTCCAATTTATAATACTGCTCAACTATTAAAAGGAGCTTTTTCAGGCCACAACAATATGATTTATCTTTTAATTGGTTCAACCGCGAATTTGGCTTTTGCTGGACTTTTAGTCTTCTCACTTACTGTAATGTTTAATAGTGAAAAAAGGATGTTTACAAAATAAAGCAGCTAGTGATTTAAAGAAAAATAAAAGATCAGAAATTATTAAAAGGTGAAAATAGTTTCTGGTTTTTTTTATGGTATAATATTTTTGGTGATAAAATGAATCCCTTTGTACAGGCGAGTAACAACAATTTAGACTATTTTTTAACAACTGCAATCCACTTAGATATGCAAGATAAGAATCAAGATTCGCTTCTTCATTATGCAATTAGAGGTGGGGCAAAAAAAATAATTAATTATTTATTAGCCAACCATATTAATCCCAATTTAAAGAACAATCGCGGTGAGACTGCAATTTTTGAGGCTGTTAAAAAAGGAAATTTTGAAGCTACTTTAAAAATAATTAATTATTATGGCAATGTTTTAGTTAGAAATATTTATAATGAAACACCTCTACACCACGCAGTCTTAAAAGGTGATTTAAAAATAATAAAATTATTAATTGAAAGTGGATCAGATGTTTTAGCTTTAAATGATAATGGTGAATCATTACTCTTTTACGCAATTAGAAGTGGAGATGTCAATGTTTTTAAAAAGATTAATCAACTATCTGCAATGTTAAATAAAAAAGATAATAAAAATAACACTTTGCTTCATTTAGCTTGTAAAGCTGGGGGTTTTCAAATGGTTGAATATTTATTATCAACAAATGAAAATCCTCATTATAAAAACAATTATGAAGAGACCCCGATTTTTGAAGTAGTGAGAATGAATAACTTAAATCTCTTAGAATTGATGCTTAAAAAAGGAAGTTATTTGGATGGCAGAAACAAATATCAAGAAACTCTTTTTTCGATTGCAGAAGAAAACGATAATCTGATGATGCTTGAAAAACTTAAATTTTTCCAAAACAGTTTGCTTGTAAAACAAAACATCCAAAAGAACCCTTTAAGGTATGCGGTTATCAACAAAGATTATGAGAAGTTAACACAATATTTAAAACAAGGAATAGAAGATAAAAAAGATGAGTTTCACCTCACCAGTTATGATTATGCAAATCTTGAAAAAAACAAAAAATATTTAAAGGCTATAGCTAACAAATACTATGATAACCGAAATTAAATTGATTAAAATATGAGTGAACATTGAAACAACAATGTTTTTCTTATTATAAATATAAATTAAACCAAGAGCAATTCCAGAGACTAAATAAGGGATTAAATTAATTAAAAAACTATGGATGCTTGCTTCGGTTACAACATGAATTAAACCAAAGAGTAAAGAACTGACAACCAGTGCAACCCACTGGTTTTTTATTAGCGTAAAAAATGCTTTTCTAAAAACTAATTCTTCGACAATTGGCCCTAATAAAACAACAACAATAATAATTAAAGCCCCATACTGACTAGTGAGTTGCCGCTCAATAGTTGCTTGATTGAGGGAAGTGACAATCTTTTCTTTGAAAAGAATAGATAAGATTTGACTTATAATTGCGCTTATTAAATTACCAAAATAAACAACTAAAACACCCAAAATAATCGCACCGATAGTAAAAAGAATGCCTTTCGGCAGGTTTTGAAATTCTTCTTTTAGCATTTTAAAACTAAAAGCGAAAACACCGAGAAAGACTAAAATGTAAACAACTACAATATTAATAATTTCACCTAATTCATTTAAGCCAAAACTGCCAGTGATTTCTTTTTCAATTTGTGGCGTAACGATATTATATAAATTGTAAAACTCGGAGTTATCTTCTTTTTTAGCAAGTCGTTTAATTTTAAAAGAATCGACAGTATATTTATGTTCTTCAAAGACAGTTTTAACAAATTCATCATCAATTTCTAAATCACGCGGGAAGAGATCCTTTGTAGTTATTAAAAAGAAACTATTTTTAAGGGGATAGGTATCAATAAATTTAGTGCCATAAAAGGATTTATCAAGGTCTTCTGAAGTTGTAAAGGAGATGGCTGCCTCTGTTTGAAGCTCAATAATTATTTCATCAGTACTTGAGTATTCGTAAGTAGTCTTATCAAAACTATATAAAAAAACAGCAACAAAGCTTGCTATTAAAAACATCATTAAAAAATAAAAAAATAAAACAAAGAAAGCCTTTTTAGTTGTAAAATTGGTTTGTTTTTTCATAGTTTTTACCTTGATACGCTTCAACTATAATTCGATTATTTGCGCACTCTTATCAAGTATTATACTACACTTGTTTAGTTTTACAAAGTACGTGATATAATAATAATATGAAACAATTACTAATCTGTACTCAGAATAAAAACAAAATCAAAGAGATTAAAAATGTTTTAAAATCTTTTGAGCTGGAAATTTTATCTTTAAAGGATTTAAATGATTGTGAGGAAATTGATGAGGGCGGTAAAACCTTTTTTGAAAATGCCTTTATTAAGGCGCAATATTATGGTCTAAAACATAATATATTAGCTCTTGCTGATGATTCAGGCTTAGAAGTTTTTTCGCTTGGAATGAAACCAGGTATCCATTCCCATCGTTATGCAAAAACAACTGAAGAACGCAATGAAAAAATTCTCTTTGAACTTAAAAATAAAACTGAGAGAAAAGCACAATTTAGGACTGTTTTGGCGCTTTTCAACCCTCAAACTAAACAAACTAGTTATTTTCAAGGAATTATTGAAGGTGAAATCAGTTATAGCCTCAAAGGCGATGGTGGTTTTGGTTATGATCCTTTATTTTATCTTAAAAGTTTCAATAAAACTCTCGCTGAACTTACTTTAGAAGAGAAAATTAAAATTTCTCATCGAGGGTTAGCGCTTAAAAATCTAAAGGAGTTTTTAAATGAAAATCTTGATTACCTCTGATCTTCATCGTGCCACTAAAATGCTCGATACTGTTTTAAGTAAACATCCGGACATCGATCATCACATTGATGCAGGCGATTCTCAATTATCAGTAGCACTTTTAGAACAATTAAAAATTGTTTCAGTAAAAGGAAACACAGATTTTTTTATTAAATTACCTGAATATCGGCTTCTATCTTATGATGGGAAAAAGATTTTACTAATTCATGGACATCATCAAAGAGTTAAATCAGGCTTAAAGCAGTTGATCAGTTTTGCGAAAAGTTTAAAAGTTGATATTTGTATTTATGGTCACACTCATCGCCAAAACTTAACAAGAGTTGATAATTTGATTTTATTAAATCCAGGCGCTTTAATGAATGGGAACTATGCTCTTTATTATAAAGGTGAAATACTTTTATATTGACTAAAAGATTTCAACAAACAGCAAAAATTTGAAACTTAAAGGAGAAATGAGTGGAATTGCGTAAAGGAGAATTGTTTGCTCTTGCCAACAATCAAAAAACCGTAAATCTATTGTTTGAATTAATCGCAACTTCAAGTGATAAAACTGAAGTTGTTTACGCCGCGATTAAATTAGCAGAAATTTTGTTTGAAAATAGTCATTATCAAGAGACGACAGAAGTTTTACTTAAACAATTAAATTATCTTTCCGAACAAAAAGAGTTAGAACTTTACGACCAAGCTCTTAGTCTAATCATCGAGAGTTTTATTTTGCTTAAAGACAAAAATAAAGCCCTTCATTATTTAAATTTAAGAAGAGAAAGTTTGCCCCAAATTGAAATGTACAAACATCATTTGGATATGTTAAATTTCAAAAAAAGTTTTGCTGAAGATTATAGCGCCATTTTAAATGTCTTAAAAGCCTACCAGTTTGATAAAACAGCTTTGATTCCTTACTATATTCCAAATTTTAAAGCTCAAATTGCTGCTGGTAATGATGATGAAATTACTAAGACTTATCACTATTTACTGCAGTTAAACCCTAATTTTGAAGAGAAAAAGGAAATTCAAAACAGCTATTTTGAATATTTGTTTGCGACTGAACAAAATGATACTCTTCAAAAAGAAATAGATGCTGAAAAAGAAAGTTTGCAAATTTTTTATAATTTAAGGTCCTTAATTCGAACAGAAGAACTTAAAAAGGTTCAGATCTTGGAAACTGAAAGTGAACAAAAATTAAGTGAGCTCAGTTTGCTGCAACAAAAAACGCTTTTTTCTGAATTAGTTAAATTTTATGAGGAAAACCGAGATTTCCGGAGCGTTGAACACTATGAAATTAAACTGCAAGAACTTGAAAAGAAAATTTTAGCAAAAGAAAAGGCTACTAAAAAAGCAATTGAGCCTAAAATAACAATTCCGCAAGCAAAAAGCAGTTTAAAAGTTTTATCAGACACCCAAAAAGAATCTTTACCATCAACTAGAAAAACACCAGGCGAACAACTGTTTTTGCTTGATAGTTTTATTGTTGAAGTTTCAGCTCTCAGCATAAGTTTAAGTTTTTTTGAACGAGTTAGAAGGATAAGTATTTTAATGGAGAAGTACTTTGACTTTTCTGATGTTGTCTTTTATTTTAATCCTTTAGTCTATCATTATAAAAAATCTCGTCTCTATGAAAAAAAGTATAGTCAGCACACAATAAATAGTTCAATACTAGGAGAAGCAGCCAATAATTTTGTTGACATAATTAAAAAAACTGAAGATTTAAAATTTGATTATGATTTAATTTCAAACCAACCCTTGACGAAGACAAATGTAAAACAAGTTTATTGTTATGCGATGGGCAATCAGGCTAGTGTCTGCTTTTACCAACGAGAAGAAAAAGATCTTTATTTAGATGATTTAACTTTTAAAGTTTTGAGTAATTTTATTTCTTATGAATTAAAAATTCATAATTTTTTAGCTAAAGAAAAGGCTAAACAAGATATTATAACCGAACTCTTTGATTCTAAGTTTTTAATCGCTTTTATTGCTAAAGAAAACATCATCGGGAGTCCATTATTTAATGAGTTATTTAAACTTAAGAAAAATGACAGTATAACAGCTCTAGTTGCTAAGTTTACGCCTCAGAAACAGGTTAAATATAATAATTTAATTCAAGCTTTAAAAAGAGGCGAAAGACAAAGGTTTGCGCTCGAATTAAACTGGCAAAACAAAGTTTATTTAGCAAACCATTATTATAATGATGGTTATCTATATGGTAACTTAATTGATTATACTGAATACAAAAAGACCCACAGAGAATGGCAAGCAAAAGCATTTGTAAATCCGCTTTATAATTTATTTACTCTTCATCAGTTTGAAGTAGAGTTTCCAAATTATATTAAAGGCAAAACAACTTTCATTTTAATGGAGTTAAGCAATTTAGATAAAATCGAATTCTTATATGGGAAAAGGCTTAAGAAAGAGTTTTTTAAAGAATTTGCTGAATTTTCTAAACCATTTTATCAGCAAATTTATCAATTTGATAATAATAGTCTTTTAGCTGTGCTTGATGTCAATGATATTCGAACTGTAGAAAGAAAAATTAAAACGTTTTACCAAGCCTTAGAAGCATTTCAATCAAAATTGTTGGCGGAACAAGTTTTTCAAGTCGAGATGGGAATTATTAGGTATCCAATTAATACGCGCGAGACCAATTTGGAAAAGTTTTATCAGTATTTAAGCATCAGTCTTAATCGGGCAAAATCCGGAGTGATTCAGTATTGTTACTTTGATTTTGCGGATTATCAAAAAGACCTTTTTGAAACAGAAATAATCCGGCAAATCGACAGACTTATTGTAGGCGAAAAACTGCGACTTAATTTTACTCAAATCGTCAATCAAAAAACTAACAAAGTTTATGCCTACGAGGTCGGTGTTGAAAGTAAATCATTAAATATTTATTCAGAATATTACTATCGTGTCGCAGAAAAAAGAGGACTTTTAGTAAAATTAGAAAAATATATTTTAAATCAAGCTTTTAAACGTTTAAACCGCCTCTATAATGAAGCCAACAAATATGTTAAACTCAGCATTAATATTTCAAGTGACACCCTAAACCAGCCAGAATTTAATGCATTTTTAATTGGCCTTTATAAAACTTATGATATTCCTTTTGAAGTTGTGGAAATAGTTGCACGACTAAAAGAATACCATCAGCAAGAATACTTAAAGTTAAAAGAGTTAGCAAGTTACGGAATTACTGTTGGGTCAACTAATATTTCATATTTAAAGGATGAGTTTATTAAAGTCTTTCATTATCTCGATAAAAGAACTGAATTAGATGAGAAAAAACTTAGTTATTTAGAGATGTTAAATAATTTTTCACTTAATCATGAGATGAAGTTTATAGTTTATTTTGTCGACACTAAACGGGACAAAGCTTTACTTCAAGCGATTAAAATTGCTTATATCCGAGGTAAAATTGTCGATAAAACATTCACTTTTGAGGAAATTTTAAAACTTGTTGAGAAGGCTGTTTGAGTAAAGAAAAAAGACTGATTTAAGTCTTTTTTGTTTTAGAGCTGATTTAAAGTAAGAACGAAAGTGAAATTAAGAGTGTTTCATATATTTTGGCAAAAACATTTTTTGTATGAAGATCTTCAAACTTTAGAACTTTTGACTGCTCAATTGTGGAATTTAAAAATTCCTTAATGGAAGTTAATGCTTGCGTATTGTAAAACCAAACATTATTTTCAAAATGCAAATAAAAGCTTCTAAAGTCAAAGTTCACAGTTCCAACTGCAGCAACCATATCATCGATATAAATAATCTTAGAGTGAACAAAGCCTGGAGAATAAGAATAAATATAGATGTTGGGGATTGTGACTAGTTGTTTTAAATAGTATTTAGTAACCCGATAAGCAAATTTTTTATCGGGGATGCCTGGGACAATAAGATGTATTTCTACTCCACTTTGAGCTTGGATTTTAAAAGCGTTAATTAAATCATCATCGATTATAAAATAAGGTGTAGTCAGATATATTGCTTTTTTTGCTGAGAAAATCATCTGTGTATAGAGATGTTTAGAAAGAAAGCTTTTACTAAATGGTGAATCGCTAAAAGGAATAGCGATACCATCACTACTAAATTTTAATGTTGGTTGAAAGGCCTTTAAATCAGTTGTTTGATTGTGGTGAAAATCCCATGTTTCAAGAAAAGAGGAAGTCATATTAAAGACAGCATCACCTTTTAACATTACAGCTGCATCATGCCAATGGCCAAAGCGTTTTTTTATGTTGGCATATTCATCAGCAATATTTATCCCACCAGTAAAGCCAACATTACCATCAATGATAATCATTTTTCGGTGTGTACGATAATTTAATGCGACAACAAACCGCAATTTTAAAGGATTAAAGGCGACAGTTTTAATCCCACTAGCTTCCATTCTTTTTTTAAAGCCACGCTTTATTCTCGTGGTACTACCCCATTCATCATAAATCAAGCGGACGTCAACACCCTGGTTTGCTTTTTCAACCAAGATTGGGTAAATGTTTTCCCAAGTAAGCCCAATTGTTTTGTTGTAAGTATTGAATTTGTTTATTGTAAATTTGCTCGATATCAGGTAAAGGTTTGATTAAACTTAAAGTTTGTTTTTCTCTATTTTCAGCTTTTTGTTGAGCTTTTAAACTCAACTTTTTTGTTGATCTTAAAGGCTTAAATGTTAAGTAAAAAAGACCGCCAAAAACTGGAGCGATTAAAATTGGAATAAGCCAAGCAGTTTTGTAAATGTCCGGTTCATCACTTCTTAAAATGAAAGCGATTAAGACCAAACTAATCGCAAATGATAGATAAAAAAAGTAAGGAACTTCGCTAGAGAGTATTATTACAGCAACAGCAAAAATAATAAATTGCACAATAGTGAGTAAAGCAATTATAGTAATTTTGTTAGTCAAAAATTTTAGAATCTTTTTCACAATCTCACCTACTACAGTAATTATACTATAAAATAAGACAATTCAACTAAACCTAAGTTAAAGATTGTAAATCTTTTGTTTTTAAATCGCAAATAACTTATAATTTAGGTGGTGATAAGATGAGAATTGATATCTGGTTTGACTTTACTTGTCCTTTTTCTTATATAGGGAAAAGACGGTTTGAAAAAGCTGTAAACAATTATATTAATAAAAAAGATGTGAATATATATTTTCATAGTTTTTGTATCGCACCATATATCGAAGGTACCTTATGTATTGATGCTCATCAGTATTTATCAGAACATAAAGATATTCCATATAAAAAAGCTCAAGAGGTTCACCATCGACTAACAGTGATGGCTCAACATGAGAATATTAAACTTGATTTTGACAATTTAATTCCAACAACTAGTAAAAAAGCTCATCAAGTATTAAAGTTAATTACTGATTCAGTCGCTCAAAGTGTTTTTATCGACTATGTGTTTAAAGCTCATTTCGAAGAGGGCAAAGATATTTCAGACCCCAAGGTGCTGGCAAAAATTGGCGCTCTTGTTGGTCTTGTGGAAAAAGATGTAATTGCTGTCTGTGAGACTGATATGTATACTCATGAGATTAGACTTGATTATCAACGTGCTGAAAACCTAAATTTAACCGGAGTGCCTGCTTTTGTGGTCGATAATAGCTATTATCTATTAGGCGCTCAACCAAAGGAAGCATTTAGCGAAATGTTAAATAGTTTTTATCGCAAACAAAAATCAGAAGTAACTAAAACAGAATGTATTGGTGATGAATGTCAAAGAGAAAAATGATGCTTAGGCATCTTTTTTTTAAAATTAGTACAGTAATAGTAGCTTTAAACGATTTTTAAGATTGAGATTAAAGACCGGTCAAAGCTTGTGAAAAGACTTGTTTCAATTCTTTATATCTAACTTGAATCGTGGTATAATCGTAAAGAGGTGACAAGATGAGAAATTTAAGTTTACTTGTTGATTATTATGAACTGACAATGGCAAATAGTTATTTTGTTAATCAGAGAAATGAATTGGCGACTTTTGATTTGTTTTTTAGAAACAATCCAGATCGTGGTGGTTATGCAATTATGGCGGGTTTGCAACAAGTAATCCAATATATCAATGAGCTTTCATTTAGTGATGAAGATATTGCTTATTTAAGAAGCAAAGACACATTTGATGAAGGCTTTTTAAATTATTTGCGAAATTTTGAGTTTACTTCGACAATTTATGCAATAGAAGAGGGAACACCAATCTTTCCTCATGAACCTGTCTTAAGAGTAACTGGCCCAATTATCGAATGTCAAATTATTGAAACGATGTTGCTCTTAACAATTAATCATCAAAGTTTAATTGCGACTAAAACTAGTAGAATTGTTCACGCAGCTCAAGGGAGAAGCATTATGGAATTTGGCAGTAGACGCGCTCAAGGCTATGATGCTGCTAATTTTGGCGCAAGAGCTGCTTATATTGCTGGAGCGGTTGGTACTGCCAACACTTTAGTCGACAGGCTTTATAAAATTCCAGCTATTGGGACAATGGCTCATTCTTATGTCCAGAGTTTTGAAACTGAATATGAAGCGTTTTTAACATATGCTAAAACCTATCCAAAAAACACATTATTATTAGTTGATACCTATTCAACATTAAACTCAGGAGTCCCTAATGCGATTAAAGTTGCTAAGGACTATTTAGAGCCTCATGGTTACCGACTTAAGGGAATTCGAATTGATTCAGGCGACTTAGCTTATCTCTCTAAACAAGCGCGCCAGATGTTAGATGATGCGGGGCTTTTTGATTGTCAAATTACCGCCTCAAGTTCGCTCGATGAATATATTATTCAAGATTTGATTCGCCAAGGAGCAAAAATTGATTCTTTCGGAGTAGGAGAAAGGCTTATTACTTCGAAAAGTGATTCAGTTTTTGGTGGCGTCTACAAACTTTCAGCATTACAAGAAAATGGTGAATGGATTCCTAAAATGAAAATCAGCGATAATATTGAAAAAACAACGATTCCAGGTAATAAAATGTTGTATCGTCTTTTTGATCAAAGTAATAAAGCGATTGCAGATGTCATAACACTGGAGGAGGAAATAATTGATGAAAATCAACCTTATTTATTGTTTGATCCTAACTTTCCATGGAAGCAAAAATTGGTTGAGAACTTTAAAGCGGTTAAGCTCTTAAAACCAATCTTTGTTAAAGGAAAGCAAGTTTATCATTCACCAGAATTAAAAGCAATTAGAAATTATTGCGCTGAACAACTAGCAACTTTATGGGATGAAGTAAAAAGATTTGAAAATCCCCATCTTTACTATGTTGATTACTCACAAGCGCTTTGGGATTTAAAGCAAACTCTTTTAACCGCTTTCGCAGATGAGAATTAAACTTATAAACCACAAATTTAGGCGGTTTTATTTAAAAGGAATGAAATAAAAATGCTAAATATAGTTCTCTATGAACCTTTAATACCCCAAAACACCGGAAACATTATTAGAACTTGTGTCGGTGTTAATGCTAAACTCCACTTAATTGAACCGTTGGGCTTTTCTTTAGATGAAAAACATTTAAAAAGAAGTGCACTCGATTATTATAAATATTTAAATTATCAAATCTATTCTGATTTTGCTCAATTTAAGAAAATTAATAAAGGTCAATACTATTTTATTACTCGCTATGGTAAGAAAATCTATACAGAAATTAAGTTTAAAAACACTGCTGAAGAGATTTATTTGATTTTCGGTAAAGAGACGACAGGTGTCGACCGAAAACTACTCTCACAAGAAATTGACAAAACTTACCGGATTCCAACAAATGATAAGATTAGAAGTTTGAATCTTTCTAATAGTGTAAGTATTGTTGTTTATGAATATTTAAGACAAAACGATTTTTTAGATTTAGAAATTTATGAACCAGCAACTTTAAAAGGCAAAGGCTATTTGGATTCTTTTTTAAGTGAAGAAGAATGATTCTAAAGTCATTTTATTTTTGATTTTTTAAAAACAAAATTAAACAAAAATTTTCTTAAAATTGTGTTATAATGGTTAAGGTTGGATGTTTTATTGTTTTTTAAACAAAGATTTTTTAATTTAGAAAAACAGGAGTAAATGACCAGTTTTTGTCATCCAATCATAATAGTAAAATTAGGAGAATTAAACATGAAAATTATGAGTGTTAACAGTGGTTCGAGCAGTATTAAATTTAAACTTTTTGAAATGCCTAGCGAAAAAGTTATCTCAAGCGGACAAGTTGAAAAAATTGGCTTTGATGATGCAACTTTTACCCTTAATTTCAACAGCAACAACAATCAAAAAGTATTACCTATTAAAGACCATGTCTTTGGGGTAAAACTAATTATTGAAGGTTTAATTGAACACCAGGTTTTAAAAAGTATGGATGAGATTGATGGAGTAGGGCACCGGATTGTTCATGGCGGCGAAATCTTTAAAAAACATGAACTAGCGACTGAAAAAGTTGTTGAGCAAATTATTGAGTTAAGTGACATGGCTCCACTTCACAATATGGCTCATGCGATTTCGATTAAGGCTTTTAAAGAGGTAATGCCTAATGTACCTCATGTTGCAGTTTTTGATACAACTTTTCATCAAACAATGAGCGAAGATGCTTATATGTACGCAACACCATATGAATGGTATGAAAAGTATGGGATTCGAAAATATGGTTTTCATGGAACATCTCATAAATATGTTAGTGAAGTTACTAATCAACTATTAAAAACATCAGAGACAAAAATTATCGTTTGTCACATCGGCAATGGAGCATCGATAACAGCAGTTAAAGATGGCAAGTGTGTAGAAACATCAATGGGATTTACACCTCTTGAAGGCATTCCCATGGGAACAAGAACAGGCTCTATTGATCCGGCAATTTTAAGTTATATGGAAAAGAAATTAAATATTTCTTCCGAAAAAATGTACGATATTTTAAATACAAAAAGTGGATATCTTGGCGTATCAGGAATTACAAGTGATGCGCGAGATTTAGAGAAATCAATTAGAGCGGGTAATAAAAGAAGCATTCTCGCTTTTGATCTTCAAGCAAAAAGAATTGCTGATTACATCGGCTCATATTTTGTCTATATGGGAGGATTGGATGCGATTACATTTACAGCTGGAATTGGTGAGAACTCACCTAAGTTGAGAAAACTTGTCTGTGATCGTTTGACAGCCTTAGGTGTTGAAGTTGATGAAAAGCTAAATCAAGAAAATGCACTTTTAATTTCGACGCCTAATAGTAAAGTAAAAGTGTTTACAATTAAAACTAATGAAGAAGTGTTAATAGCAAGGGAAACTGTAGCGTTTGTAAAATAGCGAGTAAGGAGGTCAAATGCAGATCAATTTTTTGAATTTCAAAATTGAAGAAGAGCATACCAATCTCACTATAAGAGAATTTCTTTTGCTGTTTAATGTTTCAAAAAGAACAATCTATCAACAAGAACTGTTTAATTTAATTAGAGTAAACAATAGTCATGCGAAGCTCAATTATCGGCTGAAAGAAGGCGACAAGCTGGCTTTTAAATTAGCGCCATTTGACCGTGTAATTGAACCTTTTGAAGGATCAATTGATGTTGTTTATGAAGATGAAGATATAATTATAGTTAACAAGCCTGTAAAAATGTTAATTCATGAAGATGGTAACACAACCGATACGTTAACTAATCGCGTAAGTTACTATTTTCATCAAAAGGGCTATGACTATCCTGTTTTACCAGCCCATAGAATTGATTATGAAACTTCTGGCCTTGTTCTCTACGCTAAACACTTTATCGCACTTTCCTTTTTCTCTAAACAATTTGAAGAACAAACTATTAAAAAAATGTATATTGCTATTTGTGATAATTATTTTACTGAACTCGATGGAGTAATCACTCATAAAATCGGTAAAGATAGACATAGCAATAAGCGCATCGTTCTCGATTCAGGTAGGGAAGCACGGACGGAATATTATGTAATTGATCAATTTGAGAATAAGAGTAAACTAGAAATTTATATTAGCGGTGGTAGAACCCATCAAATTAGAGTACATTTATCGCATATCGGTCATCCAATTGTTGGTGATCCGCTTTACGGCAAAACCAAACATCAGAGGATGTTATTGCATTTTAAAAAGATTGAATTTATCCATCCTCGCAATTTGAAAAACACAAGTTTTGAAATTGAAGAACAGTTTAACTTTAAAAAGGTTTAACGAAGGTAATTTTAAAACTCTTTCGATTAAAATCACTAGTGTTCTCTACTAGTTATAAAAATAAATTAAAAGACTCTAATTTTATCTACTTTAGAGGATTTTTCATGAGAAAAAACGGAAAAACTTGAAGAATTAAAATATGTTAAAGTTTCTTAACTTATTGAATAATTTTTCCTTTATGATAAAATTAATACTTGAGAGAACAAAAAAGGGTGAAAACTATGGTAATTGTTTTCGTTATTGATAATTATAAAAATTTATCAAATGGCACAAATATAACAGCTTACCGTTTTACTGAAGCACTAAAAAAACTTGGCCATGAAATAAGAATCGTAAGCAACGATGTCGTCGGTCAAGATATCTACACCTTAAAAACACGTCATATTCCAATAGTAAGTTATGTAGCGAAAAAACAAGGTGTTACTTTTTCAAAACCAAACAAAAAGGTTTTAGAGGAAGCTCTTCAGGGTGCTGATATTGTTCATTTAATAACACCTTGGAAAACATCTAAGATGGCATTAAAAATAGCAAAAAAAATGAATATTCCTGTAACGACGGCCTTTCATGTTCCGCCAGAAAGCATCATTTATGGTGCGAAACTGCGGTTTTTAAATTGGCCTTTAAAAGGAATGTTATATCGTCGCTTTAGAAGGTTTTTTAAAAATGTAAAACATGTTCATTGTCCTTCAAGTTTGACAGCGGCAAAATTAAAGAGTTATCAATATCCAAATCAGTTTCATGTAATCTCAAATGGTGTGAGTTGTGATTTTAAATATTTCGAACCTCAAAAAGATAAAGAGCATTTTAATATAATTGCCATCGGCAGATTTGCTCATGAAAAAAGACAAGAAATAATTATAAAAGCGATTGGTAAGAGTCAATATAGAGATAAAATAATTTTAACTCTTGCTGGTATCGGTCCGACAAAAGATCGACTTGTACAACTAGCAAAAAGATTAAAAGTCAATGTTGAGTTTGGATTTTATTCAAAAGATGATTTAATCGAAAAGATTTCACAACAAGACTTATATATTCATGCTTCAGATATAGAAATTGAAGGAATTTCATGTTTAGAGGCGATTGCCTGTGGCCGAGTGCCCTTGATTGCAAATGCTAAAAATAGCGCTTCAGTTCAGTTTGTTCTTGATGAAAGAAGCTTATTCGCGCCAGGCGATGTCGAAGATTTAAAAGAAAAGATGGAATATTGGTTGACAAATGACCAAGAGCGACACAAAATGGAGTTAGAATATGCTAAATCGAGTGAGAAATATAGTTTATTAAATTCAGTGAATCGCTTTGAAGATATGGTTAGAGAGGCAATTGTTGATCATAAAAACAACCTTTTAGCAACTAGTAAAAGAGGTAAGCCGATTAGAAAAACAATTAAAAAAGGACGAGTTGAAAAAACGTTGACAACTGCTTTTTATTATATTGTTGTTCCGCTTTTGATGGCTTATAATAAAGCTTACCTAAAGGCTAAGATTAATAACAAACATCATCTTAAAAAAATTAAAGGGGGAGCTGTAATTGTTTCAAATCATGTTCACACCTTAGATTCAGTGATGTCAGGCTTAGCTGCTTTTCCAAAAAAGGTCGTCTTTACGGCCATTAAAGCAAACTTTAAAAAGCCAGTAGTTGGGCAAATTGTCAGAGCGTTAGGAACTGTCCCAACGCCAGAAAGCATTACTGAAAACCGAATCTTTTTCAATGAATTGTCTAAAAAAGCCCGCAACGGTAAATTTATTCATTTTTTTCCAGAAGGAGAGTTAATTGAAGGAGATAAAAATATTCGTCAATTTAAACGCGGAGCTTTTAAATTAGCGGTTGAGTCATCAGTTCCAATAGTACCGATAAGAATTAATATCCAGGAGCGGAGAAACTCAAAAAACAAAATTAAAGAACGGATGATTGTCAATATCGGAAAACCAATTTTCCCTGATTATACATTAAGCCCAAAAAGAGCATTAGAATCTTTAAAATTTGAAACTGAAGAAGCGATGAACAAATTATTAAATTAAATATTAAACGAGGTGTAAAACGATGAAGGCATTATTAGTAGTAGATTATCAATATGATTTTGTTGAAGGTAGTTTAGGCTTTAAAGAAGCCAAAGAACTGGAAAGCATTATTGAGGCTAAAATCAAAGAGTGCCTCAAGGGTGATTGTGATCTAATCTTTACTCTTGATACTCATGATGATAATTATTTAAATACCCAAGAAGGAAAAAGATTGCCAATAAAGCACTGCCTTAAAGGTACAAAAGGACATCAGTTATATGGTCAGATTAAAAATTATGAAAATAAGGCGAAAGTTATTTTTTCAAAAAATACTTTTGGCTCTTTAGAACTTGGAGAATATCTCTTGAAAAATAATTATCAAGAGGTTGAAATCTGTGGTTTGGTGACAAACATGTGTGTGCTAGCTAATGCAGTTATTGCAAAAACAGCATTACCGGAGTCAAGAATAGTTGTTGCAAAAGATGCTGTAATGAGTTTTGATGAGAAATTGCACGATAAAACACTAAAAGTTTTAGAAGCTATTCATGTTGATATTATTTAAATGAATAAAGCGCATTCAAGCGCTTTTGTTTTATATCTAACATATAATATTAACATAATATGTTTTATATTACACAAAAACAATGCGAACATTGCAAAGTTTTTAAGATTAAAGGTGAGGTTTGAAATGCAAGAACTAATTTTATCACAGGAAGTTAAACAAGCATTACAAGAAAAAAAACCAATAGTTGCTCTTGAGTCAACAATTATTAGTCATGGACTGCCCGAGCCGCTCAATTTTAAGATGGCACAACATGTTGAATCAATAATTAGATCTAATGGTGCTATTCCAGCAACAATTGCGATAATAGAGGGGAAAATTCATGTTGGTTTGAATGAGGATCAACTTCTATTATTGGCGAAAAGTGATAATGTTTTAAAAGTTTCGCGCAGTGATTTAGCTTATGTTGTAAGCCAAGGCTTTTCTGGGGCTACTACTGTAGCTGCAACAATGATTATTGCAAACAAAGCCGGAATAAAGTTTTTTGTGACAGGAGGGATTGGAGGAGTTCATCAAGACTACAATAGTTCTATGGATGTTTCAGCGGATTTAGAAGAGTTAGCAAGAACATCGGTAGTAGTAGTCTCTGCTGGGATTAAATCAATTTTAGATTTGGGTAAAACACTTGAGTATCTTGAAACAAAAGGAGTACCAGTTATCGGATACAAAACAGATTATTTACCTGCATTTTATTCTTCAAAAAGTCCATTTAAGCTTAATTTAAGACTTGACACAGTAACTGAATTAGCCCGTTTTGTTATTGTTCAAGAAAAACTAGCTTTAACTACAGGTGTTTTAGTAACGAATCCATTAGAAAGAAAATTTGAACTTGATTATAATGAATTGGCGAAAATTATTGATAAAAGTCATCAAAAAGCTCAAATCAAAGGAATAATGGGTAAAAAATTAACCCCTTTTTTACTTCAAGATTTAGCATTAGAAACAAAAGGAAAAACATTAAAGGCTAATTTAGAGTTAATTTATAGCAATGCTAAATTAGGAGCCCGAATAGCGAGCAAATATTATAAAATGAAACAAGAGGAATGAAAAAGATGAAAAGCGAAATGCGAAAAAAATATATTTTAGAACCACCATTCGAGCACTTTAATGAAAATTTAGAGCTTAAGCCATACGGATATCAAGCACTTTTTAACATTTTAGCAGATAAACATCTCTCAAGCACCGATCAAGGCGTAGGAGTCGTTTTAGCTAATAAATATGCTTGGGTTTTAGTGTCAATGAGTCTTGTTATTGAAAAACCTCTCACTGAATCCCAACAATTAATCGGTAGTACATGGTATTCAGGAAGAAGAGGTCCCTTTTTCCGCAGAGAATATAATGTTGTCGATAAAAATAATCAAACAATTTGTAAAGGAGCTTCATATTCTGTATTACTTGATTTAGAAAATAGATCAATTTATAAACAAAGACAGCTACCTTTTGAGATTTTAACTGAAGAGTTAACGCACTTAGTTGAAGCTAATCCTACATTTAAACAAAATCTTGAGTTTGTTGACATAAAAGAAGGTCAAATTGAAAACAGTCATCTCGATGGGCTAGGACATGTTAATAATTTGCGGTATAGTGAATTTGTTTATGATTGTTTTAGTGAAAGTCAAATTAAAGAATTAAAAAACTTAAAGCGAATAGAGTTATATTTTCATAAAGAAATGCAAAAATCTGATCGGTTTGTAGTAAAGAAAGGATTAAATGAAAAAACCAACACTTATCAAATTTTTAATTTAACAAAAAAAGAAAGAGCTTTTACTTTTAACGCCTATTTTGACCTTTGATAAGAGAAGGGGAGAGCCTATGGAAGCGATTATTATTGTTTTAAATGATTTAGATTTTTTAGATGATTTATTAGAAGTGTTTGTAAAATTAAATGTTAAGGGAGCTACAATCCTTGACTCCTACGGTATGGCTAAGGCATTAAGGGATTCTGCTAAACTGAGTTATTTAATGAAAGGTCCAATTGATCGAGCAATTCCAACAGAGGCGGAAGTCTCAAAGACAATTTTTTCTGTTGTTGCAAAAGAGAGTGTTAATATAATTACGAAAACAATTAGACAAGTATTAGATTATTCTGGAAAAAAAGCGATAAGTTATATGTTTACAATCCCTGTAAACGTTGTCTTATGATATCTTTTGTAAAAAAGCAATTTATCGAGTTGATAATCTAAAGTGTCTATGCTAATATTATCATAGTAACTCTCCTAATCATGAAAATGAGTGGGGAACCCAATAATAGGGGTGAATCATAGTAGCTTATGAAAGGATACTTAATGTTCTTAACCCGGCAGCTAACCTCATCGGAGTTATTAAGCGTATATTTTATGCTTTTTTTACTTTTAAAGGAGGATTTAGTTAATGGATTTATTGTTTAAAGCAGCAATTATATTACTGATTGGATTTATTGGTGGTTTAATTGCTAAAAAGCTAAAACTGCCCAATGTATCGGGATATTTGGTTTTAGGATTACTGCTTGGACCTTCACTTGGGATTATTATTCCAGGATATCAAGGCTTTATAACAACTGAAGATCAAGATACTTTAAGGTTTATTAGTGAAATAGCACTTTCGTTTATTGCCTTTTCAATCGGTAGTGAATTTAATTTAAAGGCTTTGAGAAAGAGTGGCAAAGATATCAACACAATTACAATATTTGAAGTTGGATTTGTTGTTGCAATCGTGTTTTTAGCACTTTTTTTCATCCCTAAACCAGCTCCAATTATGAATGGTTATCAACCCTTTAGTAAAAATAATATTGCAGTCGGATTAGTTTTGGCTTCAATGAGTGCTGCCACTGCACCTGCCGCAACTCTGATGGTAATGAGACAATATCGAGCTTATGGACCACTTACAAAAAAAGTGTTGCCAATAACGGCACTCGATGATATATACGGAATTATAGTCTTTGGTTTTTTCATTTCATTTGCCCAAATCTTAGTCACCACATCAACAATACCCTTATTTTTAATGATTGCGAAACCTTTTATTGAAGTTATCGGATCATTACTTTTGGGAATTCTTATTGGCTTTTTACTAACAAAAGCTATCGGTAAGCAGGAAAAAACACGAGATGATTTACAAATCTTAACAATTATTGCTGTCTTGATTACTACGGGAAGTATTTTTATAATTAATAATTATTTTAAAACCTTTAACTTGGCTCTTTCAGCACTTTTAGCTAATATGGCAACTGGAATGATAATAGTTAACTACGCCAAAAGAAGTGACCAAATCTTTAGTAGTGTCAATGATTTTACGACTCCGTTTTATGTGATGTTTTTTACTTTAGCAGGAGCTTCGTTAAATCTTGGAATATTGAAAAACTCAGCTTTAATTATTGTGTTGGCTTTAGTCTTTATAATCGCTAGAGCAGGCGGAAAATATTTAGGAGCTTATACAGGCTCACATGTTACAAAACAAAAACCAGCAGTAAAAAAATATTTAGGTATAGCTTTATTGCCACAAGGGGGAATTTCACTGGGGCTATTAGTCGTAGTATTCGCTCAAATGTATGACTTTTATCCTGTGATTTCAACGGTTATTATGTTAAGTATATTATTTTTTGAGACTAGTGGTCCAATATTTGCCAAAATTGCTATTACAAAAGCGGGTGAGGTTGGTGGTCTTGATCAATTGGATTTAATTTCCTCAATTGAAGGTATTGAAATGGAAGGAGCATAATATGCAAATCTTATTTATTGTTTTAAATGATTTAAGTTATCAAGAGACTATTTTACAACTCTTTATAAAACATAAAGTACGTGGAGCGACAATTCTCGATAGTGAAGGAATGGCAAAAGCGGTTTTGGAATATGAAGGCTTAGGAATGTTGCTGGGAGGTCCATTTGCGCAAAGCGTAGCTCAAAGCCCTGCAAGTTCAAAGACAATTTTTAGTGTTATTCCAGATGAAAAAATTGTTTGTGACTTAATTGATGATATTCAAAGTGCTTTAGAAAATTCTCGGCAAAAAACAATTGGTTTTATGTTCACTTTGCCAGTTTCAGGAATTTATCCTTTAAAAGCCAAAAAATAATTTAAAAGACACTTTCGCAATTTAGAAAGTGTTTTTTTTACTCATCATCAAGTAAAAAAATAATGAAATGAGTTTTAAGATGTATTATAATAATTTATAGAGACTAAAAGATTTTTATAGTTTATCACAGGTGTTTATAAAAAGTAGAGGCAAATATGAAACAAGAAATTAAAGTCACTGACAAATTAATAAAAATAATACTTAAAAATGATAATATTGAACTTCATTTATTGAATGTTGGTGCTAGTATCTTTAAATTTATCTATCGCGGTGTTGATATTGTCGTAGGACCTAAAAAAATGTCTGATTTTATTAAACCTGATCATTATTACGGTAAAACTGTTGGTAGGTTTAGTGGTAGACTTTTTACAAATGGCTTGATTATTGGTGAAAAACAAGTTGAACTACCAGCATATAAAGGCCACGCAACAACGATCCATGGTGGGAAAAATGGTTATTCTAAACGTTATTTCACTTACCACCAAAGTCAAGATAATGAAGCGATTTTTACTCTTATCGGCAGCCAAAAAGATGATGGTCTACCAGGAGATGTAACTTTAAAGGTTAGATATACTTTAAAAGCGGATACGCTTTTAGTTGAATATTTTGCGGTTGCGACTGAAAAAACTCTAATCAATATTACTAATCATAGTTATTTTAATCTCGATGGCAGTAAGACTATTTTAGACCATAGTTTACAAATTGATGCAGATAAGTATGTTGTTTTTGATGACCAGTTCAATGTTCTAGGAGTAAGTCCAGTTAATGACACTCCTTATGATTTAAGAAAACCAACTCAATTAAAAAAACCTCTAAATAGACTTTCAAATACGGCATTTAAAGGTTTTGATAATATCTTTTTATTAGCAGAAGAGGGAGAAGTCAATCTATATAGCCCTCAATCAAAAATTAATTTAAATATTTCAACAAGCTATCCATCAGTTGTCGTTTATACTCACAATGTTTCATCGCCAGATGATATTGCCTACTTTCAAAAAGAGCCTTATTGTGGAATTGCGTTGGAGTGTGAATATGAACCTGGAGGAATATTTTATCCTTTTTTAAATGATGCCGTTTGGGACAAGGATGAGAATTACTATCATTTTATTACTTATCGGTTGAATAAAGCATAAAAAAATGGCCAAATGACCACTTTATTAAACTGCAAAGCGATGGGCCAGTGAACTGGCTGCAGAGGCTGCAATTGCGCCAACGATATCATCTAAAAAAGTATTGCAGCGACCCTCTTTTTTTCCTTCATCATCCAAAACACCAATTATTCCAGGCTTAAGTTTATCGACATAACCAAAATTAGTTAATCCAATAGAACCATAAACATTGACTATTGAAAGAGCTAATATTTCATCGATTCCAAAGAGTCCATAATCACTTTTTACGAGGGTTAAAAGTGGTTCGCTTAAAAGATTTTTTTCAGCTAAAACATCAAGTTCGATTCCGACTAAAATAGCATGTTGAACTTCGCGTTTTAATAATACTTTATCAACGTGTTCTAAGCAGAGTTCAATTGTAACATTTTCTAAATAAGGTTTTTGTAAATCCAATGTTAATTTCGCAATATCAAGAGGGATTACTCCTCGTTCAGCTAAACGCTCTTTAACAATCCCATATTTTTTTGGATCATTAAGACGATTAGAAGTCTTTTGTTGTTCGAGATAATCCATAATTTTCCTCCTTTTCTTAATTAATCTGGTTTCTTATTATATCATTTATTGAGATTTTGTCAAAAAATTAGCAAATCAATTTTAAGGAGATAACAGATGAAAAAAGTATTAAAGATTTTTGCAACAATTATCAGCTTTATTATTTTATTAGCGATGGTTTTTTTAGGTTTTTTAACCTTTGCTGAATATCGTCCAAAAAAACTTGAGACACTGAAGCCTACAGGTAATGCATTAGGAAAAGTCAAAATAGGCGAAGAGATTTCTTTTGTCATCTATAATACTGGTTATGCATCGTTAGGGAAAATAGAGGATTTTGTGATGGATGGTGGTATAAAAGGGCGGGCTGATAATAAAGAGGTTGTCTTGGGATATTTAGCCGGAATTAAAGACTTTTTTGAAGCAGAAGAACACGACTTTTATTTAATTCAAGAAGTGGATTATAATTCAAGACGGAGTTATTACACTGACCAAATAACAGCTTATGCTGATTTATTTGAAAATTATAATTCAACATTTGCCTTAAATTACAAGGCAAGGTTTGTCCCTTTCCCCTTTTCTTTTACTGATTATTTTGGTAAAGTAAATAGTGGTATTCAAACGTTGAGTAATTATGAGATTGATAAGGCCTATCGCCATCAACTACCAGGTTCTTTTAGTTGGCCGATTCGAACAGTTAATTTAAAGCGAGCACTTTTAGTTAACTATTACGAAATTGAAAATAGTGATAAACAATTAGTAGTGGTTAATGTCCATCTTTCTGCGTATGATGATGGAAGTATGCGCGCAAAAGAGATGCAATATTTAAAAGAGTTTTTAATTGCCGAAAAAGAGAAAGGAAATTATATTGTCGTTGGTGGTGATTTCAATCAAACCCCACAAATCGCCCAAAACCTCTATCCAGTAGGAGAAAGACTTTGGACACCGCCAATTATTGCTGAAGATTTTTTACCAGAAGGGTTTTCCTTTCAAATCGACTTAACTATCCCAACCTGTCGACTTTTAAATAAACCTTACGAAAACAGTAATCATCAACACTATATAATTGATGGTTTCATCGTTTCTGACAATATTACAGTCAATTTAATTCAAACTCACGATTTGGGATTCGTAAATAGCGATCATAATCCTGTATCTTTAAAAATTGTGTTAACGTAGAATGGAGAAATAAAATGGATAAATATTATCTTAAGTTTAATAGTACTATCGGCGAATTTACTTTAGTTCAAAGTAGTGATAATTTCATTACGAATGTCAGCATAACTTCAATTGATGTATCTGGTTTAACGTTAAAAGAAACTGAGCTTTTAATTCAAGCAAAAACTGAGATTTGCGAGTATTTAAAAGGCTTACGAAAAGAATTTACAGTTCCTTTTAAGCAAGAGACCACTCCCTTTCAAAAGAAAGTATATGATGTTTTAGCAGAAATACCTTATGGTTATAAACTAACCTATAGTGATATTGCATATTTAATTGGAAAAGAAGGCGGTAGTAGAGCTGTCGGTAACGCTTTAGGCAGGAACAATATTTTATTGCTTGTTCCTTGTCACCGAGTTGTGGGTAAAACATCTTTAGGAGGATTTTCATCAGGGTTAAAGGTAAAAGAGCAACTACTAAAATTAGAAAAAAGCCTAGAATTATGACAAAAATTGATGTATATGAACGAAAAAAATTAGCCAAAAGAAGAATTAAACCGACTGTAATTACAATCTTTTTAGTAATTGCAGTTATTGTTGCTGCAGCTTTGTTGCTAGTTTATAAAGATAAATTTAATTTAACAACTCAAGATAAAAAAACATTTGTTTATAGTCTTTCAATAATAGTGTTTGTTTTTACATTATTACTCTTTTATTTAATTTTAAGATTGACACGACCTTGGGCTATTTTAGAAAGCGACTTAAACAACATTTATATTTGTAAAACAGCGGAAAAAGAGATTGTAGTGCCGATGGTAGAATTAAAAAGCATTAAAACAAAAATCAAAAGTGGTAAAAAAGCGAAGAAAGTTTTCGGAACCTTAATTTTAAGAACACCGACCAAAAGATATAAAGTTAAAAAGGTTATCGCCGTCGACGAAGTTGAAAAAGAGATCTTTGTACTTCTCGATAAATTGCAATTTTATTTAGAGGGTAAAAGACAAGGGATGATTGAACAAGAGCAACTTCAAGCAAATCGGTATAAAAAACAATAGTTATCTCATACAATAGTAGTGGTGATAAAATGTTTAAACTAGTACTGAGCATGCAGAAACAAAAAAAATATATCTTTTCTCTAATTGGTTATTTACTCGTTTTTTCAATAATTTATTTTATGCTCGATTATTTAAGCGGTGGCTATTTGCCTATGATCCAAGATTATGGAATTTATTTGGTTGTTATTAATGTTTTATTAAATATTGCAATGTCATTTATTTCAGCTTTAATGTTTAATTTCTCAACTGCTCAAGTTTCTCTAACAAAAAGAGGCGAAGCGACCGGATATTTGTCATTTCTAAGTGTTTTATTAGGCTTTTTCACCTATGGTTGTACTAGTTGCATGATTACCTTTTTAGGGGTCATAGGGATTAGTTTTGGAATTTATGTTTTGCCGCTTCACAACCTGCCTTACAAGATTCTTGGTTTAGTTATTCTCAGTTTGGCATTAGTCGTTCAAAGCGTTTTAATTAATCGTGCAAAATGTAAGATTTAACTTATATTTTTTAATATAAATTGTCGAAGTTTTCCCTTAATATAGAAAGCGCTTACAATTTGTGCTATAATATCTAGGGGTGAAGAGATTGTGATGACTTTAAATAAGATTCAATTAAAAGAGCCAAATTATGCTGTGCCAGAGCAATTTAAACGAGAGGCAAACTTATATCGCCAAATAATGATGAACTATTATGCAGCGATAAAAATGGTTCACACTAAATTAGAAATATTATCAGATCAATTGCATGTAAATGCTAAAAGAAATCCAATTGAATTTATTAAAGCGAGATTAAAAAACCCAGAGTCAATTATGAAAAAATTAATTGACCATGGCTTAAAAAAAACAACAGCTAGTTTAACTAAAATTAATGATATTGCTGGTGTGAGAGTAGTAGTAACATATTTGGAAGACTTATATGAAGTGGCTAATATGTTAGTTCAACAAGATGATGTTAAATTAATACAAATCAAAGATTACATAAAAAAGCCAAAAGAAAATGGTTATCGAAGTTTACATTTGGTTATTGAAGTACCTGTCTTTTTCTCAAATGAAAAAATTGATACTAAAGTAGAAGTTCAAATCAGAACTATCGCAATGGACTTTTGGGCTTCTTTAGAACACGATATGAAATATAAGACCAATTCAAGTTTTAAAGAATTGAAAGTAGAACTCAAAGAATGTTCAGAAATAATCAGTGATGTTGAAACTAAAATGCAAAACATTAAATCAAAATTAAGCGAGTACGATGTTTAAAGACTTAAGTTGCTAAATTTTGTTTAAAGCTTTTAATTATAAAAATCTCTAAACCGCTCCATATTATAAGAAAATAAAAATTTAGAGTCTAGTACTTAATTTCATCTAGTGCTAGACTTTTTTTATGAACTAGACGAGAACACTCGCGATTTCAATTGTGAGAGGTTTAATCATTAACTTATGTCAGTTGCGAAAAAGTAAAACATTTGCAGAAAGGCTTCCTAAGACTTATAATTCTTTTGAGGGATAATATGAATAAAATATTAATGTATGATATAAAAGGAATGACTTGTGCGGCTTGTGTAAGCGCTGTTGAAAAAGCTTCGCTTAAAACTGGTGGAGTCCTTGAAGCAAATGCTAGCCTCCCCACAGAACAACTTCGGATAGTAGCTGATCCAACTTTTGATGAGGCGAAATTATTTAAAAATATCTTATTAACAGGCTTTAAAATTGAAGTTTATGATGACGAAGAATCACTCACTATAAAACAGGCAAGAAAGTTAAAACAAATGCGCATTAAAATTATTTACGCATTAATTTTTTTGTTACCACTGATGTATATTTCAATGGGACATATGATTGGACTCCCACTGCCTAAATTTATGGCTCAAAAGAACAGTCCTTTCGGTTTCGCTTTAGCTCAACTCTTATTCACTGTTCCAGTGATGATAATCGGATATCGTTATTATGTCAACGGCTTTAAAAACATTTTTAGAGCTCATCCAAATATGGATTCATTAATCGCAATCGGAACTCTAGCGAGTTTTTTCTATGGGATTTATGGACTTATTATGATTGCTAGAGGTCAAACAGTTTTTGCTGAGATGCTTTATTTTGAGAGTAGTGCTGTTATTTTAGTTTTAGTAATGATTGGTAAATTTATGGAACAAAAATCAACAACTAAAACAACTTCTGAGTTAGAAAAGCTAATGGATTTAAAACCTAAAACAGCCTTACTATTTGATGGAAACACTTATTTAGAAATTCCTCTCGATGAGGTTTTGGTAGGCAACAAACTCTTAGTCAGACCCGGTGATGTAATTCCTACAGATGGCCTTATTGTCGATGGTTCTACTGCGGTAAATGAATCGATGATGACCGGAGAACCACTACCAAAAGACAAAACGATTAATGATGAAGTTGTTGGAGGAACAATTAATGTGACAGGAGCGATTTTAATTGAAGTAACTCATGTTGGTGAAGATACTGTTCTTTCAAATATTATCAAACGAGTCAGCGAAGCTCAAATGAAAAAAGCACCGATTCAAAAACTAGCAGATAAAATTAGCGGTGTCTTCGTGCCAATAGTCTTTAGTTTAGCAATAATTGCCTTTGTTTTTTGGATTTTTTATCAAAGCGATTTTAGTTACGCAATTAATATCTTTGTTTCAGTATTAGTAATCGCTTGTCCGTGTGCTCTTGGTTTGGCAACGCCAACTGCAATTATGACCGCTAGCGGTTCAGCAGCTAAACATGGTGTTCTAATCGCCTCTGGGGATGCTCTTGAGATTAGTAGCAAGGCAAGCCTAGTTGCCTTTGATAAAACCGGCACAATTACTGAAGGAAAGCCTGCAGTTGTCGATATTATTTCAACAAAAGACCTTAAAGAAGAAAGAATTCTTTTAATCGCAGCCTCTTTAGAACAAAAATCAAATCATCCAATTGCAAAAGCCTTAATGGCTAAAACTCAAGAATTAGGATATAAATTATTAAAACTAGCCGAGTTCGAAAACTATCCTGGTTTAGGAATTAAAGGTGTAATTGCCGGTAAGATCTATTTTCTAGGCAATGCCAAACATTTAAACAAACAAAAGATTTCTTTAGGACAAACTGCTAAAATTACTGCTGAGTTTTCAGCCCAAGGAAAAAGCGCTTTGTATTTAGCAACCGAAACAGAATTGATTGGAATAATTAGTATTGCTGATCAGTTAAAGGTAGGAGTCAAAAAAGTAATAGCAAGTTTGAAAAAGAAAAATATAACAACCGCTTTACTTTCAGGCGATAATCAAGAAACGGTAGCATATATCGCTAAGCAAGTTGGAATTGACCTTTATTATGGTTCGCTTTTACCAGAAGATAAACAAGTTATTATCAAAGATTTAAAACAAGACCACAAGGTCATGATGGTAGGGGATGGAATCAACGATGCAATCGCACTAAAAGAAGCTCATATCGGAGTTGGTCTGGCTAGTGGAACAGATATCGCAATGGTTGCTGGAGATGTCGTTTTGATGCAAAATGATTTGTCAGGGCTTTTAAGTTTAATCGATTTATCAGCGCAAACAGTTAAAAATATTAAACAGAACTTATTTTGGGCGTTTTTCTACAATGTAATTGGAATTCCGATTGCAATGGGACTGTTAGCTTTATTTGGCGGACCATTATTAAACCCAATGATTGCAGCTCTTGCGATGAGTTTTTCAAGTGTAAGCGTAGTTTTAAATGCTCTAAGATTAAAACGTTATAAAGGGGTGAGTTTGTGAAAATCAAAGTGAGTGGAATGAACTGTATGCACTGCAGTAAAAGAGTCAGTGCAGCTTTAAAAGAATTGGGCTTGAAAAAGGTCAAAGTTGATTTAGATTCAGGCATTGTAACTTTTAAAGAAAATAAAAATGTTTCTTCACAATTAATTGAGCAGACAATAATTGATATAGGCTATCAAATTGGCTAAACAACTTGTGGCTTAATCTCAACATTTTATGCGAGAATCATCATGAAGTTTTCCGATAAAAAAAAGAAGTCGACGTGACTTCTTTTTGCTTCATAAACACCTAAAATATATTCGATGGCTTCTAAGATTTTCTCCATTGGGATTTCTGAAGAAATCATTGTTTCTTCACGGCCACCAAAGTGAATTCCAATTAAATTTCCGTTGACATCGAAAACTCCTCCACCAGAAGAGCCTTGACCTTGAAAAGTAGAAGTTTGAAAGGCGTTACAACCATCGCGACAGATTTCGTCTGAGTCTTTTAAACGAACTGATCGATTGAGTTCTTTAATAATTCCGATTTTTTCTTGGTTAAACATAATTTCATTTTTAATCACAGGAGAGCCAATCGAGAAAACAACTTGACCAACTTCGATTGAAACAGGTGTTTTAGTGATGAATTGTTCATCTTCTAAACTCACCAATGAATCATCTTTTGTTGTTAATTTTAAAATGGCTAAGTCGGTATGATAAATATATGTTCCCAGTAGTTCAACGGACTCGTAGCGTCCTCTTTTAGGATATTTATTATTCATTTTCTGATAATGGATTGTAAAATCGTCCTTTTTTTCAACGACATGGGCATTTGTTAAAATAAGGTATTCATAAGCGACCACAGAATTGTTAACTATTATTTCGCTCTTTTTAAATATTATCCCACTTCCCCAAACAGAGTTATCACTGACAAAGGGAAAGAATGTTGCTTTAGCAGCGGATATTCCAATAATGCTTTGTCTTTTTTCATTTATTATTTGATAATCAATCGCTTTGAAAAAGGTTGTTTCAAATTTACTTTGGAAAGTTGTTGTTTCAGTGACGATACTACCAATCGATATTTTTTCAAAAGTTAAGGCAGGATTGATTATTAAGTTGAGATCGACAACAATAGTTTTAGCGCTGGAATCGACTTCTTTAAAATCGAAAAAGAAAACATTGTTTATTTCAATTGCAGTTATTTTCTGAACATCAATTGTCTTAAATTTAATTGTTGCGTAATAGTATTGTTCATCGCTAACTTCAAAGTCAATATTAAAAACATATTTATCACTTGTAGAATCGCGGTCAAAGGAAGTATTATCAGCAATATTTTCAATTAATTGGTGAATAGTATTAAAAAACCTTTTAGTCGCATTTTTTATCTCTTTATAAGGAAGTTGAAAAGCCAAAATAACGACAATTAGTGCCACTATAATCCAATTAATAATCTTTTCAAAGCGTCTCATTATTTAACCTCCTTATCTATGATTCTACTGTTATTATAGTCTAAAAAGATTATAATTTAAACTAATAAGAGCGCTTTGTTATTATTTTTCGGATAAAAAAGTTATAATTGCATAAGTTCATGCTATAATAGTAAAGGTTATGGAGGAATATAAATATGAAATTTGAAAAATTAGGAACCAATTATGCGAAATTTACATTTGAAATTACGCCGAAAGTCTTTGCTGAAGGGCTTGATTACGCTTTTGATAAAGTGAAGAAAGACATTGAAGTAAAAGGTTTTAGAAAAGGTCATGTCCCAAGAAATGTTTATGAAAATAGATTTGGGGTTGAATCTTTGTATGAAGAAGCATTAAATTATGTAATTGCACAAAATTATCAAAAAGTGTTTGAAGAATCAACAGTTATTATTGTCGGTGAACCAAAAATTGATGTAGATATTAAAAAAATAACTCTTGAAAAACCTTTTGAGGTTAGTTTAACTTTCCCGGTTAAGCCCGATGTTAAATTAGGAGCTTATGTAGGAGCTGAGGTTGAAAAGAAAGATCTAACTGTAAGCGAGGAAGAAATTGAACAGGAAATTCAAATGTTATTGTCGCGAAACAGTCAGCTGGTTTTAAAAGAAGCAGGCGCGTTAGAAAATGGCGACACCGCAATTATTGATTTTGAAGGCTTTGTTGATGGCGAAGCTTTTGCTGGCGGTAAAGCAGAAAATCATCAACTTAAAATCGGATCAAATCAATTTATCCCTGGTTTTGAGGAAAAATTAGTCGGGATGAATACTGGCGAAGAAAAAGAGATTAAGGTGGAATTTCCTAAAGATTATCATGAAAAGAGTTTGGCTGGTCAAGAAGCAGTTTTTAAGGTTAAATTACATGAGATTAAACAAGAAGTTAAAGAGCAATTGACTGATGAGTTTGTAAAATCATTAAAAAGAGATAAAATTGAAACTGTTGACCAGCTAAAGACAGACATTGAAGAGAATTTAGCTGCTCAAAAAACAACTAGTGAAAAAAATCGAATCGTCGGCGCCGCTGTTAAGTTTGCGGTCGACAATGCGAATGTTGATATTCCCTTTGAAATGATTGAACAAGAACAAAAAAACATTCGCAGTTCAATAGAACAACAAGCCAAACAATACGGAATAGAGTTTGAAATGTATGTTCAGTTTAGTGGGATGACTATGGAACAGTTTGAGGCAGAAATTGGTAGACAAGCACAGGAACGAGTCTTAACAAGCTTAGTTATTGATGCGATTGCTGAAAAAGAGGCTTTACCGGTTGCTGAAGAAGAGATTAAGGATAAATATGAAGAGATTGCAAAACTCTATAATATGGATCTTAAAGAGGTTAAAAAGCAATTAACTGAAGAAGTTATTATCAAAGAAGTAAGATTTTCTAAAACGATTGATTTTCTTGAGGAAAATATTAAAGAAATTGATCAAGAATAAGTAATAAATTTAAGTTATCATTAGTTCGCAAATAAGCGGATTGGCACTCTGTCATATCGATTGCAAATAAAATCTATTTGTGGTAGACTAATGGTAAAGTATTGTTAAGAGGTGATGTTATGGATAGAAGAAATTTACCTGCTTTTGCTGTAAGGGGTATTGTCCCGATTCCAAATAATGATTTTCGAAGTGATATTGGTAGACCGATGTCTTTAAAAGCTTTAGATGAAGCCGAAAAAGCATTTGACAACCAAATCTTAATTTTAGTGCAAAAAAACCCATTAATTGATAACCCAACTCCAAGTGATATTGAGGAATACGGTGCTTTAGCTAAAGTTACGATGAAAGTAAAACTTCCCAATGGTAATATTAAAGCGAAATTCAGCATTCTCAAAAGAGTAAAAATCCTGGATTATTTTTTAACTAATCCATTTTTCGTCTGCGAATATGAAGAAGTTAATACAATTAGTGACGATTTTGATAAAGAAACAACACTAACAAAAATGGTTTTAAATGAAGCGATTACAAACGCTAATGCTGTTTTAAACAATCCGCAAGAAATTTTAAGAAGTGCGCAGAGCGGAATTACAACTGAAAAAATGGCTGACATCATTGTCTATGGACTCAAAGGCAATGAGATGAATAAATATAAGTATTTAAGTGAATTGAATCTAAATGCACGGCTCCAATACATCCTTGAAGATATCGCACGTCAAAAGATGGTTAGCGATTTAGAAAGAGAAATTAATGAAGAAGTCAGACGATCAATTGACGAATCGCAAAAAGAATATTATTTGCGAGAAAAAATGCGAGCAATTCAAAATGAATTGGGCGATAAAGCTAAGCGTGAAGATGAAATTGAAGAGTTAAGAGAAAAGATTGAAAAGGCTAAAATGCCAAAGCAAATTGAGGAAAAGGCACTGCAAGAATTGGCGAGATATTCATCGATGAATCCGATGATGGCTGAATCGAGCATTATAAAGACTTATCTTGATTTTTTAATTGATTTACCTTGGCACAAACAGAGCAAAGACGTTAATTCAATTAAAAAAGTTCAGGAGAAACTTGATGAGAATCACTATGGTCTCGATAAAGTTAAAGACCGAATTATTGAATATTTAGCAGTTAAAATTAAAACAAAGAAAAATCCGCAAACTATTTTATGTCTTGTTGGTCCACCGGGAACTGGAAAAACCAGTTTAGGTGTTTCAATTGCGAATGCATTGGGCAGAAAATTTGTTAAGCAATCTTTAGGTGGAATTAGAGATGAGGCTGAGATTAGAGGTCATAGAAGAACTTATATCGGAGCCCTGCCAGGAAGAATCTTAAAAGGAATGAAAGACGCTGGAACGATTAACCCTGTCTTCCTTCTTGATGAGATTGATAAGATGTCAAGAGATTTTAGAGGAGATCCTGCTAGCGCGATGTTAGAAGTTTTAGACCCTGAACAAAACTCTCATTTTAGTGATAATTATTTAGAAGAGACTTATGATCTTTCGAAAGTTTTATTTATTACAACCGCGAACTATTTGGAAAACATTCCAGCTCCATTAAAGGATAGAATGGAAATTGTTGAACTCTCTAGTTATACGGAATTTGAGAAATTTAATATTACAAGACAGCACTTAATTCCAAAGCAGTTAGAAGCCCATGGAATGAAGGAAAATGAATTTTCAATTACGGATGAAGCGATTTATAAAATTATTCAAAATTATACTCGCGAAGCTGGTGTAAGAGAAGTCAATCGCGTTGTTGGCACCCTGATTAGAAAAGGTATTAAAGAGATTTTAGTCGATAAAATTGCTAGTGTTTCAGTTACTGATAGTAATTTAGAATCATATTTAGGTCAGCCGAAATACCGCCACAACATCTTAGACCAAACAGACCAAGTGGGAGTTGTTACAGGACTTGCCTACACTCAATTTGGTGGGGATACACTGCCAATTGAAGTTAATTATTATGAGGGAACTGGGAAAATTCATTTAACTGGAAAACTCGGCGAAGTGATGAAAGAATCAGCTGAGACTGCTCTATCGTACGTTAAGGCTAATCAAAACCGGTTTAAGATTCCGGAAAACATTTTTAAGGAAAATGATTTTCATATTCATGTGCCGCAAGGAGCAATTCCAAAAGATGGACCGTCTGCGGGAATCACCATTGCTTGCGCAATTATAAGTGCTGCGACAGGTAAAAAGGTTAACCGCAAAATTGGAATGACTGGGGAGATGACTTTAAGAGGGTATGTCTTAAGTATCGGCGGACTTAGAGAAAAAAGTATAGCTGCTCATCGAAGCGGATTAGAAAAAATATTTATTCCTCGCGACAATATGCACGATATTGAAGAAGTACCGGAAGAGGTTAAGGAAAAATTAGAAATTGTTCCAATCGCTAACATTGATGATGTGGTTGGTCAAATATTTGTAGAATAGGCGATTAATTCGCCTTTTTTATTATGAATATAAAAAAAATACTATAATTGGCAAAAACTAATTGATATAAGTTATAATAAAGGTATGATTAAACAAGCAGAATTTATTTTAAGTGCAGTGAACAAAGAACAATTTCCTCAAGATTTTAAAAACGAATATTTATTTTTGGGCAGATCTAATGTTGGTAAGTCAAGTTTAATTAATTTTTTAACAAAGAGGAAAAATCTGGCAAGAATTAGTAAAACTCCAGGGCGAACAATTACGCTTAATTTTTATTTGATTAATGAGACATTTTATTTGGTTGATGCACCAGGATATGGTTATGCACGGCGATCTAAATCTGCCATTGCAAGTTTTGGTCAAATGATTGAAACATATTTAAAATCGCGCAGTCAGTTGAAAAAAGTTTGTCTTTTAATTGACTATAAGGTTGGACCGACAAAAGATGATTTAATAATGTATGATTATTTAAAACATTTTGACTTTGAAGTTGTTGTTGTCGCGACTAAAATAGACAAATTAAATCAAAAAGAGACAAGTGCTGCTAAAAAAAGATTTAAGCAACATTTTCAAACTAATCAAGTTATTTTAACTTCGGTTGTTAAAAATATCGGTTTAGATTTATTATTTAAAATATTTGATGAGGTGGAAAAATGAGAAAAGTTCAAATAATTACTGATTCAGGTTCTGATATTCCTAAAGATTTAATTGCTAAACATAATATTTATATTGTTCCGTATTTTATATTATTTGGTGAAAAGACATATCGTGATGGTGTTGATATAACGACTCCAAAACTTTATGAAATGGTTGAGAAAAATAAGATTTTGCCTAAAACAGCTGCAATCACGCCTTTGGAATGGAAAAAGCATTTCGATTCATTTATTGAACAAGATTATGATATTGTTTGTTTAACTTTAAGTTCAAAAATATCTTCGACTTTTCAAAATGCTTATTTAACAAGTCAAGAATATGAACAGGGTAGAGTTGTAGTAGTAGACAGCAAATCTTTATCTGGTGCTTTGGCACTTTTAACTTTGAAGGCAGTAAAATATCGCGACCAAGGTATGAGTGCTGTTGAGATTGGCCAGGAGCTAGATAAATTAGTTCCTAAAATGCATACTCAATTTGTGATTAAGACTTTAGAGTATCTCCATAAAGGTGGAAGGTGTAGTGCACTTGCAAGACTTCTGGGAACAGTTTTAGCATTAAAACCTCAAATTAAAATGTTTGATGGAAAACTAGATGTTTATAAAAAAAGTGTCGGTAAGATGAGCCGGGCAGTAGATCATATGTTAAACGATTTTTTCGCTGTCGCTGAGATGGGTAAATTAGATTCTGAATTTGTTTTTATTACTCATTCGTTTGCCCCGAAAATGGAAAAATATATCATTCAAAAAATTAAACAATCAGGTCTTAAAATTCAAAACTTAATTGTCTCACATGCTGGAGTAGTTATCTCAACACATTGCGGTGCAGGAACGATTGGAATTTTATATCTTGAAAAATAAAATCATTTAGATTATACTTAAATAAAGCGATGAACTAGAGTAGTAAGCAAAATAAGAGTTCAAGAGAGTGCTCGTGTGGTGAGAGGGCATACAAACTGTTTTGTTGAAGTCACTAGGGAGTGGTCTTCTGAAGTTGAGTAAGAGGGCACGGGTTGTTCCGTTATTGACATAATAAGTGCTGTAATATTTACAGAACTAAGGTGGTACCACGTTGAGTTAACGTCCTTAGATTTTCTAAGGGCGTTTTTTTTAAAAGAGGTGAATGGAATGATAAAAATTTACACACCTAGATTGCAATTGAGAAATATCGAATTAACCGATGCTTCCGATATGTTTGATTATGCTCAAGATCCGGAGGTTGGACCTAACGCTGGTTGGTCTGTACATAAAAACCTTGTTGAAACTCAAATGATTATTGAAATGATGGTCAAACAAAACAATGTTTATGGGATTATTTATCAAAATAAAATGATCGGGACAATTGGGATTCATCAGCAAAATGGCAAAGTTTATTTAGGCTATGTTTTGGGACGCGATTATTGGCAAAAAGGGATTATGCATGAAGCTTGTAAAGCGGTAATAATTTATTTGTTTTGTTATACAAATTATATTGTAATTAATGCAAGCACTTTTATTGATAATTTACGCAGTCAAAATGTTTTAGAAAAGTTAGGCTTTAAATTTTCTCATGAAGGACAAACTGAACTTAAAGATAAGATTGTAAAAACTTATGAATATGAACTTAAAAAAGTTGATTTTGAAAGGAGACTATTACCATGGCAATAACGACCAAATATAATCATAAAAAAGTTGAAAAAAATCTCTATGAATATTGGCTAAAGCATAACTTGTTTGCTTCAGGTGATTTAACAAAAAAACCTTTCTGTACCGTTATTCCGCCACCAAATATAACTGGTAAGCTTCATCTAGGTCATGCGATGGATAATACTTTACAAGATATTATTATTAGACGCAAAAGAATGCAAGGTTATGATGCCCTTTATCTACCGGGAACTGATCATGCCGGAATTGCAACTCAGGCAGTTGTCGATCAAAGTCTTCGGGAGCGAGGCCTTGACCGTTTCGAAATAGGTAGAGAGGCATTTTTAGCAGAGGCTTGGGCTTGGAAAGAAGAATATCAAAGCCACATTTATCATCAGTGGAAGAGTTTAGGGATTAGCGTTGACTATAATCATCTTAAATTTACTTTAGATGACGATTTAAATGAGGCTGTCAATGAAGTTTTTCTAAAGCTTTACGAGAAGGGTTTAATTTATCGCGGACATCGAATCATCAACTGGGATGTTGAAGCGAACACGGCTTTATCAAATATTGAAGTTGACCACCATGAAGTTAAAGCAAAACTTTATTATATGAAGTACCCACTTTTAAATAGCGATGAATATCTAGTCGTCGCCACAACAAGACCTGAGACATGTTTTGCTGACCAAGCGATTATGGTTCATCCCGATGATAAGCGTTACCGTCATTTAATCGGTGAAACTGCACTAATACCTTTAACCGATGTCAAACTAAAAATAATTGCCGATTCATTTGTTGATATCGAGTTTGGAACAGGAGCAGTTAAAGTCACACCAGCTCATGATCCAAATGATTTTGAAGTTGGTTTAAGACACAATTTAGAGATGCCGCTTTGTATGGATTCAAAAGGTAAGATGAATGAGATGGCATTTCAATATGAAGGCTTAGATCGTTTTGAATGTCGAACTAAATTTGTCGCTGATTTAAAAGAAAACAACTTGTTAGAGAAAGTAGAAGATTACACTCATAGTGTTGGTCATAGCGAGAGAACAGGAGTTGTTGTTGAACCGCGACTTTCGCTACAATGGTTTGTAAAAATGAAGCCACTTGCTGAAGCGGCATTAGAAAAATCAACCGTAAAATTCTTTCCTGCACGATTTGAAAAAATTTTTACTAATTGGTTAGAAGGAATTGAAGATTGGTGTATTAGTAGACAATTGTGGTGGGGACATCGGATTCCTGTTTGGTACCGAGGTGATGAAATCAAAGTTCAAGTAGAATCACCTGGAGTGGGGTGGGTTCAAGATGAAGATGTTTTAGATACTTGGTTTTCATCCGCCCTTTGGCCGTTTTCCACTTTAGGCTGGCCTAAGAAAACAGAACTATACGAAAGATATTATCCAACCGATGTTTTAGTCACAGGTTATGATATTATCTTCTTTTGGGTTGCAAGGATGATTTTTCAAGGACTTGAGTTTACTGAGACAATTCCGTTTAAAGAAGTATTAATCCATGGCTTAATTCGTGATAATTTAGGACGTAAGATGAGTAAATCATTAGGAAATGGAATCGATCCTATGGATATTATTGAAGATTATGGAGTTGATGCCTTAAGATATTTTCTCGCAACCAATTCAACGCCAGGACAAGATATGCGTTTTGAAATGGAAAAAGTTGAATCGACTTGGAACTTTATCAATAAACTTTGGAATATTGCAAGATTTGTAAATTTAAACATTAAAGATCCTCAACCACTATCAGCAGTTGACTTAAATGTTTTTGATCGAGATTTATTATTTAGAATAAACAATTTAATTGAACAAGCGAATTATCATTTTGAACGTTATGATTTTGGTGAAGCAGCTCGTTATATTTATAATTTCACCTGGGATTATTTCGCTTCTAATTATATTGAATATGCTAAATTGAACTTAGTAAAAGAAGAAACTAAAGCATCCACTGAAGCAGTTTTGTGTTATACGATTAAAGTTATTTTAAAACTACTCCATCCATTTATGCCTTTTGTTACCGAGCATTTGTATCAAAGACTTACTAATGAAAAATCAATTATGATTGCAAAGTGGCCTGAAAAGAGCAGTTATCATTATTCTGAAGCAGCAGCTGATTTAGATATTTTAAATGATCTAATTCGAAATGTTCGTAATTTTAGAAGTGAACATAATCTTGGCAGAAAAGATTTAAAGATTTGGCTTACAACAACCAACCAAACATTGGTTGAGCAGCACCAATTATTAACCCATTTCCTAGGAAGTCAAGGTTTAAAAATAACTGAACAGAGACAAGAAGATAATACCTTTTTATTGACAGGGAAAGACTATAATTTGTATATTTTAAAGAGTGATGTTATCTCCCTTGCAGATGAAATAAAAGAACTTAAAGAGAGCCTTCAAATACTTGAAAAAGAACTTATGAGAAGCGATAAAATGTTGTCGAATAAAGCATTTTTAGAAAAAGCTAATCCAGAGAAAGTTAAGTTGGAGAAAGCTAAACAAAAAAATTATTTAAAACAATATCAAACATTAAAGGAACGTTTAAAACACTATGAAACTAGATGAAGCCATTAAATGGTTAGAAACTAAACCAAAGTTCAAAGTTAGAACTGACCTCAATAAAATATTTCACGCTTTAGAGTTGTTAAATAATCCGCAAAATGATTTTAAAACAATCCATATTAGCGGCACAAACGGAAAAGGTTCGGTTGCCCATTATTTAGCGAGCATCATCAGCCAGTTTGAAAGTGTAGGCTTGTTTACTAGTCCTTATGTCATCAAGTTTAATGAGCGAATTCAAATAAACGACCAACAAATTGCTGATGCTGAGCTTTTAGAATATATTTTATGGGCTAAAGAATTTGACGAAGAATATTATCAATCTTATAATGAGAGCTTTTCATTTTTTGAATTGTTAACAATAATCGCATTTAAGTATTTTAGTGATAAGAAAGTTAATTACGCAATTATTGAAGTTGGGATTGGAGGGCTTTTAGATGCGACTAATGTAGTTAACGCAAAACTTTCAATTATAACTTCAATCGGCCTTGATCATCGCCCTCAACTAGGTAATACTCTTGAAGAAATACTAAACCAAAAATTGGGGATTTTAAAACCATCAGCAACGCTTATTACGGCAGTTAATGGCTACGAGGAAACAATCGATTCTTATGCAAAAGCCAAAAGCGCTAAAGTCTTTTATATTACAGATAACGATTTGAAAATAATTCAATCTTTCCCCTTAACGTTTGAATTTGAAAACGCAATCTATACACCCAGTTTACAAGGATTATATCAAGCTAAAAATGCAAGTCTTGCGGTTAAAGCAATTAAACTGCTTTTCCCTCAGATTACAACTAAAATAATAAATGTAGGCCTAAAAAAAACAACTAATGCTGGCAGATTTGAAATTGTTAGCCGAAATCCATTTATTGTTTTAGATGGAGCTCACAATGCTGAAGCTGTTTTAGAACTTGCTAACAGCGTAAAAACAATTTTCAAAGATAAAAATGTTATAGTTTTATTTACAAGTATGGCAGACAAACCTTATAATGAAATGTTGAAAATATTAAACGAAATCTCGCAAAATATCAATTTAACAGTTTTAGATTACCCGCGAGCTTTAACGACATTTTCTCCTGAAATGAAAGGGCAATATAAAATTTATTTTAATCCGATTGCCGGGTTTGAAGAACTAGTTTCTAAACTTACTATCAATGATGTTTTAGTGATTACAGGATCAATATTTTTAGTCAGTAAAATTAGCCATTATTTGCTTGCTGAAAATGAGTTATGATAATTTAAATTATTTAAAAAATTGTCAACAAACTTATCAAACATCAAAATAAAAAGCATCCCAAAAAAAATGAGATGCCTTTTTTATTTTTTCCCATAATGAAAATGTTTTTTTATGAAGATTCAAATATTTTTTTTAATATTGTTTAAAAAATCGACTCTTTTTTCTGTAGAAATACTATTGATTTTACCTAAATGATACCAGCGAGTTTTCTTTATACCTATTTGTTTAATTGTTGCTTTTAGGAAAACTTTTTTAATTGCGTTGCCAGCAAAAAACTTTAAGTACCATTTTGGCGAGGTAGCGGTTGTATAAACAACAACCTCTTTAATATTATTTAATTTGCCTTTAATGCCAACGTTAGTAATTTCATAGGCAAATTCTTTTTTCATTACCTTATCGATAAATCCTTTAACAATTGCAGGCAGATCATTCCACCAAACTGGGAAAATAAAAATCAATTTTTCTGCAGCTAAAATTGCTTGCTGATATTTTTCCACTAAAACATCTGTCGTCTTCCCTGAGGCGAAAAGTTCTAGTTCCTTTTTTGTATATGCGGGGTTAAAGTTATCTCGATATAAATCGATTAACTGGTAAGATTTTTTTTGTTCTGCCAAAGTTTCGACTACTTTGTCGCAAATTGCTTGATTAAAACTTTTTTCATATGGGTGAGCATAAATAATTACTCTTTGTTTCATCTCTAGCCTTCTTTCTAGCAATTTCTATTATTAACAAACATGTTAAAGATTTTAAAAATAGAATTACTATAATAATTATAGCACTTTAGATATTTGAGATAAAGAAAAGTTATAATATTTTTTTGTAATTTAAATTGATTTTGCTTATTTTCTTTTTTTTATGTAGTTTCGTTTGTATATATTGATAGAGGTGAGACTATTGAAATATTTAATAAAAGACATTCCAAATCAAGAACGACCCCGTGAAAGGCTAGCTAGATATGGGGCAAAAGCGTTAAATAATATTGAACTTTTGGCACTATTGCTAAAGACTGGCAATAAAGGCGAATCAGTATTACAATTAGCGAAAAGAATTTTGTGGACTTTAAACAGGCCTAGCAGTTTGTTAAATATTACTTTAGAAGAGTTAATGTTGATAAAAGGTGTTGGAATTGCTAAAGCAAGCACTATTATTGCAGGTTTAGAACTTTATAAGCGCTTATTTAATGATTACAACAAAAAAAGAAGTAATATTGTTGATGCAAAAGATGTCTATTATCTTTTTGAAGGTGAATTAACCACTTTAGAAGAAGAACATTTTTATTGTCTATATTTAGATATTAAAAATAAACTGATTGCTAAAAGAAGACTATTTGTTGGCGGTCTTACAGCGAGTGTAGTCAATCCAAGAGATGTATTTAAATATGCAATACGCTTTAATGCTCCTAAAGTGATTTTTGTTCATAATCATCCCTCGGGTGATCCATGTCCAAGCCAAGCCGATATTATGACTACAAAAAAATTAATCGAAGGTGCTGCAATGATTGGTGTAAGTGTATTAGATCATGTTATTATTGGCAATAATTCGTGTTTTTCAATCATCGCGAATAAAAAATATCAATTTTAGGTTATAATATAGTCAAGGTGGTGGAGAGATGAAGGAAAAAACAACAAAAGGATTATGGATTGCAGCCGCGATTGGAGTTTTAATTATTATCGGATTAATGATTTTAGCTTCGATAATTAATTTAGGCGAAAGACTTAGCGTTATTCATCCTTATTTAGCGTATGGATTTTATATCCTAAGTGGTTTGCTTGTCTATTTTCTAGTTATCAATCCAATTAGGATAATTGTATTGTCACCGGCATTTAATATTGAAACTGTCCTAGACAAACCTTCTAAAAAGCGTTATTTAACTTACAAAAAAGTTAGTAAAAACTTAATTAAGAATAAAGACATCAGTCAGCGCGAAAAAGAGGCATTAAAGGCTGCGATGGCTAAGCCTGATGAATTGCAAAAAAACTTGCAACATCTTTATAATACGACGCTGAAAAAAAGAGTAAATAAAATAATTTTTAGACACGCAAAAACTGTCTTAATTTCCACTGCAATTAGTCAAAATGGCAGATTGGATTTTTATGCGACTTTAAGCGTAAACCTTCGGATGATTAAAGAGATTGTGGTTGCCTGTGGGTTCCGGCCAAACTTTAAAAATTTAGCTAAGTTAACATTAAATGTTTTCTCAACTTCATTAATTGCAGAAGGTTTAGAAAATATTGAGTTTTCAGAGCTTTTACCGAGCAGTACGCAAAATGTTTTAAAAAATATTCCTTTTGCGAAAGTTGTTACTAACTCAATTGCACAAGGAATTTCAAATGCGATTTTAACTCTTAGAATAGTGATCGTTACTAGAAAATATTTATTTGCTGATAGTAAAGAATTAACTAAACAAGCGATTAGAAAAGGAGCGTTTATTGAAACAATTAAAACAATTCCAATAATAATTAAAGATGCCTTTAAATCATTTCCGGATAAAATAAAGAATATTTTTAAAAAAGGAGATAAACAAGCGACTACAGCTTGATTACAGATATAATTATGAAAAAGATAAAAGGTATAATTTTAATCGTTATAAGTTTAATCTTTTTATCTGCATTTAGATTACAAAAAGGAGAACTTGTAGCAGATGAAGATTTAACTCTAAACGAGATGATTGCACTTTTAGTGACTGAAATTCCAGAAGAGAGTCAGCTGCATTATCAAGCTCTTTCTGACGATGGAAAAGCATATTATGATTACTTTTTAGATTTTATTGTTGAGAATCCAATCGGTGAACCAATAATATTTGAATATCGAAATATAACTGAAGAACAAGGAAATCTAATCCAAAATGAAATATTTGATGCTTTAGGTGCTTTTTTAAAAGAACATAAAGAATTTTTTTGGTATGGGGGCTATAGTGTTTCAATGAATGTTTCAGGAACAGTTAATAGTCCAATATTTGAATTTTTAAGCGAGATTTATATTATAGAATCTTATTTAACTGTTGATAATCAAATAAAAATGGCTTTAATTGCTGAAGATTTAGCAAACATGTTAGTTGTTTTAAACCAAATAACTAACGATGTAAATGCGCTTAACACAGAGTATGAGAAGTTTAAATATATTCATGATTGGCTTGTTTTAAACAACAGTTATGAGAAAACTAGTGATTTGTCACATACTCCAATCGCTGCTCTTCTTGAAGGTCGAGCTGGCCCGGTCTGTGAAGCTTATGCGGAGGCATTTTTAATTTTAGCCTATCGAGCAAATTTAAATGCAGTTTATATAACTGGGGAGGCTAGTGATGGTAATGGAGTTTTTGAAAATCATGCTTGGAATAATGTAAAATTAGGCAATATGTGGTATTTAATTGACGTTACATGGGATGATCCGGTAGGTGCTCCAATCGATTATATCAGCTACGATTACTTTTTAATTCCAAATCTTGATTCCGAAGAGCGGAAAATAGATCCTGATAATGTTAATCCAACCCCCTTTGCGACCGCAAAATTTGATAACATTCCGGCTTACAAAATAGATATCTATATTGATGAGGTAAAAAAAGAAACTGTTTATATAACATCAGGTGGAGATTTAGTTATTCCACGTAATCTAGAAAAGACAGGTTATGATTTGATATTTACAACAGAGACAACCGAAATTACAAGCGAACAGTCATTTTACGGAACTTATGTCATCAAGAAATTTAGAGTAAATTTTTATGCAGATGACATTTTAATCAGCAGTCAAACGGTTGAATATAATAATTATCCTGTTGAACCGGATGTTCCAGGTAAAGAAGGGTTTGTTTTTGAGGGTTGGAATTATAATCTTGAAAAAATAACAACAGATACAACTTATAATGCTCGCTATCGACCAGAAATAAGAGTTTTTGAATTTACTGACAATTTTAAAATCGCTATCCTAATAGGAGGATTCGTGCTAGGTACGGGGTTAGTTGTCGTTCTATTTAGAATATTGTTGCGAAAAAACAGATGACAACTTCAAGAACAAATAAAATCACGATTTTTTAATTGACATTTATTTATAAATGAGGTAAAATGTAACCGTTGCATAGAAAGAACCACATAGAAAAGGTCTTAAATACCGTTTGGTTACCTCAATAGTGTGTCTTCATTTTATAAGGAGGTGTTTTTAATGTATGCAGTTATTAAGACAGGTGGAAAACAAATAAAAGTTGAAGTTGGTCAAGAAATATTTGTTGAAAAACTTGATGTGGAAGTTGATCAAAAAGTTACTTTTGAAGAAGTTTTATTAGTCGGTGGTCCTAAAACAATCATCGGCAAGCCACTAGTAGAAGGTGCAAATGTTGTTGCGAAAGTACTTAAACAAGGTCGTTCAAAAAAGATTATTGTTTATAAGTTTAAAGCGAAGAAAAACTATCACCGCAAACAAGGTCACCGTCAACCATACACAAAGTTAGTTATCGAAGCGATTAATGTGTAATTATGATTATTTACCAAGTCAAAGAAGATCTCAGCGAAGTTGAGGTTAAAGGACATGCAGAATTTGCTGAACTAGGAGAAGATATAGTTTGTGCAAGTGTGTCTACAGCAGTTATTTTATCTGCCAATTTAATTGAAAGATTAAAAGAAAAAGAAAATGTTGAATTAAAAGAAGCGGATGGATATTTTCACCTTAAAGTTTTAAAACAGACTAATAATATTAAAGTTATTATCCAAAATTTAGTTTGGACCCTTAAAGAATTAGAAAAACAGTATCCCCACTTCATTAAATATCAAAAGGAGCGATAATATGTTAAAATTAAACATTCAATTATTTGCATCTAAAAAAGGTGCAGGTTCCACAAGAAACGGACGCGACTCTCATTCAAAAAGACTGGGCTTAAAGCTATCTGATGGTCAGTATGCTAAAGCTGGAGCAATTATTTATCGTCAACGCGGAACAAAAGTTCATCCAGGCCAAAATGTTGGTAAAGGTGGCGATGATACATTGTTTGCGAAAATTTCGGGAATTGTAAAGTATGAGCGTCTTGGTAAAGCAAGAACTCAAGTATCAGTCTATGAAGGATAAGTGCGCTTATCCTTTTTTATTGGGGGAAGACTTAAATGTTTAAAGACCGAGCAGAAATATTTGTTAGTGGCGGTAAAGGCGGCAACGGGATTGTCGCTTTTAGGCGTGAGAAGTATGTTCCTTTTGGCGGACCAGCTGGAGGAGATGGCGGCAAAGGTGGCGATGTAGTTTTCATTGCAGATGAGTCTTTAAACACGCTTCTTGACTTTACCTTTCAAAGACATCTCAGAGCAGAAGATGGTCAGCATGGCAAACCTAAAAACCAAACAGGAAAAACTGGAGCTGATGTAATAGTTAAAGTTCCCCTTGGCACACAAGTCTTTTTAAAAGAAACCGAAGAGTTGCTTTTTGACTTTGTTTCTCATGGGCAAAAAGAGGTTGTCGCTAGCGGAGGGAAAGGTGGAAGAGGAAACACGAGTTTTAAAACCCACCGCAATCCAGCGCCAAAACTTGCTGAAAATGGTGATTTAGGCGAACAATTTGATTTAAGCTTAGAATTAAAACTACTCGCAGATGTTGGTTTAGTCGGTCTTCCCAATGCTGGAAAATCAACTTTGATAAGTGTATTATCCAATGCGAGACCAGAAATAGCATCTTATCCTTTCACAACTCTAGTTCCCAACTTAGGGCTAGTTTATCTCGATTATGAAAAATCATTTGTTATGGCTGATTTGCCGGGTTTAATTGCTGGGGCAAGTAGTGGTGCTGGTCTTGGAATTAAATTTTTAAAACATATCGAACGCTGTCGGGTATTGCTCCACTTAGTTTCAATGGATATTGCTGAAAACCCCAATCCTTATGAGAACTTTCTTTTAATCAATCAGGAATTAGAAAATTATAATCCCGAACTAGCTAAAAGACCGATGCTGATTTGCGCTACAAAAATGGATGTTGCTCAAAGCGACATTCAGTTAAAAAAATTTAGCATTAAAATTGGTGATTCCTATCAAATAGTTGCGATTAGTGCTATTACAAATAGAGGACTTAATGAAGTAAAATATAGTTTGTATGAGAGTTTAGAAAAAGCGCCCAAACTAGTCAGTCCCACTTTACATAAAACATATAAGTTACCACAAGAAGAACCTTTTTTTGAAATAACTTTAGGTGCTGATGGAATTTATGAAGTCAGTGGTCAAGGACTTCATAAAGTGTTTGTGCGAACAGATTTTACTAATGAAGTAGCAGTAAAGAAATTTGCAAGACAATTGAGAAGTTTTGGAATTGAAGCTGCTTTAAAAGAAAAAGGAGTCAAATCTGGTGATGAAGTGAGAATATTTAACTTTTTATTTGAAATGCAAGAATAGTAGCTAATGGCTACTTTTTTTGTTTTAATGAAGATAAATCTCCATTGGCAGCAAAAATGTAATATAATTAAAGATGAGGATGTGAGAAAATGAATATTTATGTTAAACCATATATTGTTGAAAATGAAAAGAAACGTTTATTTATTATTCATGGGATTTGCGAACACAGTGGGCGCTATCAAAGCTTTGCTGAGTGGTTAAATCAAAAAGGTGTTTCGGTAATCACTTATGATTTAAGAGGTCATGGGAAAAGTGAAGGTAGAAGAGTTTATATCAAACACTTTGTTGACCATCTAATTGACTTGACAAAAGTTATTGATCAATACCAAAATTCTAAAGTTGAGCAAATTCTATTAGGCCATTCAATGGGAGGTTTAATCGGCTATTTATACATGATTTTAAATCCAAAAGTTGATCGCTTTATTGCATCAGGGGCACCGACTGATTATTTAGAAGATGTTAAAATCTTAAAATATACGGGCTTTCGTTGGTTTGGTTGGGTGAAAAGAAAGAACAACTTTGCAGATGACAGTCTTTCTCACGATAAAGCGATTGAAGAGCAGTATAAAAAAGATCCGCTTGTCAGCAAGTACTTTACAGTTAGATTAGCAGGTGAGATGTTTTATCGCGGTGTCAAGCACTTAAATAACAATCTCGAAAAACTCCAGAAACCGGTTTTAATTCTTCATGGTGAAAAGGACAAAATAGTACCTAAAGAACATAGCGAGCGTATCTTTGATTTAATTGACAACAAAAACAAAAAACTTATTTTGTATCCAGATATGTATCATGAGATTTTAAATGAGCTAGACAAAGAAAAAGTCTATAATGATATTTTGGGGTGGTTAAATGAAATCTAAATATGTCTTAGCAATCGATCAAGGGACAACATCCAGTGTTGTTGCAGTAGTTAACGAAAAAGCTGAGTTAGTGGAAATTTTTTGTCATAATTTTGAGCAGATGATAAATAATGATGCTGTTTTACAAGATGCCAAGGTTATTTATGAAGGTGTTAAGGAAATCTTAGATGCCGCAATCTTGAAATATAAGCCTGAAAATATTGTATCAATTGGGATTACTAATCAACGTGAAACAACAGTTGTTTTTGATAAAAAGGGTAATCCAATAACTTATGCTATTGGTTGGCAATCAAAACATACTAAAGAAATCTGCGACACCTGGAAGGCTCTAGGCTATGAAGATTATGCTAAAAAAATAACAGGATTACCGATTAATCCTTATTTCAGTGCTTCAAAAATGGCTCACCTTTTGGAAGACGAGAATGTTTTATCACATGCAAACGATAATAATGCGTTGTTTGGAACTATGGATACATTTTTACTATACAAATTAACTGATGGAAAATCATATTATACAGATGTAACAAATGCTTCTAGAACGCTTTTGTTTGATTTAAGAAAACAAAAATATGATTCCAAACTATTAAATCTCTTTAATATTCCTTTAAAGATGTTGCCGGAAGTAAAGCCCAATAAAACTGTTTTTGGCTACTATAAAAATATTCCGATTACGGCAATGATTGGAGACCAACAATCAGCTCTGTTTGGGCATCTAGCTTTTGAAAGAGGCACAATGAAAGTAACTTATGGTACTGGTGCCTTTATTTTAATGAATACAGGAAACAAAGTCTTTCCTTCACAAATGGGGTTAATTTCAACTATCGCTTTTCAAATTGATGGAAAACCGATCTATGCCCTAGAAGGTTCTATTTTTGTTGCTGGATCAAGCGTCAAGTGGCTTAAAGATCAACTGGGAATTATTGCCTCAAGTAAAGAAAGTGAAAAATTGGCTCTTCAAAGCCATAAAAAGATATATTTCGTTCCTGCGTTTGTTGGTTTAGGAGCTCCTTATTGGGATACCGATGTTAGGGGTGCGATGTTTGGCATTACTGCTGATGTTAATAAATGCGATCTTGTTAAGGCAACTTTAAACGCGATTGCTTTCCAAGTTAAAGATGTTGTGGATGTGATGATTAAAGAATCAAAAATACCACTTGAAAAGGTCTATATTGATGGTGGGGTTTCTAATAATGGTTATTTAATGCAGTTTCAATCTGATCTCTTAAGGTGTCCTTTAATCAAGCCAGAAAACACGGAAATAACTGTTCTCGGTGCCGCTTTTTTAGCTGGATTGGGAACTATATTCCCAGATTTAGAATACATTAAGAAACATCAAAAAGTTAAAAAACAGTATCAACCAAAGATGAGTTTTTCTGAGGCGACAGCGGAATATCAAGGCTGGCAAAAAGCTGTAAAAAGCGCGAGAACATACAAATAAAAAGGCACTCGATCAGTGCCTTTACGATAGTTCTTTTTTAATATTAAGAATTCTTTTTCCTAAAGCAATTAAATAACGAACTCTTTCGACAAAGGCGATAGTTTTATCGCTTTTTGTTTTTTTCTGCAAAAGTTTTAGTTGCGCTTTTTGACTGTTAAGACTAATTTTTGAAAGTTCTCGATCATAGTTTGGAAGTTCTAAGCTATCTTTTCTAATGCCTGATTTTTGCCTATTGATTTGAGAAGCTTGATTAGCAATTAGTTTTTTTCTTCCGCTATCATCATTATCAGCGAAAAAGTTTAATTGCTTTAAATAGCGTCTTGATGCGAAGTAAATCTCTTCAGTTAATTGATTAATTTCTAACTGTGCTTTTTTTGCATCAAGATTGCTTGCCTTTGATGATTTTTTGAGACTTTCTTTTAAAGTGTTATTTTCTGCTAATAATAGTTCATTGCGATTTAGTTGAAAAGCTTTAGAAATTTCTTGATGTTCTTGAATTAAGGCTTTCTTTTGGGCAGTAATTTCTGCTTTATTTTTAAGCATTTGTTCTAATTCGATGGTTTGTTTTTCTTTGAAAATTGCAAGTGATTTTTTTAGTTTGAAATCAGCTAATTTAACTACACTTGCGCGATAAGAGTTTAATTGTTTGATGTTTTTATTAATTTTTTGGGTCTTTTTCTTGTAAGAATTAGTTAAATGAAATAAAGTTTTTTGATGAGCTTGTTTTAAATTGACTGAAATCTTTTCTTGCTCAGTATTGATGGCTAAATATTGTTTTTCAATTAAAGTGCCAATTTTTTGCTGAAAATAGGAATTAACAGATTGCTGCCGATTAAAAACTCTTTGTAAACGGAGGTATTGTGTTTGAAATGATTTTTTAGTAGTTTTACTAGATTTTAACTTGTCAAACAAATTGTCAACTGTTATTAAAAAGCCGGTAGTTTCCTGTTTGAAATTTTTATAATAATCTGTAATGCTTTGAATGCTTTTATAATAGATTTCGCCTTCATAATATTGGTTTATTTTTAATTGTTTTTCTGCCTTTTCTTTATTTTTTTCAATTTCTATTAATTTTGTATCCTGCAACTGGATGAAATTGTCAATCATCAAAATCCGGGTCTTGGTTTGTTCGACTCGATAGTTTAAAAGCTTTATTTCGCTATTTGTTTGTTCTATTTGCTTTTTAAAAGCTTTAACCTGAGTCCTAAGATTTTTAATAGTTTTGGTGCGTTGCTTATTGATTTTAGTTCGCTTTAATTGTCTGACTTGGTTTCTAATAAGTTTTATATTTTGCAAAACCAAATCGTTTTGATTTTCAAGGGTTGCTGCTTTTTGTTGTAATACGCTCGCTTCATCACGATAGGCAATAATTTGCTTTTCTAAATTAGCAGTTTCTTCAAAAGTTGCTTTTTTATTTTTCTCATATTCATCTAAAACGCTTTGGTGTTGTTTTTGATATTTTGAGATAGTTAGTTCCTCAATTTTAGTTTTCATTTGAGCGATGATTTTTTCTCTAACAAAATCCATTGTGTTATCGCGCAAATCTTTTTGCAGGAGAAGAAGTTCATAAAATGAATTAAGTGCTTCGTTAAACTCTTTTGTGTCATTGATTAAATAATAACTATCTTTAATAGCCATAAGAATTCTTTTTGATTCTTGCCAAATAAGATTGAGTACTTGGAAATAACTTGAGAGTGTTTTTTGTTGTCGTGCGTAATCGATGCTAGCACTTTTTACTGTCTCTTTTGTAGTTACAAAGCCCAACTCTCTTTGGTAAGTTAGTTTTGATTTATTAATGCTGTGGGCTAAGGCAGCACTTAAAAGAGCTCCCTTTAAATTAAACTCTTCATCAGTAATTTTCTGTAAGGTATTAAGTTTTTCTTCCTCAGTAAGACTTTTTTCAGCTTTAAGTTCTTGTTTATGTTTGCTTTTTAAAGCATTGATATTGTAATCGGCTTCATTAATCTGTTTATCATAACGGAGAACTCGTTTTAATAAAACTAAATTGTTCTTTTCTGTTTCCATGTCTAAATAGTTGTTTATTTCAACAATTTTAATATCATAATTATGTTTTATATTAATTTTGTCTCGGTTTTTCATCAAATCAATTTCGGCATGTTTTGATTTCTTTTCAATTAAAGCTTTTTGCCGCTGATTGTTTTCACGCCAAAAGTTTTGTTCCACACTTTGATAGTTCGCTTCTAGATCATAAATATGGTTTGCAAGAGATGCTTGGCTTTCGAGTGGAATAATTTCAAGTTGCATTCGACCATCAATAATATTTTCTTCTAATTCTCGCTTTTTGTTGAAAATACAGATTTGTTTATCATAATTTTGTTGATGATGATTAAAAAGCCCTTTTTTATACTTTAAAGAGTTGTTTTTGTTTCTATCTAAAAGGTTCAATTGATAACGGTATTGTTCATGTTTTTTAATATTTTCTTTGCTCTGGGCAATTCTTTGTTCTAAATATTTTTTCTTGAGAACTTTCAACTGTTTTTCAGTCTCTGACTCTAAAACTCTAAAGACCTTTAACATTTTGTTTTTGCGTCGCTGATAATCATTTCTAAAACTGCGAACTGCTCTTTTGTAATCGATATTTAGACCGACAGCTTTATCATATTCTGCCTTTAAATCAATTAAATTTTGATCATGTGAATCTTTTTGCTTATGAAATTCAATATTAATCGCGGTTACATCGCGATTATATTTGTTTTTAAGTTTAAGCTCTTCCTCGTTTGACTCAATTTTTAATTGATCACTTTTGTTATCAATTTGTTTAAATGCAGTTTCAAAATTATTTTGAATTTCTAAAGTCTGCTCATCAATTTCAGCTTTTTTTGCTTCGAGTTCTTTTAAAGCTTGCTCAATTTTTGTTTGATAAGTTTTTTCAATTTTCTTCAATATTTTCTTATATAGATTTTGCGTTTGAGTTATTTTATTGTTTAACTTGGTTAAGGTGTTAAAATACACTTGCCTAGCAATGACATTGTCCTTTTCATGAAATTTTAATGATTCATCAAGGACTTGGTCTTGTTCATTAAGTTGAAGTGTTTCTTGAGTTAAGCGAGTTTTATTTTCATGGTGATAATCAGTTAGCAACTCATGATAACTCGCGTTAATTTTAAAGGTTTCGCTTGTTTTCTTATCATAAAGTGTACTGAGAACAGTCAAATAATTATCTTTTTTTTCAGCTAATGATTTTTCCAGACTCTGCTCATTTGCGGCTTTATCACGCTTATATCCCGCAATTTCCTTTTGAATCAAACTCCCGTAGGCGCGGCGGTCTTTTATTAAATCTAATATCGCTTTTTGAGTTTTTTGGTGATTTTCTTTTTGTCGAATTGGTAATTTGCCAAATTCAACTTGATAATAATCATTTTGGCTAATAATTGCTTGCTGATAATTGTTTTCAATTTGTTGTACTGAGAGATGGCGACTTTTAATAATCTCAATTTGAGCAGCATTAAACTCAGCATCAAACATTTCAATTTGCTTTTTTAAGGATTCAATTTGATTAACTGTATCTTTAAAGGTATGATTTAAGTCGATACAAGCCTGTTTTGCGGTAGGGACATTATTAAAAAGCTCATCCAAACGCTTGAGTTGAGAAGTAAGATAGTTTTTTGCAATCTCAGTCATTTAAATGTCCCTCCTTTTCTCTAATAATTATAACATATCTGTTGTTATTTGGTATAATTATATGTGACTAAATAAACAAAACATCACTAGTTATCATAAAACAAGGAATTAATTTGAAATAGTTACTTAAACTAAACTAGGTAAGATTCTCAACAAAGAACATTTTAAAAATGATATAATAGTAAAAGAGGTTGATAAAATGTATGGATATATAAAAGGTGTCATTAAAGGTGTTGAACCAACATTTGTAATTATTGAAAATAACGACATTGGCTATTTAGTTATCACTCCTAATAGTTATCGCTATCAGCTAGAAAATGAAGTTACAATTTTTACGCATCACTATGTAAGACAAGACATCAATAATCTTTATGGATTTCTCTCAAAAGAAGAACGAGATCTTTTTATTAAATTAATTAGCGTTAGTGGCATTGGTCCTAAAAGTGCGCTTTCAATTTTGGCAAGTGGAGAACCAGATAAAATAATTTATGCAATTGAAGTTGAAGATGTAAAGTACTTAACAAAATTTCCTGGTATCGGTCCTAAAAGTGCTCAACAAATTATTTTGGATTTAAAGGGTAAACTGGCAAAAGAGGTTGTTATAATCAACCTTCAAACTAGCGAAGTGATTGAGGCGCTATCTTCTTTAGGTTACTCTAGGACAGAAATCAATAAAGCAATAAAAAGAATTGATAATACCTTACCAATTGAAGAGATGATTAAGCAGGCTTTGGCCTTTCTAATAAAATAGGTGAAATATGAAAAAAGAAGATCGGATTGTAACAAGTCTAATGTTAAAAGAAGATGAAGAAAAAACACTTCGTCCTCAACGATTAACTGAATATATTGGCCAAAAAGACATCAAAGAGATGCTTGATATCTATATTAAGGCAGCGACAAAGCGGAGCGAGACAATTGACCATATTTTGTTTTATGGGCCCCCAGGGCTTGGTAAAACCACGCTTGCCCAAATTGTTGCCAATGAAATGAATGTTTCAATTAAAATTACAAGTGGACCTGCAATTGAACGAAGCGGTGATTTGGCAGCTATTTTGACAAGCTTAAATCCTGGAGATGTCTTATTTATTGATGAGATTCACCGTTTACCACGAATTGTTGAAGAGGTCTTATATGCAGCGATGGAAGATTATGTCATTGATATTTTGATTGGCAAAGATGCTCAAACGAGGTCAATTAGAATTGATTTGCCACCTTTTACTTTAATCGGAGCCACCACGAGATTTGGTGATTTAAGTGCGCCGCTTAGAGAACGTTTCGGAGTTGTAATGCGATTAGGATTTTATAATCAAGATGAGTTGAGTCAAATAGTTAGAAGAACGGCTGGTGTCTATGAAACAGTAATCGCAGAAAAAGCGGTAATTGAACTAGCTAAAAGAAGTAGAGGAACTCCTAGAATTGCTAATAGATTGTTTCGCAGAGTCCGAGATTTTGCAGAAATTATTGGTGACGGAAAGATTACCTTAAAAGTTACAAATCATGCATTAGGGAAACTCGGCATTAGTGATTCCGGACTTGATCATACTGATAAACGCTACCTGAAAGCGATTATTGAAAAATTTGATGGTGGTCCAGTAGGTATTGAATCGGTTAGTGCTTCAATCGGTGAAGAGCCAACAACAGTCGAAGATGTTTATGAACCTTATTTACTCCAAGAAGGTTTTATTAAAAGAACTGCTCGGGGGCGTGTGGCGCTTGAAAAAAGCTATCAATTATTAAATATCAAGTATTTTAAAGGATTATTTGAAGAATGAAAACTCAAGAATTTGATTATCCTTTGCCACAAGAAAAAATAGCTCAACATCCGACAGATAAGCGGGACCACTCAAAGCTAATGATAATGGATCGAAAGACTGGGATGATTGAGCATCATTTATTTTATCAAGTTTTAGCAGAATTTACGGAAAATGACTGTTTAATCATCAACAACAGTAAAGTTATTCCGGCTCGATTGATCGGTGAGAAACAAGATACTGGTGGTGTTGTTGAATTACTACTCTTAGAAAATGAAAACAATCTCTGGCAGTGTTTAACCAAACCAGCCAAAAGAGTTAAGAAAAACCAAATAATAAGTTTTGGGGATGGCCTTCTAAAGGCGCGATGTTTAGAAAATTTAGGTGAAGGGATTATTTTATATGAAATGATTTATCAAGGAATATTTTTAGAAGTCCTTGAGCAACTTGGTCAAATGCCGTTACCACCTTATATTTATGAAAAACTTGTCGATAAAGAGCGCTATCAAACAGTTTATGCGAAAAATCCTGGAAGTGTTGCCGCTCCAACAGCAGGCTTTCATTTTACAAAAGAATTATTGACTAAGATAAAGTCTTTAGGAGTAGAGATTATTGAAATTACTCTTCATGTCGGATTGGGGACATTTAGACCTATTTTAGAAGAAGATATCGCTAATCATAAAATGCATTGTGAACGCTATTATATTAGTGAAAATGTTAAAAACAAATTAAATGCTGCCTTAAAAAACAAAAAAAGAATGATTGCTGTTGGCACTACTGTAGTTCGCGCTTTAGAATCAAACTTTAATGGTGGTTTTAAAGCTGGTTTTTTTACAACAGATATTTTCATTTATCCCAACTATAAATTTAAGGTTATCGATGCTTTAATAACAAACTTTCATTTACCAAAATCAACACTATTACTTTTAGTTAGTGCCTTTTCAACTAAAGAACATATTTTAAAGGCTTATCAAGAAGCTATTTTAAAAGACTACCGTTTCTTTTCTTTTGGCGATGCAATGTTTCTTAAATAAAGTGTAAAACAAGCGCTAGGCTGCTGATTAAAAGACAATAGATTCCAAAATAAATTAGATGTTTTATTTTAAGTCTTTTCATTACTATCTTAGCAGTAAAAAATGTCGCTAAAAATGTAATGATAAAGGCTGTAATAAAGCCACCAATATTAATCTGTTCACTCGCTTTTAACGCATCGTAGATGCTTAAAACACTTATCGGCAAACTGATTAAAACATACGATAAAAAAGAGAAAGTTAAAATTGTTTTTAAAGAAAGATTAGTAGCTCTACCACTTACAATAGTTGAACCACTTCGTGAAATCCCAGGTAGTAGTGAAAAAGCTTGAGAAAAACCGATTAAAGCACTTGAAGCGAATGAAACCTCAGCGAGTTCTTTTCTTAAATTACGAGTAAAATAAGTAACTAGAAGCAGTGAACCTGTGATAAAAAGACCAATTCCAACAAAGAGTAAACTTTTAAGATTTTCAATTTGATCTTTAAAGATTAATCCTAAAATCCCAATTGGAAGAATTGCGATAACTAGTTTAATAACATAATAGAATTGCTTTTTATTTTCAGAGCGTTCATTTTTCTTAAAAATGTAAGAAAAAAAACTTTTAAGCAGTGAAAGAATTTCTTTGCGAAAAAAAACTAATAAAGCTATAAAAGAAGCCATATTGGTAAACATTTCAAATGTTAGTCCCGGTGAGTCAACTTTTAAAAGATGTTGAAACAACATTAAATGGCTTGAAGAAGAGATTGGAAGAATTTCAGCGATTCCTTGAATTAATCCCAATAAAGCGTATTTTAAATACTCAATAAAAGTGGTCATTGAATTACTCCTATTAGTTTATCTATTAATTACTATTATAACACTACAACAAAGAATTTCACTTGTAAATATTTAAATTTTTAATTATAATAAAGTGAGGTTGCAAAATATGATTTCTGCATTGATATCAATTGAATTAAAAATTGCTCTTGGCGTTATTGGCCTTTTATTATTGGTTGGGATTGTTTTCTTGCTAGTTTTTTTCTTTAAAAAGACTAGCCAAACAAAAAAGCCTTTATTAGTAGAAACAGAAGCGATTATTGGATTAATAGGCCGGGACAACATCGTTAGTGTAGAACAAGTTCAAAGTCGAGTTAGAATCGAAGTAAAAGATTTAAAAAGAGTTAAATTGGAAGAGCTTAAAGAATATACTAATGGAATATTTACTTCAAAAAATAGACTTGTTGTAACCTTTAAGACAAACACAGAAGAAATAGTTAAAGATTTAAGGGGGATATTATGATAAAAAAGAATTTTGTAGTAGTTAGTGAAAAAGGAATCCATGCTCGACCAGCAACAGAACTTGTTATTGTAGCTGATCAGTTTATGTCGGAAATAAAAGTGACTGCTAACAACCGTACTATTGACATGAAATCAATCATGGGCTTAATGAGCCTCGGGATGTATCGAGGTCAATCTTTTACTCTTGAGATTAATGGCGGCGATGAGCAGTTAGCGATGGAGAAAATCAAAAATCTTTTAATTGAAAATGGACTAGCAAAAATTGATGAATAAATTATTTTCAGGAATAAAAGGGTTTTTAATCGGAACAGCCAATGTAATACCTGGAGTTAGCGGCGGCACTTTAATGGTTATTTTTGAACTCTATGAACGTTTAGTCAACGCTGCTAACCTTTTTTTAAAACATCCAATCAAAGCGATTCTCTCTGTCTGGGAAATCTTGGTTGGAATTTTTCTTGGCATCTTAGGTAGTTTCATTCTTTTAAGTTATGCCTATGAAGCATATCCATTAGCCCTTTCATTACTCTTTATTGGCCTGCTGTTTGGAGGCATAAAACCAATTTTAAACAAGTTAAAAAACAATTTTAATCTATTAAATATTGTAATTCTCATCATTAGCTTTGCAGTAATAATAACTTTACCACTATTAAATTCATCTTCCAAAATTCATGATGGTTTTCTTTATTATCTAATTTTATTTATCCTCGGTTTAATTGTTGCCTTTTCAGCAATAGCACCCGGAATAAGCGGCTCAATGATGCTTGTGATATTAGGCTATTATGGTCACATCCTAGCGATGGGTAAAAGTGTTTTCACCCATCTAGCTTATTTTCAATTTAAAGAAATTATTCCCTACATTTTACCTTTTGTAGTTTTAGTAGTTGGGTTTTTAATCGGTGTAATATTCGCTTTAAAAGCTGTAAAAGCTTTATTAACAAAATTTGAATCACAATTTTATTTTAGTGTGACAGGAATGCTTTTTGCTTCACCTTTTGCGATTATGATTTTACTGAATAAACAGTTTAAAATCACTTCATTTAATTATCCTCAGTGGATTATTGGTGCAGCTTTACTTTTTGTTGGTTTTGCCTTAGTTTACTGGATGCTTAAATTAGAGACTAAAAGCGCTAAAAACGTTAAAGAGAACTTACTTACTTAGGCTTGTCAAGTTATTTTATCAAAAGCGTTAAATTTACTAGATATAATCTTTATGATATAATGTTAAGGACTTCTTAAAATAAAAGATCAAATCAATTTGATAGTATATATCACCTAAAAAATTCTTTAACAAAGATGGAGGCATAGCTCAGTGGGAGAGCACTTGCTTGACGTGCAAGGGGTCATGGGTTCGAATCCCTTTGCCTCTACCATATTGAATGATCTTACCCCCAAAACTTGGACTTATAGTACAAATAATGTATTATAAAATTGAGTTTGGGGGTATTTTTTTATGAAAATTACAAGAAGGCAAAAAGTAATAATAGCTAAAAAGCATTTAGAGGA